>SKNW01000086.1 GCA_007120305.1 Gemmatimonadota bacterium | reverse complement strand
GACGGACATCCGGCGGGGTGGACGAGAAAACGTCCGGACCGACCGCCCGGGAAACCCGCGGCTTCCCGGGTGGTACAGCAGGAAATTATACAAGAACCGGGCGCCGGGGGGTAGGGTTCAGCCCGACTCTTTCGAGGCCGCCGGGCCTTACCCCCTGATGCCGGGGGCCATGCCTCAGGACGAGGCGTAGGACGCGTTCTCCCGGATGTACCCCTCGGTCAGATCGCACCCGAAGGCCCGGGCCTCGGCGGAGCCCACCCCCAGCTCCACCTCGATGTCCACCGGATCCCCCGCCAGGAGGGACCGGAGTTGGGGTTCATCGAACGGAAATGCCGCGCCTCCGCGTACCACCTCGAGGCCCTGGAGGCGGGCCCCCACCCGCTCCGGCACGATCCGGCAGTCCACGCACTTCCCCACGGCCATGAGAATGCGCCCCACGTTCGGATCGGCACCGAAGGCCATGGTCTTGATCAGGGGAGATTCCACCAGCGCCCGGGCCACCAGCCGCGCCTCCTCTGCCGTGGCCGCTCCCGTCACCTGGGCACGGAGCAGCTTGGTGGCACCCTCGCCGTCCCGCCCGATGGCCTCGGCCATGCGGACCGAAAGCTCCCGCAGCCCATGGAGGAAGTCCGCCGCATCCACGCGACCTGCATGCCCGTTGGCAAGGATGGCCACCGTGTCCGACGTGCTCGTGTCCGTGTCCACCGAAAGCAGCTGGAAGGAGTCCCGTGCTGCCTCCCTCAGGAGGGCATCCAGCTCCGGAGCCGGCACCTCGGCATCGGTGAAGAAGTAGACCAGCATGGTGGCCAGGTTGGGGGCAATCATCCCCGCCCCCTTCCCCACCACGGTCAGCGTGGCCCCGCCCACCTCCATGGAAAAGGCCTTGGGCACCCGGTCGGTGGTCATGATCCCCTCGGCCCCGAGCCGGGGATCCTCGCCCAGTTCGTCCGCCATCCCCACGAGCCCCGCCTCGATCTTCTCGATGGGAAGCCGCCGGCCGATGACGCCCGTGGAACTGACGAGGACCAGCTCCGGTGCCACCCCGAGTTCAAGGGCGGCGGCCCGACCCATGCGGCGGGCATGCTCCACGCCCTCCTCGCCCGTGGCCACGTTGGACACCTTGGCATTGACCACCACCGCCTGAAGGCGCCCGGCGCGGATCCTCTCCCGGCCCAGGATGATGGGGGCGCCGGGAAAGTGGTTCCGGGTGAAAAGGGCGGCGGCGGTGGCCGGCACGTCCGATGCGAAGAGACTCAGGTCCAGCCCCGAGGCCTTGAGCCCCACGTGCCGGGACGCACAGCGGAATCCCCGGGGAAAGCGCGGCGGGTCATGAAGCGGAGTCATGGTGCGGTTGCCCCTTCCGCTCCTTCCGCCCCTTCGTCGTTCCCCGCCTCCAGGTGACCCCGGACCCGCTCGAGCTCGCCGGCCAGCGCCCGCACCTCGTCGTCATCGAAGTCGAGGAAGACCCCTTCCTCGGCGGAGGCCAGGGGCGCGTCGATGCGGGCCAGGAGTTCGAGCCCCTCGTCGGTGATCCGGGCGAACACGCGGCGCCGGTCCTCCTCGCAGCGGGTACGGATCACCAGTCCGTCGGCCTCGAGACGGTCCAGGAGGCGGGTCACCCCCGGGGTGCGCTCGATCATGCGCTCCCCCACCGCCAGGGTGGGAAGGCCGGCGGCGCCGGCGCCACGCAGGATCCGCAGCACGTTGTACTGCTGCATGGTGATCCCGTGGGGGACCACCACCTCGGCGAGGGTTCGACGGAACGCATCGGCGGCGCGCAGGAGGGAGATCCCGGCTTCCTGCGCCGGCGAGCGGAAGGGCCGGGTCCGTCGGAGGGCGGCCTGGAGAGAGGTGGGGCTGGACATGACGACGAACCTACAAGGCCGCAGGCGGAACCCGCTACCTCCGGCCCCTCCGGGCCATCTCCACCTCGGCGGCGACGTACCCGAAGGCCGGCCACTGGTCCGGGCGATCCAGGATCTCCTGGAAGCGCCGGAGGGCCTCGATCTCGTCACCCTCCAGGAGGGCGTGGATCCCCAGGCCGTAGAGGGCCGTCACCGAGGCCAGCCCCTCGCCGTCGGCGGGGAGCACCGCTTCGGCCGGGAGATCTCCCCGGAAGTGCAGGAGAAGGTCCCGGTAGGTGTGGTTCTCCAGGAGCTCCTCGTCGGCCGAGACGGCAGCGGCGACCTCGGCCGCGCGGGCCTCCTCCCCCAGGCGCCGGAGGGTGAGGTGAAGCCAGTACCGGGCCGCCGATTGCAGGTCGGGATTCCCGGACACGGCGAGGGTCGCCTCCCACGAGGAAAGCGCGGCCTCGAAGTCGCCGGCCAGGTACTCGGCCAGGGCCAGGTGGTACCAGGCGTTGAAGGCGAGCGTGGTGAGGGGGATGCCTGCCGGGTTCGGAAGTCCGTCAGGTTCGATCTCGCCGCCGGTCTCCTCCATCATCTCGGTGGCGGCCCGAAGGTCCTGCCGGGCCAGCTCCAGTTCGCGGAGCGTGATCCAGCGGTGCCCGCGGTGGCGCAGGAACCGGGCATCCTCGGGAAAGCGCTCGTGGCCCTCCGAAAAGGTGGCCACGGCTTCCCTGTATTCGCCCAGGTAGGCCTTGTGGCGGCCGACCCAGATCCAGAGCTCGGGATCCTCGGGGTCATCGCTCCGATCCCGGAGCGCGGCCTCGAGGTCTTCCTCCCGGGCACCCCGGACCTCCATGGGGAGCGGAGGCGGGTAAAGCGCCTGGCCAAGAAAGGACCATGCCTGCGCCCCCTCGGGCAGGGGCCCGTCGGGTCGCTCCACGGGCGCGTCCGGGGTCGGTGTCAGCGTTCGGTCGGCGGAGTCTCCTCCGCACCCGGCCAGGGAGACCATCAGGGCCACGGCAACCCCCAGGCCGGGACGAGACCCTGAACGGCGGAGCCGGAAGGAGTCGGGCAGGACGCGGGGATGCATGGGCGCCTCCAGGCCAGGGGCAGCGGCAGGGGAACGAGGGACAGGTGAACGGGCACCCCAATTTCGGGATGCCACAATTTACGAGTCGACGATGGTCCCGGATACCCTGCGCCCCGAAGAAGACCCAGCGGACGAACCCGGGAAGAACCCGGGGAGAAAAACGAAACGGGAACCCGTCGCGTCGAATCTCGCGCAGGGCCCCCGTTGTCGTTCGTCGTCACGTCCTACGTCATGCGCCCGAGAGGATGAGCTGCGCTCTGCTTCGCCGATCCTCTCGGAAAGGTCCTCACCAGCCGATTTCATGCGCCCGATAGGATGAGCTTCACTGCGTTTCGCAGATCCTCTCGGATAGTGTTCTACCGTCCTACGTCATGCGCCCGAGAGGATGAGCTTCACTGCGTTTCGCAGATCCTCTCGGATCGTGTTCTACCGTCCTGCGTCATGCGCCCGAGAGGATTCGAACCTCTGGCCTTCGCCTCCGGAGGGCGACGCTCTATCCAGCTGAGCTACGGGCGCGTCAGTGGGCCCCGCGAGGGGCCGCATGCGATTAAGCCGAGTTCTGTCCCTGCCCGAAGGCAGGTGAGTGTCATTTCTCTGGGCGGCGTGTCGCCACGCCGCTCATGCAGCCGACCCGGGACTCGAATGGAGCGGGCAGCTCCGTCGCCCCTGCTTGGCCTTGCTCCAGGTGGGGTTTGCCATGCGACCCCTGTTACCAGGAGCCCGGTGCGCTCTTACCGCACCCTTTCACCCTTGCCTGTGCTCCCCGAAGGAAGCCATCGGCGGTTTGCTTTCTGTGGCACTTTCCGTCGGCTCGCGCCGCCCGGGCGTTACCCGGCACCCTGCCCTGTGGAGCTCGGACTTTCCTCCGGCCGTGCAGGCAAACCTGCCGACCGGCGACCCTCACTCGCATGCTGCCCGTTCGGATTCGTCGAGTCTCTTCGGTCGAGTTCGAGCGGGGCCTCAATAGTAGCCCCCCGCCGGATCGCGGTAAAGGGGATCCCCGCCGCGCCCGGGGGGTTCATCGAAGGGGCCGGCCCCCCGGCTTCCTGTCCACCCCTCGGCCCCGCGCCTCTCCATGACGTCTCCGGAAGCTCCCACTCCGTCCCCGTCTTCATCCAGCGCAACCGACCGTCCCGTGGCCGTGATCACCGGTGCCGGCCAGGGCATCGGTCGCCACACGGCTCTGGGGCTGGCCAGGGCGGGATTTCACGTGGCCGTGGTGGCCCGCTCCGCGGAGCGGGGCCGGGAGACGGTGGCTGATCTCGCCCAGGCCCTCGATCCCTCGCCTCAACCCGCCCTTCCCGCTGCCTTTTCGTGGGTCGCGGCCGACCTGGCCCTGGGGGACGCCATCCGGGACGCCGCCGGAACCCTGCTGGTCCGGCACCCCCGGATCCACCTGCTGGTCAACAACGCGGGCGTGGCCTCGCGGGATTACCGGGTCACGCCGGAGGGAAGAGAGCGGACCCTCGCCGTGAATCACCTGGCCCCGGTGCGCCTGACGCATCACCTGATGCCCGGGCTCGTGGCGGCGGGCACCCCGGGCTCGGGGGAATCGGCCCGCATCGTGATTCTCTCGTCGGGAGCGCATGCCAAGCGCCTGGACCTGACGGCCTTCGAGGGGCCCCGGGGGTACTCCGGGCTCCATGCCTACGCCCAGTCCAAGCTCCTCAACCTCCTGCACACCTTTGATCTGGCCGAGCACCTCCGGGGGTCCGGTATCACGGTGAACGCCGTGCATCCCGGACTCGCCCCCACCGGCCTCCTCATGGACTTTCTCCCGTCCGGGATCATCCGGCGCACCCTCTCGCCCATTCTGCGGATGGTGGCCCGCTCCCCCGAGCAGGGAGCAAGGACCCCCCTCCACGTGGCTACCTCCCCGGAGGTCGCCGGCACCACGGGAGGCTACTTCGCGAAGGAGGCCCCCGCCGACCCCGCCGCCGCTGCGCTCGAGCGGGAAAACCAGGAGGGCGTGCGTCGCTGGACCGAGAACCTCATCGGGGTGGACTGGAGGGCGACCCCCCTTCCGGAGGAGGACCCGCAGCCGCAGCGGGACTGAGGACACCCGCCAGGAGCTCGTGGAAGTGGTGGGTCCCCACCTCCCGGCGAGGGGAGAACCGTCCGCTCCGGTAGAGGCGGGATGCGACCCCCTTCTGGACCGACTCCACGATTTCCTCGTCCTCCATCTCCACCCGGTGAAGGGCCCCGCCGGCCCCCAGGTCCCGGAGCTCCGGACGCCAGACATAGCTTCGGAAGCGCACCCGGGTCCGGGCCACGCCCAGGGGCTCCACCACGTTCACCGAGAGCCCCCAGGGGTACACGTTCAGCATGAGGTTGGGGAAAAGCCAGAAGTAGAAGGCGGCCACCCGCTCCCCGGCCTCGGGATGCCCGGCGGGGAGGTCGAAGACCGGGTCATCACCCTTGGCCACCCCCAGCTGGAGGTTCCCCCAGCGGAAGCGCTCGGTGCGGTACGCATCGTAGTCCAGCGCCCCCGTGAGGCTCCCGCCGTGGATGTAGGGGATGTGGAATTCCTCCAGGTAGTTGTCCACGTAGAGGGCCCAGTTGGCCTGGAGGAGATAGTCCCGGGAGCTGGCCGCATCGAAGCGGAACTCCTCCCAGGGAAGGAACCCCACCCGGGCCTCCACGGGGTCGATCCAGCCCTCGCCGGACGGGGTGGACCAGGGCATCTCGAGGCCGCGCCCCGCCAACGCCTCCGACTCCAGCCGGGTGAAGAGAAGGGGCCCCCATCCCTGCAGGGGGAGGCGGGGCAGGTCGTCTTCGGGCGCCGGGAACCCCTCCACGCCCTCGAATTCGGGCATGTGAAGCAGGCACCCGTCCAGGCCGAACCGGCGTCCGTGGTAGCGGCACCGGAGGTGTTTCACGTGCCCCTCGCCCTCCACCACCAGGGCGCCCCGGTGCGTGCAGACGTTGGAGAGACAGCGGAGATCGTCGTCCCCCCGGGCCAGCACCAGGGGTTCATTCAGGGAACCGGGGAGGAGGGTCACCGGAAGAACGTGCCCGGGGGCACGGAGCTGCCCGGCGTCGCCCACCCACTGCCAGCTCGGGGCGAAGACCTCGTTCACCACCCGGTCGTGAACCGCGGGGTCGGCGTAGGCCCACCCGGGAAGCGTGGGGGAACGCGCGATCTCGGGATGGATGCCGAGGGGATGGGTGCCCGAAGAGGGATCGGGGTGGATGGGGGAGGAGCGCGGTGGTATCATGACCGGCAAGGTGCAAGGACCGTGAACCGGCGGCAACTGGCGGCATGCGGTTGCACCGTGAAGGGTGCGGGTCGGCCTCCCCCCTGGTTCCTGCCTCTCCCTCCTCGCTCCCCGCGCATCCCGGATTCCACCATGATGATGTTCCGCCGACGCCCCGCGTCTTACGCTCCCCGCCGTCTGCCCCTGCCTGCTCTGCCGGGGCTTGTACTGCCCAGGCTTCGGCTCCCCGGCATTCCGCTGCCCGGGCTCCTTCTGCTCGTGGTCCTGCTGGCCGGCTGCGGCGGCGGCACCGCCACCCCGGGCCTCGCGGACGGCGACGTGCTCCTCGACCTGGAGGCGGAGGACCTCTACCGCGTGGGGTCCAGAGAGGGTGGAACCTGGGATGCTTTCACCCGCATCACCTCGATGGCGTTCGGAGACGACGGACGCCTCCACATCCTGGATCCGCAGCAGCGACGGGTCCACGTGGTCGGCGAGAGCGGCGAACATCTCCTGAGCTTCGGGGTGCAGGGCGACGGCCCCGGCGAGTTGCGAAACGCCGTGGGTGTGCAGGTCCTGGCCGACGGGCGAATCGTCGTGGCCGACAACGGGCACCAGGCGTTTCTGGTCTTCGGGCCGGACGGGAGCTTCCAGCGCTCCCATCGCTACGACACTGACGGCTCCCTGCCGGGCTCGCGGCTCCAGCGATTCGGGGCCGACGCCGTCCTTTCCCATACCCAGGGCTTTCGGTTTGAGGCCACACCGGGCGGAGGGCCGCCGACTCCCCCCACCACAACCCCGGTGTACCGCTGGTCGCTGGATGCGTCCCATGACGGCGGTGCCAGGGAGCGGGTCCTGGATGCGTGGAGGCCGGAGCGGGAGCCTCCGCGAAGCCAGGGCGGGGGCGGGGGGATGGCCATGATGGTCTCCATCTCCCGGGCTCTGGAGCCCGGCGTGCACTTCGCGGCCCTTCCCGATGGACGCCTGGCGCTGGCCGATTCCTCGGCCTACCAGATCCGGATCTACGGGGCCGAGGGCCAGTCCGGGCCGCCTCCCCAGGTCGTGGGCCGCGAGATTCGCCCGGTCCCGGTGGGTCCGGAGGAGCAGGCGGGGGAGAAGGCTCGCCGCCTCGCGGAGCTCGAAGCCGGGGGAGGGCCCCAGATCCAGATGGTCACGCAGGGGCCGGGAGGTGGAGGCGCACAGGTGGTCCCCCAGGAACAGATCCGCGAGATGCTGCGGAGCCAGATGGAGGAAATGTCCTTCTGGCACGAGATCCCCGTCGTGACCCGTCTGGCCGCCGACCCCGACGGGCGTCTCTGGGTGGAGCGAAGCGCCGGGATCGGCGAGGAAGGCCCCATCGACCTCCTGACCGCCGACGGCGACTACCTGGGGACCCTCCCGGCGGGAGGCATCCGCACCCCCATGGCCTTCGGGCCCGGGGGGCTTGCAGCCTGGGTGGAGCTGGATGAACTGGAGGTCCCCTTCGTGCGCGTCGCTCGCCTCCGCGTCGAGTGACGACGGGACGGAATCCGGAGGTTCCGGGCATGGGCGGAACTCGGGCCTTCCGCCTCGGGCTTGACGCCCTCACACCCGCCCGACTGGCGGAGCTGGTGGACGCCCCCGAAGCCCGGCTTGTCCTGGAGCCGGACGTGGGCCTGGCCCTCGATGCCGGGGCTGCGGCCCTGGAGGCGGCCATGGGGCGGGCAGCGGAGGGGGGGAGCCCGATCTACGGGGCGACCACCGGCTTCGGAGGAAACGCGGAGGTAGGTTCGGCGACCGAGGGCGGTCCGGAGGGCGGCACGAGATCATCCTGGCTGGAGCTCCAGGACCATCAGCTCCGGCTGGCCCGCTACCTGGATGCCGGGAGCGGCCCTCTCCTCCCCTGGCGGGTTGCGCGGGGCGTGCTGGTGGCCCGGGCCCACGTGCTGGCCCGAGGGGCCTCGGGCGTCCGGTGCGACGTGGTGGAGGCCCTCGTCACCCTCTTCCATGCCGGGATCACGCCGGTCATTCCCCGGGATGGATCGCTGGGAGCCAGCGGCGACCTGGTGAGCCTGGCTCCCCTGGTCCGGCTCCTGGCCGGGGAGGCGGTGCCGGCCCTGATACAGACCGAGGCGGGGCCGTTGGAGATGCCGGGCCCCGACACCCTTCGCCGGGCCGGGCTCACCCCCCTCGACCTCCGTGGACGCGACACCCTGGCCCTGGTCAACGGGCTCTCCGGGGTCACGGCCCTCGCGGCCCTCCTCCTGGTGGAGGCTCGCCGGCTCCATGCCTGGGGTCAGGTGGGCGCGGCCGCCGCCGGATGGGCGCTGGGCGTCCGCCAGGAGGCCTGGAGCGCCCGGGTGAACGACGCGCCCCTCCGCCGGCACCCGGGGCAGGCGCAGGTGGCGGCGGCGCTTCGGGCGGCCATGGCGGGAGCATCCCCGGTGCTGCCTCCCGCCGAGGGGCCGATCCAGGATCCCTACTCCCTCCGCTGCATACCCCAGCTCCTGGGCCCCGGGGAGGAGCTCCTCGAGCTGGCCGAGGCCTGGCTCGCCGCGGAGCTCGATGGCGTGAGCGACAACCCCGTACCGGCCCGGGACCTGACGACGGGAGACGCGCAGCGCTACCTCTCGGGAGGCAACTTCTTCGGCGGCTATGTGGCCGGAGCGTCCGAAGCCGTGGCGGGCGTGCTGGCCCGGCTGGGCGACCTTCTGGAACGGCAGGGATTTCTCCTCGTCGGCGGCCAGCGCGGGTTGCCGGAGAACCTGGTCCCACCGGGGGTGCCCGCCTTCCGCCACGGCCTCAAGGGGGTGCACCAGGCATCCTCGGCCCTGGCCATGGGGCTGCAGCGAGGGGCCATTCCCGCCACCCCCTTCGCCCGCTCCGCCGAGGGCCACAACCAGGACGTGGTCTCGAATGCCATGCAGGCCGCCACGGCCCTGGCCGAGCAGGTGGACCGGGCAGCCGCCCTGGTGGCGGCGCACGCCACCCTGGCCGCCCAGGCCGTGGAACTCCGGCGAGAGGCGGGATCCGATCCCGGTCCCGTTCTCTCCACCTGGCTGCGGCAGATCCGGGCGTACGTCCCCCGGGTGGAGGACGACACCGCCCTCCGGGAGCCCATGGGCGCTTTGGCGCTCCACCTTCGAGGGCAGACGCCCCCATGACCGGAATCCCGGTCTTCCCGTCGTGGAACACCGCCGAGATGGTGGAGGGCATTCGGAGGGCCTGGGACGACGACCAACCGGTTCTGCTCCTGAACCCCGCCATGGCGCGCCTGGGGCCGGTGGCAGACTGGTTGGCCTCGGCCGTGGAGCCGGGGCGCGGACGCCCGGACGGATTCCAGGCCCTCCTCATGACCTCCGGCACCACCGGAGAAGCCCGGCTGGTGGCGCTTGACCGGACGTCGGTGGCCTGGAACGCCGACACCGTGGCGGATCATCTGGATCTCCCCACCGACGGCTCTCTCCTGGTTCGGCTCCACGTCCCCCTCTTTCACGCCTTCGGCCTCGCCCTGGCCTTCTTTGCCGGGGAGCGGTGCGGAGGGCGGCATGCGCTGGTTCCCCGCTTCGATCCGGAGGGGCTGGTCCGCTGGCTGGCAGGCGACGCTCCGAAGGCAGCTCCGGGGCCTGGCCCAGAGCCTCGCCCGGGGCCCGTTCCGGGGCCGGACGACCATCTCCTCCTCCCCCTGGTGCCGGCCATGGTCCGGAGCCTGCCTGCCGTCGACCGGCTCCCCGGCGCGGTCCGGCGACGCCTTGAAGGGCTGCGGGGCACGAGCATCACCGGAGGGGACCGGGTGACGCAGGCCGACATGCAGGCGCTGAGCGCCCTCCTCCCGGGCATGGTCCACACCGTCGGGTACGGCCTGACCGAGGCGGGCCCGGCGCTGACGCACACGTCGCGGACCGACCCCCGCATCCCCGGGGTGGACGGGCTTGCCGGACGTCCGCTCCCCGGCGTCGAGCTCCAGCCTCCGGAGACCGGGGCCGCCGTTGGCATCGATCCCGGCGAAGCCGCCGTCTCCACATCCGTCTCCACATCCGCTTCCACATCCGCCACCGCCACCGCCGCCGCCGCCGCCGCCGCCGGATCCGCCTCCGCATCCAGGGGTTGGCTCTTCCGGTCCCCGGGGCAGGCCGCGGCCCTCCTGGAGCGGGGAAGCCCCGTGTGGCGGTCCGTGCGAGGGGCCTGGCTCCCCACCGGGGACCTCCTGGAGTCCGTGCCCGGAGAGGACGGACTCCTCCAGGTGGTGGGGCGTGCCTCCTGGTGCTTCAAGCGGAAGGGGGAGACGGTCTCGCCGGTGCTGGTGGAGGAGGCGCTGGCCCGGGCGTTCCGGGAAGTTCACGGAGCCAGCCTGACCCGCACCCTCGTCCTGGGGCCGGAGGGCGAAACCCTGGTGCTGCAGGTGGAAGGACCTCCAGACCCGGCCATCGAGTCCGCCCTCGACTCCGCATCCCGGAGCCTCCCCTCCTTCCTGCGCCCGGAGCGCATCGCGTGGGTGGACCGGTTCCCCCGGAATGCGCTGGGAAAGGTGGTGCGGGATTCAGAAGTTCCGGGCTCTCGGGGCGCCCGCACGCACTTCTAGGCGCAGGCGGGGCAGCGCTCCACTTCGGGCATCACGAGAAGACGGCCGGGCTGGAGGGGAAGGCCGCAGGAGGTGCAGACACCATAGGTCCCTGCCTCCATGCGGCGGAGCGCGGCCTTCACCGCCGCATACCGCACCTGCTCGCGCTCCTGCAGGTTCCGGCTCATGCTCTGGTTCTGGAGCGAGTCCATGCGGGAGAGTCGACCCACCGCCTGCTGGTCCAGTTCCACCGTGCGGACAGCCTCCTCGCTCACGGCCATGCTTCGCTCCAGCCGAACGAGCTGGGCTTCGAGGTCGGCCCGGATCTCCAGGAGGAGGTCGGAGGGGAGGTCGGCGGGGGAGGGCGTCTTCATCTCTAAGGATGCGGGGTCTGCCGCCACAGGCACAAGTCCGGAGCACACGTCCGGAGCAGAGGTCCGAGGCGGAGGTCCGAAGCAGAGCCACGAAGCAGAGGCACGATGCAGATGCACGGGGCAGCCGCCCCGGTCCCGGCCCGGG
>SKNW01000097.1 GCA_007120305.1 Gemmatimonadota bacterium | reverse complement strand
TGCCTCCGGAAATGGACCAGCGTCAGGTCCAGGGCTTCCAGGAGGGAAGCCGGCGCCGCGTCGAAGGGATGCGTGGCACCGAAGGTGTGTCCTCCTCCCTCCACCAGGTGGAGCCGGGCTGCAGGGTTGGCCCGGGCCAGCCGGCGCGCATCCTCGGGATGCACCGAGGTGTCGTCGGTCCCGTGGAGGATCAGCCAGGGCGCCTGGACACGAACTGCGGCAGCCTCCACGTCCAGGTCCTCCCGGTTGGCTTCGAAGTCCTCGAGCAGCGTCACATCCAGGGGCATCTGCTGCCCGGTCCTGCCGTTCAGGACATGAATCCGCCCCGAGGATCTCCATTCCGCCTTCACCTCGTCGCTCCAGCGATCGAAGTCCGCCACGGCGGCCCAGGTGACCAGGGCATCCACTCCGGCCGAAGCGGCGACGAGGACCGCGTCCCCTCCCCCTCGGGAGTGCCCGAGGAGACCGATCCGCTCCGGCGGGATGGGGAGGAGCGCCCCCTCGCCCAGCGCCGCAAGGACGAGGTCCAGTTCCTCCACCTCGCGGCTCAGGGTGTTCCGGGCAAAGGCCTCCAGCTCGGTGAAGTCCTCGGGATCACGCCCGATTCCGTTCAGCGAGAAGTTGGGGGCGACCACGGCGAACCCGGCACTCACAAGACGTTCCGCAAGCCAGGGAAAGAATCCCCAGTCCTTGAAGCCCTTGAACCCGTGGACGAGGACGATGGCCGCCCGGGGGGGAGGACCCTCCGGCAAACGCACGTCAGCCCGGAGGACCGCACCGTCGGGGAGAATCCGCGTCCAGCGCCTCTGGATCACGGTGCGCCCCCGCTCCCGGCTCGCCCGTCGGGGTCCTTGTCCCACAGGATGTCCGGGGACCCGGCCCGCCGGTTCTCGAGACGCGCCAGGGTGAAGAGGAGGTCGGAGAGCCGGTTCAGGTACCGGATCACGGATGCCGTCTCCGGTTCCTCGTCGACGAGCTCCACCACGGTACGCTCGGCCCGCCGACAGACGACCCGCCCCACGTGCAGTTCCGAGGCGCCCAGGGTCCCGCCGGGGAGGATGAAGTTCTTGAGCGGCTCGAGCTCCGCTTCGGCCTCGTCCATCCAGCGCTCCATTTCCTCGATGCGGTGGGAGGGAAGCGACGGCACGTGGGGGTTCCGGGTCCCGCCTTCGTCCGGGGGGGTGGCCAGGATGGCCCCCACGGCGAAGAGATCGTGCTGGACCAGGCGAAGCCGTTCGGCCACCTCCGGGTCGGCGACCGTCGCCACCGCCCTGCCGAGGTGGGCGTTCAGCTCATCCACCGTACCGTAGGCTTCCACCCTTGGATGGCACTTGAGCACGCGGCCACCCCCGAAGAGAGCGGTCTCGCCGTGGTCGCCAGTGCGGGTGTAGATCTTCATCGGGGGAACGGCTCCTTGCCGTGCGGGGGGACAATGGGGGAATCCCGGCGGCATCGAGCCGGAAATGGGGCGGCATCAGCGCAGCCGGGTGATGCGGCGAAGGGCCTCCGCCTTCTCCAGGAGGGTGCCCGCGGAGGGTGCTTCAGGTTCGGGCTCGGGGATCAGCAGGTCCCTCAAGTCCAGGAGAACCTCCAGCCGGAGCTGCTCCCGCTGGTACTCCAGGTCCAGGTTCTCCATGGCCCCGGTATCTCCCCGGGCTTCCGCCCGGCCGAAGGCTTCCCGGAAAACCCCCTCCAGGCTCGCGAGGATGCGGTCGCGGCTACGCATCCCAGCGAGCACCCGCGAGGGGCGAAAAGGGTTCACGGCCCGCCCCCTCGGTGAAGAAGCCCGTGATGGCCGCGCGGAGCTCGTCGAAGTGATCGTGGAAGAAATGATCGGCCCCCGGGATGCGGATCACGGTGGCGCCGGAGCCCAGGTGAAGCCCAAAGGCCTCTGCCTCCGCCCCATTTCCGAACTCGTCGTCTTCTCCCTGCACCAGGAGGAGGGGACGTGCCTCGGAGACCTTTGCCTCCCGGAGATCCCCCAGTTCGAACGTGCGGACCGGAAGACCCAGCACCAGGAACGCCCGGACGCGGGGATCGGCGAGCCCCGTACGGAGACCCACCACCGAGCCGAAGGAGAAGCCGCCAACCAGCAGGGGAAGCTCCGGGTACTCGGCTTCCATCCAGTCCAGTGCCGCCCGCACATCGTCCATCTCGCCCTGGCCGTGATCGAAACTCCCGGTGCTGTGCCCCACGCCGCGGAAGTTGAATCGGAGTACGTGGAATCCCGCATCGCTCAACGCCTGGGCGGAGCGGAAGACCGCCTTGGTGTGCATGGTTCCCCCGTGGAGCGGATGGGGGTGACAGAGCACGGCCGCCCCTCGGGGAGGGAGGGACGCGGGGCGCAGGTGCGCCTCAAGATGGCCGTGGGGGGCGGGGATCCTCACCCGATTTCTCCTTGGCTGGCGTGGAGTTTTCCCTCGCAGTGGCGAGATGGACCTGCTATGTTCCCACAACCCCCCTGGCGGCGCCAGGGGTCCATTGCAGAAGGAGGATACGTCATGTCCGCTGCCAGATTTCGTCCCGGCGTCGAGCTTCCCGCCGAGCAGGTTACGGCCAACCGCCGATACTGGGAGTCGGAAGAAAGCGTGAACGGGATCGCCGAGGCCATGGACATGTCCAAGGGGCGGCTCTACGAGCTCCTCCTTCCCTTCGATGCGGAACTGGCCTGCCCTTCGTGCGGGAGCTCGCTGGGATATCCTCATCGAACGGCACGGCTTCGAGGCGACGTGGAGTGTGACCACTGCGGATACGAGGGCTCCCGGGAGGAGATCGAGGGCGCCGCTGGATCGGGCGGGTCCGGATCGGGCGGCGGTACGGCCGGTCAGGATGCCCAGGCCGGCGACGTGGCGGACGCGCCCCCGACCCCGGTGGCCCGCGAGCTGTGGACACCAGGTTCCGGTGCGACGGCCGTGAGCCAGAGGACACTGGCGGGCGCCCTCCTCTCCGGGCTGGCCATCGGGATCGTGATCGGGGGATGGCTGAGGCGGTGAGCAACATCACCCGAGGATTGGCGGAGGGCGAGGCGTTGGGGGGACCCCCGGAGGCCCGACCCGCCTCCAACCGTTCCATTGCCGAGCGGATGTCCTCGCGCCTGGAAATGCGCGTTCCGGTGGAGGGGAACCTCCGTCTCCAGGAGATCCTGGACTGGGTCAACACCCATGACGACCTCTACGGGCTCTGGATCGCCTCGAACGTGACCGCCATCGAGCGGCTGCGAATGACGGACCATGGGCCGGTCCACGTCAAGATCGTCATGAATCTGGCCGTGCGCCTGCTTCGGCTTCTGGCACAGGGGGGGGTGGAGCCCTGCATCGTCCGGCACTACGGGATGAAGAAGGAAGACGCCGAGGTGGTGGTGGCGCTGGCGGCCCTCTTCCACGATCTGGGCATGTCGATCCACCGTGTGGATCACGAAGCCTACTCCCTCTTCCTGGCCAATGACCTCCTGAAGGAGATCCTTCCCCGCCTTTACCCGGAACCGGGGGCAGCGGCCATCGTGCGGTCGGAGATTCTGCACGCCATCATCGGTCATCGGTCGGGGGGGCGGCCCCTGACGCTGGAGGCAGGCGTGGTGCGCATTGCCGACGCCCTCGACATGGCCAAGGGCCGCTCGAGGATCCCGTTCGAGGCTGGCTCCATGAGCATCCACTCGGTTTCAGCTGCAGCCGTGGAGCAGGTCATTCTCCAGCCGGGAGCGGAGCGGCCCGTGAAGATCCTCATCGAGATCAACAACTCCGCAGGCGTCTTTCAGCTGGACCAGCTCTTCCGGGAAAAGCTCAAGGGAAGCGGTCTCGAGCCCTACCTCGAGGTGGAGGCCAACCTGGCCGGAGACGAAGAGAAGCGGCTCTTCCGCCGCTTTGAGCTCTGATCGGGTCGAAGGATCTGATCGGCCAGAACGAAACCCCACGAAGTGTCCCGTCAGGGGACACCAGGCGGTCCGTAGTTCACCGCTGGAACCTTCTCTCGAGGGAAAGCGGCCTGTCCGCAGGTGGACGGGGGCCCCGCTGCCGGTCATGTTATCGAAGTGCGGCCCGCCCCCGGAGGACGGGGCCGGGCCCCGGATGAACGCTCAGCCCCCGGCTCCCCCCGGGAACGAGGAACCCAATGCAATCTGGTCCGGTGACCCCCCGAATTTCGCCGTGGAACGCGGTACTCGGCGTGCTTCTCCTGGCGTTGGGTGCCTGCGGAGGAAGTGGAAACGACGCGGCGATCGGCGCCGACGCGCCCTCCGCCGCGCCCGACGACATGGGCCAGGAGATCGTGGACCTGTCCCGCCTGGGGTACAACGAAGGCAACCCCGAGGAGGCCGTGGTCCGGGTCGTGGAGTTCTCCGACTTCGGGTGCGTTTTCTGCGCTCGCTTCCACATGCAGGACTACGGAACCCTGCACGACGAGTTCGTGGCCGGAGGCGACGTGGTCTGGAAGTACGTGCCCATTACCATCGGCGGATTTCCCAATGGCAACCTGGCCGCGCTGACGGCGGAATGCGTCGGGGAGCAGGGCGCATTCGCCCCCATCCGGGACCTGCTCTTCGAGGACCGGGAAACCTGGATCGCCACGCCCACCGCCGAGTCGGGGGAGCTCTTTCGAAGCTACGCCGAGGCCGTGGGCGCGGACATGGCTGCATGGGAGCAGTGCCTGACCGCAGGGGAGGCCTCGGCGCGAATCGAGCAGTCGAACCAGATCGCGAGCGAACTGGGTGTGCGAGGGACACCAACCTTCATCGTCGAAGGGTTCCCCGTGCAGGGGGCTCCCCCCCTGGCCGATTTCCAGATGGCGCTCCGCCAGATGGTGGCCGACCTGCGGGGTGGTGCGCCGACCCCGGTTTCCTGAGCTCAGGCCGAGAAAGGGGAGCGAAGGGCCGTTTCGGAGCTGGGCAGGGGGCGAAGTGCCCCGTCCTCCCGAAGGGCGAGAAGGAGGTCCCGAGGCGTTTCGGGCGCACGTCCGCCGAGGTCATGGGCCAGCTGGCGGAACGGGCCGCGCTCATGGGGGCGCTTGGACCAGAGCACGCCCACGGGGGTGAGACCCGCTCGGCAGGCGGCCTCGAGGTCCGACGCGGTGTCGCCCACGTACCATGAGGTGCGGGGGCTGGCGCCGAGTGCTGCCAGGGCCAGACGGATGCCGGTGGGGTCCGGCTTCGGCGCGGGAACGTCGTCATCGAAAACCTGGGCCTCAAAGGAACCCAGGTGGGATTCCACGTGGTTTCGGGTGATCTCCCAGGCACGCCGGCTCTTTCCCGTCACCATGCCCAGCGGGACGGCCTGCGCTCTCAGGGCCCCCAGAAGCTCGGGCACGCCGGGGTAGATACCCTCGAAGTCTTCGGTGTGGCGCCGAGCGTAGGAGGCGTAGAACCGCCTCATGACCCCCGCATGCTCCAGGGTGCCACCCACCTCCTCGAGAAACCTCACCTCTGCGCGAGGACGCCGGGCCATCATCTCCTCGTGCGAGGGCCGGTGACCCAGGACCGGCTCCAGGGCGTCGGCGAAGGCCTCGAGATACAGTCGACGCGTCGCGATGAGGGTGCCATCGAGGTCGAACAGGATGGCGCCGGGATCACCCCCAGACATCAAAGAGCTCCACGGACGGGGACGGCGGATCCTCATCCGGCGGCTCGGCAGGAGAATCCCCGGAGGTGGGCGCCTCTTCAGGTGTGCTTGACGTGGCCTCCGGCGGATCCGCGGGTTCGGGGGATGCCTCCCGCCCAAGCGTGAGGAGAGCATGGAGGATTCGGCGATCCATTCGCGCCTCGGGGGAATCTCCAAAGAGCCATCCCTGAGCTGATCCCTCCACGGCCAGGGCGAGTTCGCGGGTGGCCGCTGCAAGGGCGGCCCCGCGGAGCAGCTCCGGGCTTCCCGGGAGGGGAGGGACGGGGGCACCCCTCTCGAGGCCAACATCCTCCGGTGCCGTGACCCGGGCCAGGGCTTCGGCTACCGCACGGTGAAGGTGGTTCAACCGTTCCGCAGACCGCCCATCTGCCCGGCTCAGCAGGAGAAGGCGCCGAGCAGGTCCCCGGCGGTAGAGGTGGAGGAGGTGGGCCAGCAGATCCTCGATCCTTGCGTCTACCGCGCCATCCAGCGCCCCTTCCGGCCCAGCCAGCGCCGCGTTGACCGCGTCCACCGCCTGGCTCCAGCTTCGGATGGAAGCTTCCAGCGCCACCGCCTCGAGGTGATCGAGGAGTTCTTCCTTTCCCTCAAACCGCGCATAGAAGGACCCCACGGACACTCCAGCACCACTCGACACGCCCGTGACGGTCAGGGCCTCGACGCCTTCCTGCTCCAGAAGGTCCCACGCGGTCTCCCGAAGCCGCTCGAGCGTTCGGCGACTTCGGGCCTGCTGGGGCTCCTTCGTGAGAGTCAGATCGTCGGGATCAAGCTCGGCCGGCGTCATGGTGGCTCCAGGCGGGTTGGGGCGTCGGTGCAGGGATCCCTATTTAACCCAGCCCCCGATCAGGGGCCAGAGCGAATGGGGCCCAGCTCCCCCTCGGCCACCGGCGACGCCAGGGCAGAACCGGTGGAGGGGTTCTCTTGATGAAGTCTTGATGAGAGGCATGTAATTGCTTCCGGGACAAGCCTCACTCTCTCCCGGAGACCCTCATGCCCGAACACACCAGCCCCCCGTTCGCCCTCCTCGCTCCTCCGTACGCCGGACTCCTCGCCCTGGACGATGACGAGGACTTCCCCGAACACCCACGAGCATTCCGGGGCGCGGCCCTGGTCTGGAACATGGAAGAAGGCGAAACCCTTCGCCACATGGATCGGGCCGCGTCGCGCCCAGGAGGTCTTCCCCTTCTGATTCTGCTTCCGCCGTCGTCCCGCATTCCTCGCTTTCGATCCCGGATGATGGCTCTGGTGGAGGAGACCCGACCCCACGCGATCCTTCCTCATCATCCGGCGCCCGACGCCGACGAACTCCGCTTCCTCCTCTCCCATGGACCCGTTTCGCTGGCCGGTGACGCCCTGGACTACCTCCGCTGGCGTGGGCTTCGCATGGACCAGCAGACGCGCCGGATTGTTGGCAGGATTGCCGTTCTCTCCGAAGAGCTTACCACACTGGGCGCCGTTGCAAGGAGTGTCTACCTGTCGCGGCGAGCGCTTGGTCGTCGCTTTCACGATCGTGGTCTCCCAGCGCCGTCGCATTGGCTTCAGATTTTCCGGCAGCTTCGGGCCGTGCGCATGCTCCAGGAGTCCTCCCGCTCTCTCGGAGATGTGGCCCGGTCCCTGAACTACCCGGACGAATTCACACTCTCGAACCAGATGGAGCGAATGGTCGGCGTGCGACCTTCGCTGGTGCGCGAACGCCTGGGGTGGGAGTGGTTCTTCGAGAGCTGGCTCCGAAGAGAGTGGACGTCCGGCTCCCTGGAGCTTCACCTCCGCGGGTTTCCACCCGCATCCGCGGTTCCCGACCGGGACCCCGATCCTCACGCCGCCGACGCTGACACCACCATCCGAGCGAAGCGAAGCGGAGAAGCGGCGTGAGGATCGGATCCCGGGCCACGGAGATTCTCTTTGCCCGGCTCGCTTGTCGAACAGATCTTGGGCGCAGGCCTGCGATGGTCGTGGCTCGACTTACCCTGACATCGGACGAGGTTGAGGATGAACAACGAGGCCGGCTGGACGGACCGCGAATTCCGACTGCAGCTCTTTGGCGGCCCCCGACTTCAGCGCGGCGATACGCCCGTTCGAATCTCTCCGCAGGAGCTGAGCCTCGTCGCCCTCGTGGCTTCTGCTGGGCGCCGGGGAATGGGACGGGACGAACTTCTCGACTACCTATGGATGTCGGGCAGTCACACCACACTTCGTCCGCGGCTTGCCCAGATCCTTCACATGGCGCGCCAGAAACTTGGATGCCCAGGCGCCATTGTCGACGCAGGCCGCCGCCTGGTCCTGAGTAACGAGTACTTCTCGACCGACCTCGAGGAGTTTGAGGACGCGCTGGACGGCGGCCGCTTCGAGGAAGCCATCTCTCTCCTGTCTCTGGGCTTCCTTTCTCAGCTAAGAGGAACAGAGACTCATGCCATGGCACAGTGGCTGGAGGATCGGCATGTCCAACTCAGGGCCCAAGCCCGCCGTGAACTGAGTCGTGCCCTTCAGGAAGCTCAGGACCAGGCGGACTTCGCACGACTGGCAGAACTCTGCTCGCTCCAGTTGAAGCTCGATCCGGAAGACGAAGCGACGCTTCGCCGGTTGATGAAAGCCCATCTCGCCTTGGGGAAACCGGGTGTGGCGGACGCCCGGTTCCGAGAGTTCTGCGACTCCTGCAGATCAGGCAATCCCGACTGGGAGGCAGGTGAAGAAACAAAGGCCATCCTGACTGCGGCTCACGACCCCGCGGCCGATGGGGTCGATGGGACGTGCGATACGGTTGGCACTGAGGGTCCTCATCACCGTCTGATTGGCCGCGATAGGGAATGGGCCATCATTCGCAGTGCCGTATGGGAGGCCAACGGTGACAGGGACAAGATTATCACCGTAAGCGGCGGGCACGGCGTGGGTAAGACTTACCTATGCGAGCGCACACTGGCTTCGTTAGAATATGACGGCATTACAGTACTACGCGCATACACCTCGTGTCCGGACACCACATATCCGTATGATATCATTTCGCAGCTTACCGCGGTGATCCCGAGCGGGCTCCGTGACGCGGCGTCACCAGCTGAAGATCCCCTAGTCCCCAACCCTTCTTGCGATAGAAACGGTGATGGGGGACAGAGTCGCCATCAGTGGTTTACCCGTCTTCTGGCTGTTACCATATCCACTTCCTCCCGATGCGTCATTTTTGTGGACGATATCGATCAGGCCGATGAACATAGCTTGCGGGTCTTGGAGTGGGTCTTACGTTCCCGGCGGGGTGGGGGATTACGGTTACTCGCTACAGTCAGTGGGACAGACTCTTCCCCACCCAAACTCCGAAGGATACTTCAGACCAGTTGCCATCACGTTCCGGTGAGGCTTCTCCCGCTTGACGGTCACAGTGCCGCGGAGTACCTAGCAACCCTTACGGCTTCGTCTACAGCAGGAGTCACAAGCGAACTCCGGGGGCGCGCAGGAGGGCTTCCCAGAGTGCTCTCGGCCATCTGCACCACCGGCACTGGTCACCACTCTCTAGTATCTAGCGAAGAGCTCCCTGAGAGCGTGATGGCAGCGATCGAACGGGTGTTGCAGGTGGCTCCTCGGCACACTCGGCAACTGCTGGCCTTGCTCGCCGTGAAGTCCTTTCCGTGGTCCCTCCATTCCATACAGGAGTGCCTTTCCCTTGGCCTGATGCCCACCATCCGTGCCCTGGAATTTCTGTCCAGCATTGGCGTCGTGTCGTCTCAGGCTTCTCGGATCCACCTGACAACCGAGATATTCGGCGACTTCGCTCGCCTTTCCTCCAGTCATGGCCTTCCCCTGACGCGCCGACAGTGCGCTTCTTATCTGGAGCGCTGCACTCAAAAGCCCGATATTCTTGTGGAGGCATGGGACTTGGCTGGCGACTCCGGCCAGACAATCCGATATGCAAGGGATGCTTCCGTCCTCAGCGTCCTGAAAGGCGACCTGCACCTTAACGTCGCACACCTACGCAGAGGGATGCGCCACGCTCGCGATACCGCGGATGAAGCGGAGTTCCAGTCCCTTCTTGGGAGCGCGCTCCTATCTGCCAGACAACTGAACGAAGCCTTGCCGCTCCTACGCTCCGCCGCCGCTTCGGCCTGGGCTCTGGGAGATCCGAAGCAATGGATCGAGCTTCAGATGAAGCTAATCGATGCCGAAGGGCATCTCTCTGGAACTGACGCCTCAGTCTCAGCCGCGCGCCTCTATGATCTTGTGGACAGGGGTATTCAGCATGGCTGTGTTCAGTCGGGGTCACGGGCTCTGGATCGGGCACTTCACTATTACCACCGTGCCGGTGACGACCGCGGTGCCGCTAGCGTGTTCAAGAAGGCAGAAGAGATGCTCTCATGGACGACTGATCGAGAGGCCGTCGCTTGCCTGCACGCCACCCTGGCGATGAAAGCCTATTTTGATAACGCTCCATCCGGACTCAAGCACGCCGCCTTGGCGGTTCGGGCGGCAGGAGACGCATTACCGGCATCCGAACGCCTGCATGTCCTGAATCGTCGCTTGGCGGTCCTTCTAGCGACCGGTCGCCTTCGTTCCCAAGAAGGGCAAGCCACGATAAGAGAGGCGGTGCAACTTGCTGATGGCACGGCCGATCTTCTCCAGCGTGCGCATCTTCGAATCAACATTGCCGTCTGGGAAGCGGACTGCGGAAACTGGGCTAGCTCCGCAAGGCAACTGGAAGCGCTGATTCCAGTCGTCAGGGCCCCGGACGACAAGAGGGCCCTAGTCCTTGCTCTCTGCAACTTGGGCTTGGCCTTGTTGCGATGTGCCCGCTTTGTCGAGGCCAGCGAGGCACTTCAGGAAGGGGATAGCCTCCTTTCCAACTGGGACTCCCAAGAGGTCCGCGGCCAATTCGCTGCTGGCCTGGGGTGGGTGGCCTTGGAGCGAGGAAGGCTGCGGGAGGCGCGTCAACGGATTGCAGACTTGGACTCGCTATCTCTACCGACCTCCACCGACATTTCCGTAATCGCTCTCTTCCAGGCCCACTACTTCCGCCGCTGTCGCCAACTCGACTCAGCGACGCGGGTGTTGACTCGTGCGATTGCTGAGACCAAGAAGCGCTTCCCGGTTCATCATATCGGTCTGGTATGCGAGCGAGAGCGCATCATACCGCCTTCTATGCATCTAGCTTCCTGGCATGATGACAAAGTCGAGGCATACCAAAATGCCCAAGCCCTCAATCTCCACGAGTGGGCGCGTGCATTATCAAAGTTCATTCGGGCATAACGTTTTCTGTCAGCCTAAACACCGTATCTTCAGCAAGCATGCCATTGAGGTTCTCCGCAATTCGCATCTGTGCGTGATGCTCTTCGAGCAAGCCACTCGTAGCCACAATGCTGACTAGCTTCGGATCAAACTGCACACCACTATACTTTACTAATTCGTGCTTAACGATATCTAGACTGAGAGCTTTACGATACGGCCGATCGCTCAGCATAGCATCAATAGCGTCTGCCAGTTTGATGATTCGCCCGTAAATGGGAATATTATCACCTTTCCGGTTATCTGGATACCCTGTTCCGTCCCATAGTTCATGGTGATGCCTAACCCCCTCAACCACTTTCTTGTTCACCGAAGACAGAGCTGTGAGAATCTCCACTCCTCGAGTGACGTGGGATTCGATAATGCGACGTTCTTCCTCCGTGAGCTCACTAGGCTTTTTGAGAATCTTTTCGTACCGGATTTCAATCTTACCGACGTCGTGGAGGAGAGCGGCGGCTTCAAGATCGGCCAGCGCCTTTTGTCGAAGGCCCAATTCGACACCAATTCGAGACGCCAGGTCCTTCACTCTCATGGAGTGACCGGACGTGTAGGGATCACGTGTCTCTATCGCTCGCACGAGGGCATCGAGAAGATCTCGGTTGGCCTCGATAAGCCGGTAATGGCTCTGATACGCATATCTCACGAACGCCAACGGGGCCAAGGCTATAATAAAGCCCATATCACCCACACTATAGTACATCAGAGCGACTACGAAAGCGAACGGCAGAACAACAATGTCGTACAGTACCGTGCCGCCAATGCGGGAAAAGAAAGACCCTACGAGAGTTGCAAGGCGTACGTGTTGCGTGAGCGATATGGCAACAGTGACAGAGAGGTGATTTGCAGCAAGCGCTACAAAGCCAAACACCATCGCTGGAATAATCTGAAGATCAAAGGCGTCAGGTCGAGGCGGAGCTACCAGTGCATTCCCTCCGACACTATGAAACGCCCAGCCCGCTAAGGCGGTGGCTACTATAAATTGAGATACATTGAAAATGCCTTTGATAGTGCCTTTCTTACGGAACAAGAACTCCACAACAGTACTGGTGATGGCCATAAAAACTACCGCACCTGCCTGACCAAAGAGCAGTACTGCGGCGACCATCGGAAGAAAGACGAGTGAGCTGTTGGAAGCACTGGTACGAAGACGCTTATCCGAGAAGGCGACTGCCTCAGAGACGATGCCGACCAGAGAGAGTACGGCGAGCCCCCGGAGCGCTTCAGGAGAAAGGGACGAAAATGTGGCCCAATCCAGTCTAAATACTACCCAAACGGCGAGGGCCGCAAGGAATAGGACGTATAGATGGATCCCGCGCATCGAATGTTGCCCCCCTCGGTAGGGACTCACCAACTCAGCCAGCCGCTAGCAGCGATGTGGCCCACAAAATCAACGAAAGCGCTGAGCATCGCGATCACCTCCTTTGGATCGGTGTCGGTAGCACTGATTCAACAATGCATACCGCAACGCTCCGCTCGTTACTCCGCTTCCGCTCCGCTCAGTTCCCGACCGAGGGGGGTCTCCTTGTTGGGGGTGCCTTGTTGCTCTAAGGATTCAGGTAAGCCGACCGCGGACCCAGCGGTCCGTGGCCTGGAGGGTAGCCATGATGACCGAGGCGTCCAGGCGATCATTGGCCACAGACGCGCCCGCGAGTGACAGGATGTCCCGGCCGGTGAGGGCGTGAACCCCCACCAGGCAGAATTTCCTGTCGAAGGCCTCGATCACTTTCACGCCGTCAAGTCCGAGCGATACAGGGTGACGTGATCGTGCCATGTGGCCCGCAGCGGCCTGCGCGACTTCCTCCATGGCCCTGAGCGTCGCCTGGGCTGCTGCTTCCAGCCGAGGCTTGGGCAGGTCGGCCCCAAGGCTTGATCCTTCGTAGGTGTCGCTTTGCCATTCCAGCGTGACGGTAACTCGGAGCTGGTTGGAGCCTTCCGTCTCGGTGCGATGGCTGTGGTAGATGACGCGAGCCTCGGCCTGCATTGGCTCCGAATCCATCACCAGGGAAATCGAGCTCTCCGGAGCCGATTGCAGGGGCGGACTCTGCGACGTCTGGGCGACGGAGATCTTGCGGTGATCGACGGGAAGGTCGAGGTGGGCGAGGAGCGCCGACTCGACGTTTCGCACGGTCTGCTTCGGGGGGACGCTCTCACTGGTGAGAACGTGAATCTCCTCGATGCCGCCGTCAGCTGAGGTGACGATCCGCGCCGAAAGAACACCGGCCAGGGTGCGGATCAGATCCTCGGCATCCCGCACGGACCAGGCATGCCGCGATGTGGGCGTCTTGGCCTTCGTGGTCACACAGCATCTCCTGGCGGCTCGAGTCGCGGCCTTCGCGATCCCCCGGGCGTCGGTTTGCGGCCTTGCCCGAAGCATGGCGGGCAGGGGGCTCGTGAGTCGTACTTCAAATGTTTCCCCAAGGGTAGGATGCGTGGCCCGGAGCCACAAGTCAAGCAAGCCGGCATCCCGCGGGGTGGAATCCACCGGCTTCTGGCCCTAGCATTGTTGCACACTTGGTGCCACGCCACCCCTTCCCCCCGGAACGACGAGATCTTGAATCCCCATGCTCCCATGCTCCACCGACGCCAGCAGGGGGGGTGGATCGAGGTTGTCACCGGCGTGATGTTCTCGGGGAAGTCCGAAGAACTCATGCGGAGAGTCCGCCGCTCTCTCATCGCAGGACGGCAGGTTCAGGTCTTCAAGTCCCACCTCGATGATCGCTACCGGGGACGCTTTCAGGTCAGTTCCCATGCGGGGTCCGGCCTGGAAGCTACTCCAGTTTCGTCGTCGGTGGAGATCGCCGAGCGGATTCGGGGTGGGGTTCACGTGGTTGCCATCGACGAAGCTCAGTTCCTCGACCTGGGAATCGTGTTGGTCGTGAATGACCTGGCCGACCGCGGTGTGCGGGTCATCCTGTCGGGCACCGACATGGATTTCCGCGGCGAGCCCTTCGGGCCGATCCCCCACCTCCTGGCTATCGCCGAGCAGGTCGACAAGCTTCATGCGATTTGCGTCCGCTGCGGCGAACTGGCCACGAGGAATCAGCGGCTGATCGATGGCGTCCCGGCCCCGGCCGAAGGCCCCACCATCCATGTGGGAGGCTCCGAGAGCTATGAAGCTCGCTGTCGTCGGTGTCATGAAGTACCACCGGTCCTCCGGGACCAGACGTCCCTTCTGGACGAAGCTACCGAGTCCCAACCGGGGAGCTGACGACCGCTGCCCCGAGAGCGTATGAGGCGACTCATCCCGCCGACCTGGCTCTGGTTTGCCTCCAGGCCCATTTCTCCATGGCCCCGCCCGGCGGCGTGGTGAATCTTTCAGGGCATGCATCGCCCTCTCCTTCTCGATGAACGATCCAGACCCGATTTCGGGGACCACTACCTTCGCCTCCTGGAGGATGCGAAACATGTGGTGGTGGCCACCTCCCGCATCCGGCTCAGGGGCCTCCGACTCGAGCCCCGCGCCCTTGGAGCTCCGCGGGGGATCCGGGTCCTCCTGATGGAGTTGAGCGGCCTTACTCTGTCCATGGAAGCCGAACGACTGGCCGAAGAGCCTCGCGGCCGGGATCGGCTCCTCTCCCTCGTGTCGCTGCTGAATACCGGCCGCCTGCAGGTGCGCTCCTCGCCTCTGGGTGGATGGTCCCCGGATTTCTCCGTTTTCACGGGGAGCGCGGGAGAGGAGACGGTACTCATCGGCCCACACTGGCTGGACCGCCCCTATCCCCACAGGGGTCCGGCACTGGGGAGCCTTCACGTCGGTGCCGCCGCCACGAGTGTCCGGCTCAGGTTCGAGGAACTCTGGGCTGAAGCCCACCCGGTAGGGGATGCGGTCCTTGATCTGCTCTCCTCGGCGCTCGAACGTTGCAGCCCGTTGCGGGGTTGACACTCCCGGGGGGTCGAACGACTTTTATCGACTCGGGTTCATGGTTCGGAATCCGTCCTTTCCCGTGTAGCTCAGTTGGTAGAGCAGCTGACTGTTAATCAGCGGGTCGCAGGTTCGAGTCCTGCCGCGGGAGTTGAAACGCCCCCTGAAGTCCCGGTCGTAACGGGAATTCAGGGGGCGTTTCGCATGCCGGGTTGCGTGGGTCTGCCGGGTCGAGCGGCTCGCGGCCATGGATCGGGAACCGGCCTGGCTCGTCCTCGTTGCATTGCCGAGATGCTGGCAGGAAGACACTCTGCTGCTGGGCCGTTTCCCTCACTCCACCGTCGGATCCCCGAGAATGTCCCGCAGCCGCTGAGAGAGCTCTCGGGGCGAAAAGGGCTTCTGCAGAAAATGGGTGCCGGGCTCGAGGAGCCCCTTTCGAATCAGGTCCTGGTCGGCATACCCGGACATGAAGAAGACGTGAACCCCGGGCCGGTGCGTCGACACGATCTGCGCCAGCTCGACTCCGTTCATCCCCGGCATCATGATGTCCGTGAGAATCAGGTCGATCGGTCCGGGATGGGTCTGGGCCAGGCGAACGGCGTCATGTCCGCTCGGTGCCGACAGGACCTGGAAGCCGAACCGTGTCAGGGCTCGCTCGGAAACGCCGCGAACGGCATCATCATCTTCCACGAGGAGAATGGTAGCCGGCGTTTTCCTGCCCGAGTCATCTGGATTGGTGGTCACCGGCTTCTCCTGCGGTGCTGGAATGCGAACTGGGCGCCTCGGCACCACGGCCCGTTCAGACGTCCCAAGACGGCCCCGAGATTTCCCCTGCACCCTCGAACGCCTCAGGAGTGCCATCCCCCATGACCGTGCCCCCTTTTCTCACCCGTGTCCGCAGCTATGAACTCGATGCCCTTGGGCACGTCAATCACGCCGTGTACCTGAACTGGTTCGAACAGGCTCGCTATGATGCGCTCGAGGCCTCGGGGCTGTCTCCGGTGGAACTCCTTCGCCGGGAGTGGGGGATCCACGTGGTCCGCATCGAGGTCGATTACCGTGCGGAGTGCCGATTCGGAGACGAAGTGGAGATCCGGACGGGGATCGACGAAGTCCGAAACTCTTCCATGACGCTGAAGCAGTCCCTTCTTCGTCGGCGCGGAGGAAGGGGAGGGACCTCCGGAAGGGAACCGACAGACCTCGAGATCATCGCTGCGGCTGACGCTCGGGTTGTGGCCGTCTGGATTGGCCCGGACCGCCGCCCCATGCGTATCCCGCGCGAAATCCGTCAGCGCTTCGAGAGATGGAGTGCGCCGGGCTCACCCGCGTCTCCCTGACCAGGTCCCGGGTTTCAGAGTCCCGGTCGGTAGGTGAGCAGGAGACCCGCTCCCAGCCGCTGGAAGTAGTCGTCGCCGGTTTCGGCCTCGGCCCGGGTCCATCCGATCCGGAAGGCGCCATCCAGATTCCTGGCCAGCTCCCGGCTCAGCGAGATGAAGGCCGTGGAAGCCGAATTGGCTTCCTCTCCCGGAAGGAGACGGGCGAACGGGATGGATTCCTCGTACTCCTTGGCCGTGAGCACCAGGTAGGCGGTCGCCACGGTTGACCCGAAAACCACGGTGGAAAGCTGGCCATCCAGGGTAACCGACCGGTACTCGGGCCGGCGCGAATTCGAGCGATTCAGCCTCCCCTCCACCCCGGCTCGGGCTACCATGCCGCCGCGATACGTCCACCCGACCCGGGCCCGGAGCGTCTGATCCCGGCGATATGGATCCAGGGAGTCAAAGGTCTCCTGCTCCCGGTAATGCGCCACGTCCACCGCAAGGAAGGCATCCAGCCCCTGCTGAGGGTCGAGCCCACGGGCACCGGCAAGTTGGAGCGTGATCGACTCCCGATCCAGGAGCCGGACCTGGGGGGCAAACTCGGGAGCCGAGAAATCCGCACGTTCTCCCGATACGGAAAGGTCCAGCCAGTCCCACGCCGTTGAGCCGATGCGGAGGGAGGCACCTCCATTCACGGCCATGTAGCCGGGCTGGAGGAAGAGCGGCATGGGCGTCCGGTCCTGAACTTCCCGCCCCCGCACTCCGGTGAAGGCCGAGAAGAGGGCGGAATTTCCAAGGTCCTGGTAGAACGTCACCTCTGCCTCCCCCACCCACTCCCGGGGGGCGTAGTCCCGCTGCTGGAAGCCTCGCGCCGCGAACTGCCTGAGCCCCCCGTCGATGAAGAGCGTGGCCCGCGTCGTGCCGTTCCGTCGCCAGAATCCATCTCCCCGGAGACCCACCTCCCCGACCAGCGCGGAGGCGGTTCGAGTGGAGTCCTGGAGCACGGCACCCGCCGAGGGGAGATTTCCCTGGTACCCCTCTCCGCTCATTCCGCCGGTCACCACCAGGTCGCGCCATCCCAGTTGCCCTTCGGCAGCGCCCACGGGGGGGAGGAGGAGGAGGAGCGCAAGGAGCGTCTGGATCAGCGCCCTCGCCATACGGTCCACCGACATCAGGGACGGCCTCCGCCACGGACGATGGCCAGGCGACGGAGCTGAGCCGCCCGCTCGAGCGCTTCGTCCCTGGCCTCTTCGGCCTGCATCCGCACGGAACGAAGCTGCTCGATCTGTTCGCCCAGCGGAAGTTCAGCAAAGGAACGCTCGCCGCCCCGGGCGTCACCGGCGCGCCCATCGGCGGCCTGGCCCGTAGCACTCCTCGAACCGGGGCCGGTCCCCGGTGGTCGATCCCCGTCGAAGCGGATGATGCCGACGCGGGAGTCCTGGTCCGCCCGCTCCAGCCGGAGTCGCTGTTCTCGCACCCGGATCTCCTCGTCGACCAGGATGATCAGCGAGACGTTGGTCTGGGCCCGCTGCTCGAGAAACGCCGCCTGGGCATTCAGTTCCACCGGTCCGTCCGTGGGAGCCACATCGAAGCGGGGGACCGGGCTGAAGCCCACCTCGGCAATGGGCTCCCTCTCTCGCTCCAGCTCGTTCACCTCCTGTCGGAGCCGAACGACCTGGCGATTGATCTCCTCTTCTCTGGCTCGGGAGGGAGGCGGCGTTCGCTCCAGCTCGGCCAGAAGCACCTCTTCCCGTGCCCGCAGCACCCGCAGAAACTCGCGCCGCGCCTCGTCCAGTACCGCCTTGGCCGCTCCCGCTCGAACGGTGACGTCCTGAAGGCGCTGGTTCCGGGGGAGAAACTCGTTCAGGAACACGTCATTCATCGCGCGCTGGTTCCCGGCGTCACGGTAGTTCTGGATGGTGGCCGCCACCTGGTCCAGCCGAGGCCGGAGTTGCTCTCCTTCCTGCTGGAGCTGGCGGAAATCCTCCATGGCCCGTTCGTAGCGAGCACGCGCTGCATCCGCCGGAACCTGGGCCGCCAGCGAAACCGGTCCAGGAAGACCGGGTGTCCCCGCCTCGGATCGTGAATGCCCCGGATGCCCGAACGGCTGCGCGAAGAGCGCCATCAGGACGAGGGCCGCGGCGGCCAGGCCCCGCGCCAGGTCCCAACTCCACCCCCGGCCTTCCCACCTCCCACCCGGACCGGATCGCGCCAGGCGACCGGGGCGGGCTTCCTGCCCCCCTCGGTCGTCGGTTCGATGCGGCGGCGTGGGCTGGTTCATCAGGCGTCGATTCCGTACTTCTCGAGCTTGTAGTAGAGGGCACTGGGTTTGAGGCCCAGGAGCCGAGCGGCCTCTGCCTTTACCCCGTCGGCCTGTTTTAGGGCCTCCCGCAGGAGACGCTCCTCCATTCCTTCCACGACCTGGTTCAGGTCCATCCCTTCCGGTGAGAGTTCGGGGCCGACGCGTCTGTCCCCGTTTCCTGCCCTTGCCTGCAGCTGGGGAAGGTCCTCCACGCCCAGGCAGTGTCCCTCGGCCAGAACGAGCGCGCGTTCCAGGACGTTTTCCAGCTCTCGCACGTTCCCAGGCCAGCCGTAGTTCCGGAGGGCCTCCATGACCCCCTCGGAAACCTCCCGGACACCCGAGCAGGTTCGATCCCGGAGTTTCTCGATGAAGTGACGGGTGAGGACCGGGATGTCGTCGAGGCGATCCCGAAGGGGGGGCAGGGTCAGGGGAACGACGTGGAGTCGGTAGAAGAGATCCTCCCGAAAGCCGTTCCCACCCAGGAGTTCCTCGGGTGGCTGGTTGGTGGCGGCCACGATTCTCACATCAACCGGGATGGTCTCCTCTCCACCCACCCGTTCGAGCTCCCTTTCCTGCAGGACGCGAAGAAGGCGGATCTGGGTGGCCGGAGCGACGGTGGCAATCTCATCCAGGAAGAGGGTTCCTCCGTTGGCGAGCTCGAACCGGCCCCGTCGACGCCGCTCGGCACCGGTGAACGCCCCCTTCTCATGCCCGAACAGCTCCGAATCCAGCAGACCATCGGAGAGCGCGCCACAGTTCACCCGGATGAAGGGGCCGCTGGATCGGGGCGAGGAGGCGTGGATGGCCCTGGCCACGAGCTCCTTTCCCGTGCCCGACTCCCCGTAGATCATCACCGTGGAGTCGGAGCGCGAAACGCGGTCGATCCAGCGGAAAACGGACTTCATGGCCTCCGACTCGCCGATGATCTCGCTGTACCTCGCCGGCGTCGACTCCCCGAGTCCCTCTCTCAGGTAGGTGTTCTCCACCCGGAGACTCCGGTTCTCGCGCCTGAGTCGCTCCCGTTCCTCCCTGGACTTGATCAGCCGCTCCACCTTGACGGCAAACTCCTCCGAGGAGAAGGGTTTGGTCAGGAAGTCGGCAGCTCCGAGCTTCATGGCCTCCACGGCCTTCTCGATGGTCCCGTAGGCGGTCATCACCAGGACTTCCGTCTCCGGACTCTGCTCCCGCACGATCCGCAGCACCTCGATCCCGTCCATCCGGGCCATCTTGAGATCGGTGATCACGAGATCGGCGCCGTGTTCGGCCAGAAATTCGAGGCCTCGGGCTCCACTTTCGGCGGCCAGTGTCCGGTGGCCCCTGCGGCGAAGCAGGAGTTCCAGCCCCTCCCGCATGGAATCGTGGTCGTCGATGATGAGGATCTGCGCCATCAGTCCACCTCGAAAGGAAGTTCGTCGGACCCCTGAAGATACACGCGGAACACCGCTCCCGTCCCGTTCCCGGCAACCTGTAGGCTGTCCGGGGAGTCCCGCTCAGGGTCTGCAAGCTCCACGCGCCCCCCGTTCACCCGGGCGAGGCGGTCCACAATGGCCAGACCCAGACCCGCTCCCTGTTCCTTGTCCGTGACAAAGGGCTCGAAGATCCGCTCCCTCATCTCGGCCGAGATGCCGGGTCCATCATCCGATACCGTGATCTCCGCCTCCCCGTTGCGCCACCGCGCTGTCATTTCCACGTGGTTCCCGGCGTGGGCTGCATTCCGGAGGAGGTTGAGGACGATCCGCTTCACGTGATCCGGATCCGCCTGAACCTGGATAGCTTCATCCGGGAACTCGACCCTCAGCCGGCCTCCATTTCCCTGCATCTCCATTCGGAGGAGTTCGGCCGCCTCCTCCAGCGGCTCCCGGATGTCGTGAATCACGACGTGGGGCTCCATGGGGCGGGCGAACGAGAGAAAGTCCTGGATGATCCCGTTCAGGGAATCCACCTCGCTCCGGATGCGCGTCAGGATCCTCCTTCGTTCCCGGGGATCCTCGGCTTCCATGGCCGCGGATGCGAAGAGTTCGAGTCCCCCCAGCGGATTCCGGATCTCGTGGGCGACCTGGGCCAGCATGAGGCGGAGTTGCTCGTCGCGCTGCAGGATGCCCACGCGCATTCGCTCCATGGCCCGGGACAACCGGCCCACCTCGTCCCCGCCTTCCTCCGCCACCGGTCGGTCCCATTGCCCGCGCTGGATCCGGAGGGCGGCCCTGGACAGCCGCTCGAGGGGGCGAGCCACGCCGGTGGCCAGAAGGTAGGCCAGGATCCCGGCGAGAAGGGCCGCCAGAACCGACCCGAGGACGAGGCTTCGCCGGAGGGCCACGACGGGGTCCAGGAAGTCGGGTCGCACCAGGAGAGCGAGCATCGCATCGCTCTGGCCAAGGCGATGGAAGGCGTACTTGTAGAGGGTGCCGTCGTCGCCCCGGAAGACTTCCGTGGTGGCCTGACCTGTCTCCCAGGCCTGGGCCAGGGCCGAGGGGAAGGCCGAGAACCCTGAAACGGCGGTCCCGATGGGCAGCTCTTCCCCCGGCCGGGTGGAGACGATGTTGTACCCATCCCGGTGGAAGATGTAGGCCTGGTCGACACGCGTCAGGAACCCCTGGAGGCGCACCTGCCAGAGAAGCCAGAGGTCCTGGGTTTCGTCCCCCCGGCGAAAGGCGAAGATCTCCTGACCTCGGAGTGCTGCGCTCGCCGTGGTCTCGGCCATGGAGAGAAGCCGTTCATCGAGTTCGCTCTCCAGCGCTCTCGTCGTCACCTGAAGAGCCCAGACTCCCCCGCCCACGGTCAGGGCAAGGGAGAAGCCCACGAAGACGAGGGCGAACTTGCGGCGGAGACTTACGCGTTCCAGTCTCATCCGCCGCAGGGAATCCGCTGGGGGAGAAGGTCGGCGAAGTCCACGGGGGCAGGGCCCCGGGGCGCAATGACGAGGTGGTAGGGGTATCTCTCGAGCGCTGCGGGGGCGCAGAAGTCGCCGGGAACGGATTCCACGGCCTGCACCTGGGTGGCGACGCCCACCGGGAGGATGCGTCGAATGCCGACGGCATGGCCCGCTTCCATCCTACGCCCTGGGGTTGCCAGGAGCACCATCTCCCGGCTCCAGTCCACGCTGGGGCCCGACACGCCCGGCTGAGCGTGACGGTTCCAGAAATCGACCCACGCCGAAGGAGGGGATCCATCGGAGGAAAGAAACGCCCGGGACCGGACTTCCCGCGCGGGTGAATCGGCGCCTCGATCCACAGTAGCAAACGGGAGGCTGCCCTCGAAGATGGATCGCTCCGCATCCCCGATGGTGAACGAACGGGTGAGCTGAACGGCAGTGACCACACGGGGGGTGCCCAGATCAGAACCCCCGGAACCCGGTGTCACGCTGAAGAGATTCCCACGTGCACAACGGGTCCACCGGGCCACCTGGCCCCGAAAGGTGTCCACCATGGCAAAGGTGACACGAGCCTGGTTCGGGGCACAGGTCGCGGGCCCTCCCTGCTCCACTTCCCCGGTCAGGCGCAGTCCGGGGGCTTCGTTCAACTGGGTGATCAGCGACGTGTACTCTCCGGAAAGCTCTCCCGGATTCCTTCGGCTGCGGCGAACCACCTCCTCGCCCAGCTGGTCACGGTAGTACATGCGCTCCACGAGCACCCAGCGCCCATCGGACTGCCAGACCAGCGTTCCCTCCAGTCGACCCTCGCCCCCGGCAAGGGGTACCTCCACGTCGGCTCTCAGCTCGCCGATCTGCGCGAACCGGGGAGAGGGAAGGACCGTGGGTTCGTCGCCGCAGGCTGAAAGGAGTCCTAGGAGGAGTATGCCCGGCAGGATCCGGGGCAGGAGCCCAGGCGGGATCCGGGGCAGGATCCGGGGCAGAAGCTCGGGCAGGAATCGGATCAGGGTCCCCCGCTCGGGCTTGACGAACCTGCACAACACCGAGATCTCTTCGTGATGAACCACCGTGACCGCCTCCGTGACCTCCTCGTGGCGCGCTCCCTGCAGCGCGGGGACTTCGTTCTCGCCAGTGGCGCCCGTTCCAGCTACTACATTGATGCCCGGAAGACGCTCTTCTCGGCCGAAGGGCAGTACCTGGTGGGGCTCGAGGCCCTCAGAGTCCTGCGCGAAACCGCCCACCTGCCCGAATGGGTGGGCGGACTCACCATGGGTGCCGATCCTGTGGCCTATGCCTTGGCTCACCGGAGCTGGATCGAGAAGTCGCCCATCGATGCGTTTTCCGTCCGAAAGGCCCCCAAGGTCCATGGTACGGGCAACCGGATCGAGGGAGGGCTTCCCCCCGGAGCCTCGGTGGTGGTGGTGGAGGATGCGCTCACCTCCGGCGGAAGTTCTCTCCAGGCCATCCAGGTTCTGGAGGATCATGGTGCCAGGATCCTGGCCGTTCTCACCGTCGTGGACCGGGAAGCCGGTGGCGAGGAGGCGATCCGATCTGCCGGCTATCCCCTCCTCCGGCTCTACACCGCTCGGGAGCTCCTGGATTCACCCCCCCACCCCGGGTTGGACTGATCCGAAGGAACTGGGTCCCTGGGCCAATCAGTCCACGAGTCGGAGAGGCATCACCAGGCAGAGGTAGTCCAGGGGCTCCGCATCACCCGAGGCCAAGGGCTCGACCACGGCGGCTCGTTCCGGCGCCTTGAAGCTCATCTTCACCTCGTCGGTGCCCACGTAGCGGAGCACCTCGAGGAGGTAGTTCGCGTTGAATCCGATGGTGATGGGATCCCCCTCGTAGCTGATCTCGATCTCGTCGTGGGCTTCTCCAAGGTCCGGAGTCAGCACATTGAACAGCACGCGTGAGGGACCGAACTCCAGCCGGATGCGGTGGGTCTGGTCGCTGGCCACGGCCGCTACCCGGCGCACGGCCGACTCCAGAAGCTTCCGCTGAATCACGGCACTCTTGTCGTTGTCCTTCGGGATCACCTGCTCGTAGTTGGGATAGGTACCCTCGATGAGCCGCGTGTAGACCTCGGCGTTCCCGGCCTTGAAGCCCAGGTGATTCTGCTCCCGTGCCACCGTGACCTGGTCTTCCTCCTTGAAGAGGCGCTGGACCTGCTGGAGAGCGGCGGGCGGTACGATGAACTGGGTGGTGGTCTCCACCGACGGACCGGCAGGGATGCGCATCCGGGCAAGCCGGTGGCCGTTCGTGGCCACCATTCGCATCTCTCCGTCGCGGACCTCCCACAGGACGCCGTTCAGGACCGGCCGAGACTCCTCGGTGGAAACGGCGAAGGCCGTATGCCGCACCAGGGAGAGGAGATCCTTGCCCGCCGCCGACCATCCACTGCCAAAATCCACCTGTGGAAGCTGGGGAAAATCGTCGGAGGGGAGTCCGTTCAGCTTGAACCTGGACCGACCGCACCGGAGTTCGATCTGATCTCCCCGGGTGGCAATCTCCACCATCTCGTCCGGGAGCTCGCGGGCGATCTCCTGGAGCTTCTTCCCTGGTGCCGTGAGCGCACCTCCTTCCTTCACCTCGGCCGGAACCTGCAACCGGACGCTCACGTCCAGGTCGGTTCCACTCATCCGGATTCCGTCGCCTGCCGTCTCGAAGAGGATGTTCGAGAGCACCGGGAGCGTCGTCTTGGAGGGGATGCTGGCCGATACGGCGGCCAACCCCTGGTGCAGGTTCTGACGGGTGATGGTGAAGTTCATGGGGACTCCGAAGGTGGAGGGTTCGTGGGGATCTCCACGGGAAGATCACCCTTCTTCTTTGTTTCTATCCAGAACAGCAGTAGTAGTAGGCAATGTGGAGCCGTGGAAAGCTCTCCGGTACGATATCCGAAATCCCCATGCGGCACCACCTTCACCTGTGTTCGGGGCCTGTGGATCCGGTGTGGACCGCCGCGTCGGTTCATCCACACCTTCCACAGAGGGCCCGGAGATGTGGAGAACTCACCCCCCTTCCCACAGGGTTATCCCCATTCACCTGGCCAGCCGTTCCCGGACTTCACGAACGCGGTCCGCAAAGCCCTCGTTTTCGCGCATGTCCTCCTCGACCTTCCGGATGGAGTGGATGACGGTGGAATGATCCCGGCCGCCGAAAACCCGTCCGATGGCCACCAGGGACTCATCCAGAAGCTCCTTGATGAGGTACATGGCGATCTGCCGGGGCACGGTGAGGTCCTTGGTTCGTCGCCGGGACTGGAGTCCCTCGGGGCGGACACCCCAGGCCTGGGCGACAGTGTCGCGGATCGACTCCGGGGTCAGGCGTTCCCCGGACGGACCGCCGGCTCCTTCGCTTCGAAGCATCCCCTTGAGTGCCGCCTTTGCGAGTTCCACGGTGACCTCCTCTCGCCGGAGCGAAGAGTAGGCCAGGAGCTTGATGATGGCTCCCTCGAGTTCCCTTACCGACGAGGTGCAGGAGCGGGCAATGAAATCGATGACCTCGTCGTCGAGGGCGACCCCGTCGTCTTCCGCCTTCTTCCGCAGGATGGCCACGCGGGTCTCGTAGTCCGGGGGCTTGATGTCGACCACCAGCCCCCACTCGAAGCGGGAGACGAGGCGCTCTTCCACGCCCGGGAGATCCTTCGGCGCCCGGTCCGAAGTCAGGATGATCTGCTTCCCGGCATCGTACAGGGTGTTGAAGGTGTGGAAGAACTCTTCCTGCGTGCTCTCCTTGCGGACCAGAAAGTGAACGTCGTCCACGAGGAGCAGGTCGATCTGACGGTAGTGGCGCCGGAAGGCCCCGGTGGTCCCCGTCTGGATGGCGTTCACCAGCTCGTTCATGAACCGTTCCGCGCTGACATACGCGACGCGGCGATTCGGGTGTCGGTTCAGGATCTCGTGCCCGACGGCGTGCATGAGGTGGGTCTTCCCCAATCCCACTCCGCCGTAGATGAAGAGAGGGTTGTAGATCCGTGCCGGGGTCTCGGCCACCGCATGGCTTGCTGCGGCCGCCAGCTGGTTGTTGGTACCGACCACGAAGCGATCGAAGGTGTATCGGTCGTTGAGGCCGGCCCCGGTTCGGGGGTCGGCGTCCGGTCTTGCACCGGCGTCGGGGTCACCCCCTTGAGAGGACTGGTTCCCGGGGTAGCGGGGCGAGGTGCCTCGTGCATGGGTGGCAGCACCAGGAGTCCGCACGGGAGTCGAGCCCGTGGCTCCAGCCTCGGGAGGACGCCGAGGATCAGGGCCTGGAAACGCCCCGCCCGGAGAAGGAGCTCGTCGAACACCGGGAAGAACTTCCGGTACGGAAGGGGCAAGCTCCACGTTGGGCACGTGGGGAACTGCGCTGTCCGGGGCGGTGTGGAACACCAGGTCGACGGGGCGACCCAGAAGGCGACTTGCCACGTCGGCAAGCCCGGGGCCGAACTTGTCTTCCACCCACTCCGTGTGGAAGTCACTGGGGGTGTCGACGTGGATCTGGTTCCCGGAAACACCCGTGGCCCGCGTCCCCGACAGCCAGGTGCGAAAGCTCTGCTCCGGGAGACCGGAGCGGGCGGTCTCCAGGACCCGCTGCCAGAGTTCCGAGGGAGTGAGCTCCATGGCGGCGGTAGGGAGGGGACGGGGGTGGACGCCCCCTGACACGGAGGGGATCAGGGATCACGCAGGAGGCGAAGGACGCGTGAAGTACGGGCGACGAGAAGCGGGTGGAAAGCGTACCCCGGGGGTGTGGAAAAGTCAATTGGCAGGGCAGGCTCCGAGGGGACTTCCGGGGCGTTCAACTGGGGGAATGCAGCCGCGCCTTGACCCCCCGTGGGCACTGGGCCTATTTTCCAAAGCTTGACCTCCATCATTTCTCTGTACGCATTCAGGGCAGGAAACCATGAAGCCCACATATAACCCTCGGAACCGCAAGCGCCTGAACAAGCACGGCTTCCGTGCAAGGATGGCCACCAAGTCCGGGAGGAAGCTCCTCGCTCGGCGCCGGAAGAAGGGCCGTCATCAGCTCGCCGTGAAGGTGGGGTCCAAGTAACCCCCTCCTTGATCGTGGAGCCCGGGACGAGCTGGCGCGACGGCGATTCTGATGAGGGTCCCAGGAACCCGGGGACCCAGCGCTTCCCCCGCTCCGCCCGGATTCGCAGGGGGCCGGAGATCATTCGTCTCCACCGCAGCGGGCTTCGGCGCCGCCGTGGACCCCTGGATCTTTTTGTAGCCCGGGATGCGAGTATGGCTGCCGCACCCGGAGTCCCCTCAGGACCGCGCCTCGGGATCGTGGTACCGCGCCACCGCCATTCCGTTGTGGAGAGGAACCTCCTCCGGCGGCGGCTTCGGGAAATCGGTCGACGTGACCTCCTGCCCGGGCTGAGGAACTGCGGAGCCGGGTACGACGTGCTGGTTCGCGCTCGTCCTGAAGCCTATACTGCCACCTTTGCCGAACTTCGGCGCGTGCTGGTTCGTTTCACGGAGGAGCTGTGCTCCGGCGAATTGCCCTCGGTCTGATCCGCTTCTACCAGCTCGCGATCTCGCCGCTGACCCCGCCGTCCTGCCGGTTTCATCCTACCTGCTCTTCGTATGCCCATGAGGCCATCTCCCGCTTTGGTCCGTTGCGCGGGGGGTGGCTATTTCTTCGCCGGTTTGCCCGGTGCCACCCCCTGGGTGGGAAGGGATACGACCCCGTGCCTCTCTCCCTTGACCGTCCTCCCGCAGGCGCTCCCGAGGAGGGGGCCACCGGCTGTGAGGAATCGCTGAGCTCATGACTTCGGAATCCCGCTTCGTTCTTGCCGTTGTCCTCATGCTCGGGGTGCTCGTGGGAACGAGTCTCCTCTTCCCCCCTGCGTCTCCGGATCCTGACACCACAAGCAGGACGGAAGCCCTCGAGGGACCGCCGGTCGTCGAGCCCGGGACCGAGCCCTCGGGCACGGCGGCTCCCTCCCAGCGGCAGCCTGCCGCGGGGGCACCCCGCATTCCGGGGGACGCCCCCGAACTCCCACCCCTGGTCGAGGAAGAGGACCCGCTGGCGGCCCTGGGTCCGATGCAGGAGGACGCCGATGCGCGCCAGGCCGTGGCACAGGTCGCGGTTCGCGGCCCCCTCTACACCTACACCTTCTCGACCCTCGGGGCGCAACTCACCTCGGCCCAGCTGAACCGCTGGACTTCGTTCACCCGACCGGGCCCCGTGGAACTGGTGGGTGACGCGGTCGATGGACTTCTCGGATCCCGAATCGTCGTTGGTGCCGATACCGTTGACCTGCGGAACCTGGTCTTCGAGGTGGAGCCGGCGGGCGGTCTCGATCTGGCGGAAGGTGATGCACCGGCCGAACTGACCTTCCGGTACGTGCATCCGGACCGCCCCTTTTCCTTCGAGGTGCGCTACACCTTTGACCCCGGCGAGTACCTGATTCGCGCCAGCGGCCGCGTGCGGGGCCTCGAGCGCGGACTCTTGGTTACTGACCTGGGGCGCGGCCTTGCCTTCAACGAGGTGGACAACCGCGATGAAGCCCGGCTCATGGCCTACGCCCTGAACCACCTTCAGACCGGGATCACGAGCCGTGAACTGTCGAAGGTCGACGCCCCTTCGGTGGAGGAAGGGCCGTTCCACTGGGCAGCGGTGCGGAGCCGGTACTTCGTCATGGTGCTGATGCCGGCCGAGAACCCCGCCATCGAGGGTGGGGCCGAGTTCCTGGGCGGCATGGTCGTGCGCCCGGTCCCACCCCAGACCTCCGAGGACGAGGCGGATGCACACTTTGCGGTGACGCACTCGCTGGGGGCCGGTGGGACCTTTGCCTACCGGCTCTTCGCGGGGCCCCAGGACTACGCGCTCCTCACGGCCCTCGGGAACGACCTTCAGGAGGTCAATCCGGTGGGCTGGAGGTTCCTCCGGCCTCTGCTGCGGCCCTTCGTGGCCGCCATCATGTGGGTGCTCGTCTTCATGCACGAGAACCTGGCGCTGGGCTACGGGCTGGTGCTGATCCTCTTCGGGATCCTCATGCGTATTGTTCTCTTCCCGCTCTACCACAAGGCCATGAAGGCGCAGCTGCGCAACATGGCGGTCCAGCCTCTCCTCAAGGAGATCCAGACCAAGCACAAGGACAACCCGGAGAAGCTGCAGAAGGAGCTGATGAAGCTCTACAAGGAGCATGGATTCAATCCTCTGGCCGGGTGCTGGCCCATGCTCCTTCCCTGGCCCATCCTCATCGCTCTCTTTTTCGTGTTTCAGAACACCATCGAGCTGCGAGGGGTGCCGTTTGCCTGGCTCCCGGACCTTTCGGCCAAGGATCCCTTCTTCATCCTGCCGGTTCTCCTCGGCGTCTCCATGTTCTTCCTCCAGTGGATCTCGATGCGGACCATTGAGGATCTGCAGCCACAGATGAAGATCATGATGTACGTCCTTCCGGTCGTGATGGTCGTGATTTTTGCCAACTTCCCGTCGGGGCTGAACCTCTATTACCTCACCGCCAACCTGGCCACCCTTCCCCAGTCGTGGTGGATTGCCAACGAGCGGCAGAAGATGCAGGCGAAGAAGGCGCCGGCGCCCGCCCCCGGTTGAGATGGACGGGCGGTCGGATCGCAGCGCCGGCGCGGCCGGGAGGGAGAGTTCAAGCGTCGGCTCTGGCCCGGCCGATGATTTCCGGGACACCATCGTCGCCCGGGCTACGCCCCCGGGCCGTGGCGCCATCGCCCTTCTCCGGGTCTCGGGGCCGGGAACGCGGAGACTCCTTCGGTCCCTTGGCGCAGGGCGTGCCCTCGAGGTACCGCCCCGGACGGTGGTCCTGACGTCCCTTCGGGATCCGGGGGGTTCGGGCGCGCTTCTGGACCGGGGGCTCGTCACCTTCTTTCCCGGGCCCGGGTCCTACACAGGGGAGGATCTGGCCGAACTGGGTCTTCACGGGGGGCCGATGGTTGTGGCCCGGGTTCTCGATGCGTGCCTGGAGGCCGGGGCCAGGATGGCGGAGCCCGGGGAGTTCACGCGGCGTGCCTGGCTCGAGGGGAAACTCGACCGGCTGCAGGTGGAGGCAATCCAGGAGCTGATCGAGGCCGAAAGCCCGGCTCGGCACGCCGTGGCGGTGGTACAGGCCGAAGGCGGTCTCACTCGCCGGATCGAAGGGCTCCGGCAGGGTATCCTGGAGGTGGAGGCGCTCCTGGCCCATCACCTGGATTTCCCGGACGAGGACGAGGCCCCGACGCCGGTGGGAGAGCTTCTCAGGGCGTTGGAGCCGGTAGTCGCTTCGCTGGAGCGCTTGCTGGCCACCGCCCCGGGGGGCCGGCTACTCCAGGCCGGGGCCGTGGTGGTTCTGGCGGGGCGGCCCAACGCCGGCAAGTCGTCGCTCTTCAATGCCCTGCTGGGAGAGGATCGTGTGCTGGTGACGCCGCATCCCGGGACGACCAGGGATGCCGTGGATGCGTTGGTTGCCTTCGGGGGCTTTCCCTTCCGGCTTGTGGACACTGCGGGGCTCCGGAAGGATGCCGAAGCGGTGGAGGCCGCCGGGATCGAGATCGCCCACCGATGGATCCGGTCGTCCCACGTGGTTCTCTGGTGCCGCCGCGCCTCCGAGGGTCCCCCCTCCGCCGTCGAGTGGGAAGAGCTGGAGGCACTGGTCGGGCGACCTGGGGGCGGTTCGAGGGCGGAAAATCGCGCAGGACCGGCGCAACCGTTGGATCCTGTGGAGGAGGATGGCGAGGGGGGCGAAGGGAAGGTCCATGACCGCGCCGTCCCGCAGGTTCTTCAGGTCTGGACCTGCGTGGACGCCGAGGACTCCGCTTCACCCGGCCGGGCCGGCGGCGACGCCGTCGACGGGGTGGATGGGGTCCGGGTTTCGGCCAGGACCGGTGAGGGGCTCGAGCGTCTGCAGGCTGCCCTGATTGAAGAGGCCTTTGGATCGGTTTCGGGAGAGGAGCTTCAGGAGGGGGGCATCCTGGTCCGGGAGCGGCATCGGCGACTGGTGGCGCGCGCTCTCGAGGAAGCCAGGGCGTTTGCCGAGGGACTTGAGGCCCGTATCCCGGCCGAGATCGCGGCGCTTCACCTGCGGGCGGCGGAGGAGTCCCTGGCCGAGCTCATCGGCCCCCTGGACAGCGAGGAGGTTCTGGACAGGCTTTTCCGTTCCTTCTGCATCGGGAAGTAGGGAGGAGGGATGCTCGGAAGCTATGACGTGGTGGTGGTAGGCGGTGGACATGCGGGGGTCGAGGCGGCAGGGGCCTCGGCTCGCCTGGGATGCCGGACGCTCCTGGTAACCCCGGATCTGGCGCGCATCGGTCAGATGAGCTGCAATCCCGCCATTGGCGGGGTGGCGAAAGGCGTGGTGGTCCGCGAGGTGGATGCGCTGGGGGGCGTGATGGGGGCGGCCACGGATGCCAGCACGCTGCATTTCCGGATGCTGAACCGCTCCAAGGGACCCGCGGTCTGGGGGCCTCGGTCCCAGTGTGACCGAGGGCTCTATGCCCGGGCGGTCCGGACGATTCTCGATGAAACCGAGGGCCTGGATCTCTTCCAGGGTACGGTGGACGACCTGGTCTTGGACGGGTGCCGGGTGGAGGGGGTGCGGCTGAGGGGCGGACTGGAGGTACGAACGGGTGCCGTGGTCGTGACCGCGGGGACCTTCCTCCGTGGACGGATGCACGTGGGAGCCCAGGGGCCGGGGGAGGAGGGCGGGCGCGCAGGGGAACCCAGCGTGCATGCCCTCGCGGAGGCCCTGGAGAGATCGGGACTCCAACTCCGCCGTTTCAAGACGGGGACCCCTCCGCGGATCGATGGCCGGAGCGTGGATCTGCGTCGCCTGGAACGGCAGGATGGGGAGGACGGGGGGTTCCGATTCTCGTTCTGGGCGAATGCGCTGCGGCCGGGAGCC
>SKNW01000054.1 GCA_007120305.1 Gemmatimonadota bacterium | reverse complement strand
CGACGCCGCGAACCTGGTGTCGTGGGACGAGTTCAACCCGCAGCACCAGCCCCGGGTGGAGTGGCCGGCGCATCCCGCCGTGGCCCGGGCCTACACGGACCAGCTGGTCCGGAGTGGCGCCGTGTCCAGTGACCAGCGCCAGATGCTCTTCCAGGTCATCGACCGCTACGAGGCCGGTGGCACCGACCGGGCCACCGCCGTGGAGACCTTCCGCCAGGCGGCGGACATGCTCACCGACGGAGCCTCCATGGCGTCGGGTCAGGACCAGGTGCGCATGCGGCGCCTGGCCGAGACCCTGCGTTCGCTGGCCAGCGCGGACCAGAACTAGAACCACGATCAAAACCAGCGCCAGAACCAGCGCCAGACAACTGGCCTGAAGTTCGGGGCGCCGCGGGTCCGGAGGAATGGACCTGCGGCGCCCCGTTTTTTTTGCCGTTTCAGGAGTTCTTTCGCGCGTCCATCACCGTCGCTACCACGGGGTCCTGGCTCCCAACGCACACCTGTGGTCCACGGTGGTCTCCATCGGACGGCCCGTGCCCGACGACCGTCCCCGACCTGCGACATCGCGGCTCCCCAGTCAGGCCCGGAGTACGCGTTCGACCTGTCGCTGCCTAGCGAATGGGAGGCCTGAGGGGCGTGCCAGCCCCACCCCATCCCCCCAGCTTGCACGGCTGGAACCCGCCTCCTAGCTTGCCTCCGATCCTCCGAGGGCGGTCGGATTTCCCATCCCTCCGTGGCCACATCAGGTGGATGCCCCCTCTGTTTCGCGAGGAAGCCATGACGTTCGTCAGGAAGCTGTCTGTTCTTTTGCTGATCCTGCCCGTTCTCCTTCCCCCTCCGTCGGCCACGGCACAGACGGCTGGCGGGTCTGCCATCAGAACCTCCTCGACAGAGGCATCCGAACCCCGAACCCGGCTCATGGACGACCTGAACTGGATGGAATTCGCCGAGTGGGTGCCGGAGCAGGTGAGCACGGTGATTCTCACCGTTGGGACGCTGGAACCCCATGGGGTGGCCAATAATGGAGCCGACAACACGGCCCCGGTAGCCATTGCCAGGGCCATCGCGCCCCGTCCTGGCGTGGATGCCTTTATCGCACCGCACATCCCGTATGGGATCACCGGGCGAATGGCATCCTACCCGGGCGCCCTCCACATCCCGGAGTCCGCCTTCCGTCCCTATTTCCAGGCGGTGCTGGAAGGCCTGGTGAAGAACGGCTTTCGGGACATCATCGTGGTAAACGGGCACGGGGGTGGCCAGACTGCGGTTCTGAACGACGTCACCATGGAGGTATCGCTGGCGCATGGGGTGAACACCCTCGTGGTGAATTGGTGGTCGTTGGCCTCAGACATCACCCAGGAGATTTTCGGTTCAGCGGGCGGGCACGCGGGAGAGAACGAGACGGCCTTCATCCAGGCCATCGATCCGTCGCTGGTACTCCAGGAGCGCTACACGGGACCGGACATGGCCACGGCGAATCCGGCACCCGGGTCCTGGACGGCTACTCCCTTCCCGTCAACCATCACCCTCTACGTAGATGGCGAAGGGTGGCCCACCGACTTCGACCAGGACAAGGCCGACGCGTACTTCGCTGCCGTCGTGGATCGAGTGGCGGAGCTCGTGGTCGACACGAGAGAAAAGTGGCGAAAGGCAGGATTCTGAACATGACCTGCCGCACCCGGGACGGACGGCAGATGCTGGCCCAGGCCGTTGGCTCGGGCGAAGCCGTCCGGCTGGTGGTCTTCGCGCTTCCCGGCGGGGGGAACTGATCATGGCGGATGCCGATCGCAGATCGTTTCTGCGCGCCACGGGTGCCGCCCTGGCCGGGGCCGCGCTGGCAGGGGCCTGTGCACCCGCCGCTGAGGAGGCCTCTTCTGCAACGGCGCCACGGGTCCTCCCTGGCGATCTCCTGCGGGCCCTGGCTGCAGTGGTGCTCCCGGCCACGGCACTGGGTCCGGAGGGGATCGAGGAAGCGGCCGCGGCCTTCGAGGCATGGACCGAGGCCTTCGAACCCGTGGCAGAGCTGGAGCAAGGGTACGGCACCTCCGAAATCCGGTACGGGCCACCCGATCCGGCCCCCGGATGGGCCGCGCAACTCCAGGGCCTGGACCTCGAGAGCCACCACCGATTCGAGAAGTCCTTCGTGGCGCTCACGGCAGAGGAACGGCGCGGGCTGCTGGCCGGCCACCTGGGTGGGGTGGAGGGGCTCCCGGCGCCGGCCCGGGCCCCCCACGTGGCGCTGGGTCTCCTGGCCCATTTCTACGGCACCCCCCGGGCGACCGACCTCTGTTACGGGCGGCACATCCGGAAGGAGACCTGCCGGGGATTGGCGGGAGTGGAGGAGGCGCCGCCGCTGCTGGAGGGTGAACCGGGCTCCCGCCCCACCACGACGCCAGCGAGCGCGGCCGTGGGCCTGGGAGGGCGGCCTGCCCTCCGGGTGGTCACCGTGCCGGCCAGCGAGGCCGATCCCACGAGAGGATCCTGACCATGCCGCGCATCGTTGAGGCCGACATCTGCATCATCGGCGCCGGGATCACGGCCGCGATGGTGGCCGAGAAGGTGTCGCAGGAGAGGGACGTCCGCATCGTGGTGGTGGAGGCCGGCGACGAGACGGTTCCCCTGGAGCGGCGTGCCGAGCGAAGACAGCGCACCCTGGACTACGGGGAGAACCCGTGGCTCCGGGACCATATCGAGGACCAGACCGCTCGGGGAATGATGTCCCGCTCCATGGGCGTGGGTGGGCTCGCCATGCACTGGGGGGGCACCGTGCCACGGTTCACTCCCGAGGATTTTCGCCTCCGGTCCATGTATGGCGTCGGGGACGACTGGCCGGTGGACTACGACGCCCTCGAGCCCTTCTACCAGGAGGCGGAGGAGCGGATCGGGGTGGCGGGACACCCGGGGCCGCCGGAGCTGAACCCCCGCCAGAAGCCGTTTCCCATGCCGGGGATGCCCCTGTCATGGAACCTGGAACGATTGAAGGAATGGGGGGAGCGCAGTGGCATCCCGTTCTGGGGGAATCCCGTGGCGAAGGCCACCGTTCCCTACGATGGGCGGAGTCCCTGCCAGCGCTGCGATACCTGCCAGATCTGCCCCACCGGAGCCAAGTACACCCCCGACTTCGCCTTCCTGCGAATGATCGAGGCAGGGCGGATGGAGATGCTCACCCGTACCCTGGTGCGGCGCCTGGTGCTGGAGGAGGGCTCCCACCGCATCCACAGGGCGGAGGCGGTGGACCGGGACAACCCCCAGGAGCCGGTCCACTTCCTGGCCCGTACCTTCGTGCTGGCCGCGGGCTACACGTGGAGTCCTCACCTTCTGCTCCTGTCGACCGACCGTCGATTCCCTGACGGCCTGGCCAACCGGTCCGGGATGGTGGGGCGCTACATGACCGGTCACCGGAGTGTAGGGGCCCAGGTGGAGGTGCCCATGCAGCTCTTCCCCGGGATGTACGCCCGGGACAGCCTCCTCTCCACCCAGTTCCAGCGCCCGGGATCCCAGGATCACTACCTCCGCCATGACCTGCGGATCTGGGAGTCCACCGTGGGGCGGGTGCCCCGGCTTCGAGGGGATGACGGGGGTCTCCTGCTGGGAGACGAGATCCTGGACGACTGGCGGGTCCGCACCACCGATCGGGCTTCGGCACGGCTTCGGGCCTACTACGATGTGATCCCCGATCGGGAGAGCCGGCTCACCCTCGATGCCGGTCTGCGAAACCGGTGGGGAGACCCGCTCCCCAGCATCCAGTTCGTGGACGCCCCCGAGTCGGTGGCCCTCCGGGGGCGGACCGAGGAATCCATTCGGCAGGTCTTCGCCGGGATGGTGCGGGCCGGTGGGGGGACCATCCTCTCCCAGCGGGTGGATGATACCCAGGACCACCCCGGCGGGGGATGTCGCATGGGTGACGACCCGGCCACCAGCGTGGTGGATGGGTGGGGGCGCACCCACGACCACGAGAACCTCTTCGTCGTGGGAGCCCCGACACTGGTATCAGGGGGGTGTGCAAACGGCACCCTGACCTTTGCGGCCCTCTCCCTGCGCTCGGCTGAGGAGATCGGACGGGACTTCTCCCAACGCAGATCCTGAAGAGGGGGCCTCGCGAGATGCGCTGAGGAACCCCTGGTCGTCAACTCCAGGACCCCTCCACCCCAGCGCCATGCAGCGAGCCCTGGGCCAGGCGGTCCGTCCCTCGGGCGTGACCAAACGGGGCACCCCTGCCACCTCCCGGGCTCACGGCCGGCCCCGCCATCCCCGACTCTTCGGCAGGTTGCTCGGCTGGAACCCGCGCCCTACCTTGCCGCCGGCCTCGAAAGGGCCTTTGCGAGCCCTGCTCATCCCAAAGGGGCGGGCTCTTCATCCCCTGTCCGGAGCCCGCGATGCCTCGCAGGACGGCCCCACTCCTCGTCCTTCTGGCCTTCGTCGGCTGCGCCCCCGCCGGACCCGCCGCCGACCTCGCCATCACGAACGTCACCGTCGTCGACGCGGTGGACGGTGCCCGTGGCGCCCTGACGGTCCTCGTCACCGACGGTCGCATCACGTCGGTGCAGCCCGCGAGCGACCCGGTCGATGCGGCCGAGGTGGTGGACGGCTCCGGCCGGTACCTGATCCCGGGCCTCTGGGACTTTCACGTTCACCTCACCTACGACGACCGCTTCACGGAGGCGATGCCGGGGCTCTTCCTGCACCACGGCGTCACGAGCGTGCGCGACACGGGGGGAGACCTCGACCTGGTGCTGCCCGTGGTCGAGCAGATGCGAGCCGAGGGTGTCCTGGCGCCGCGCGTCTTCTTCGCGGGCCCACTGCTGGATGGCCGCGACGTGGTCTACGACGGCGAGAGCCTTCCGCTGCTGGGGATCGCCAACCCCGACGTGGAGACCGCGCGGGCCAACGTGGCCCGCCTGGCCGAGGCGGGCGTCGATTTCGTGAAGATCTACGAAATGGTCACGCCCGAAGTCTTCGATGCGCTCGCCTCCGAGGCCGCCGCGCGCGGGCTCCCCATGGACGGGCATGTGCCGCTCTCGATGCGTGCGCGCGACGTAGGTCCGCGGGTCCAGTCGCTCGAGCACCTGCGCAACATCGAGATGGACTGCATCGCGGACGCCGAGGCCGACGTCCTCGCACGCCGCGCCGCCCTCGAGAACCCGGAGGGCATGAGTGGCGGTGCGCTTCGCTCCAGCCTGCACCGCGCGTACCGGCTGCCGTCCGTTGCTGCCTACGACGAGGCCGAGTGCGACCTCGTGCTCGAGGCGATGCACGGGACGATCCAGGTGCCGACCCTGCGCCTGAACGCCCTCGCGCTGCGTCCGCCGTCTGCGCGGGCGGACTGGGGCGCGGCCACGAGCAAGCTTCCGCAGGACGCGGCCGAGGACTGGGGGGCCCGCTCCGGTGAGGCCGTCGAGAGCGCGATCTACCCGGACTGGAGCCTCTTCCTGATCGGGCGAATGCACGAGGCCGGCGTGCCGATCGGTGCCGGGACCGACACGCCCATCGGCTACGCGATTCCCGGCTACAGCCTGCACTCGGAGCTCGAGTACCTGGTGATGGCCGGCCTCCCGCCCCTCGAGGCGCTGCGCGCCGCCACCCTGCGCCCTGCCGAGTTCTTCGGTCTGGAGAACGAGATGGGTGCGGTGCGCGAGGGCTACCTGGCCGACCTCGTGCTGCTCGATGCCAACCCCCTCGACGACATTTCGGCCACGCGAGGGGTGCGCGCCGTCGTGACGCAGGGCCGGCTGCTCGATCGTGCCGCCCTGGACGCGCTGGTGCGCTGACGCTCCGGACGCTGCTCGCCGCTCAGCCCGGATCGCGCAGGATCTGCCGGGCCGCGACCCGTCTGGTCCAGGATGTTGGCCAGCCCGTGCGCATTCTCACCCATGGCGTGGTAGTCGATGCGGAAATCCGAGTGCGCGTAGCTGCGCTTCAGCACGATGCGGTCGCGGATGGCGTGCCCGACGTGCGCCTCGGACCCTCCTCGTCCCGCCAGGCCGTGCTGAAAGGCGCGTCGTTCAGTGCGACCGCCGGTTCGGTCACGGCGCTGATGGGGCGAAACGGTTCGGGGAAGTCGACCATGCTTCGCATCGCCGCTGGCCGTGTGAGGGCGGACTTCGGTCGGATCCTCTGGAAGGGAAGGTTCGTGGAGCGCCCTGCGCACGCGGCACTCGCGAGAGATGGCCTCATGTTCAGCGCGCAGGGTTCGGCCCTCACACGGTTCTTCACCCTGGGGCAGCACCTCGATGCGTTTGTGTCCGAGTTCGGAGGCGCCCCCCCGCCCCGCCATCAGCCGCCCGGCATCCTCCACCGCACCGGGGGCGCGGGCTCCGGCTTGAACTCCACCGGGTTCAGCTCCAGGAGCCGCAGCGCCTCAGCCACGGCCCGCTCCAGCTGCGGGTCACGCCCCTCGATGACGTCCCGGGGGGTCTGGTGGACCTCGATGTCCGGGGCCACGCCCACGTTCTCCACCGCCCATTCGCCGTCCCGGTCAATGAACCCGCCGCGGGGTGCGATCATGCGCCCGCCATCCACGAAGGCAGGGGTGTCCCAGGTCCCCACGAGCCCCCCCCAGGTCCGGGTCCCCACCAGGGTGCCGATCTCCATCTGGCGGAAGAGGAAGGGGAGAAGGTCCCCGCCGGAGCCCGCCTGCTCGTTGATGATCATGACCTTGGGCCCGAAGATCCCCGCCATGGGCTGGGTCCAGGGCTTCCGGTCGCCCACGGGGGAGTTGAAGTACCCCTGGAGCTCCCGGGCCAGGACATCGGCAATGTAGTCCGCCGCCGACCCGCCCCCGTTGTTCCGCTGGTCCAGCACCACCCCCGCCCGGTCCTGCTGCGCGAAGAAATACCGGTTGAAGTAGCTGTAGCCACCCTGCCCCGTGTTGGGGATGTGAACGTAGGCCAGGCGCCCCCCCGAGAGCTCGTCCACCCGGCGCCGGTTGGCCTCCAGCCATTCCCGCATCCGGAGCTGGTTCTCGTTGGCTACCGGGACCACGGTCAGGCTCCGGGCTCCCTCCAGGGTGGGGCGGTCGTTCACGAGGAGGCGGACCTGCTGCCCCGCCGTGCCCTCGAAGGCGTGGTACAGGTTCTCGTTGGCCCCGAGCTCCCGGCCGTTCACGGCCAGGAGGTACTCGCCTTCCTGCACATCGATGCCGGGACCCGAAAGGGGTGACTCGAGCCCCGGGTTCCAGTTCTCGCCCACGTAGATCTTCCGGATCCGGTAGCGCCCCTCGTGGACCTCGTAGTCCGCCCCCAGGAGTCCCACCGGAACCCCGGGATTCGAGGGAAGATCGCCCCCGGACACGTAACTGTGCCCGACCCCGATCTCGGCCCCCATCATGTCGAGGAGGTAGTTCAGGTCCGAGCGGTGGCGCACATGGTCCAGCCACGGGCGGTACCAGCCCCAGATTTCATCCCAGGGGGCGCCGTGGAAGTTGTCCACGTAGAGGAAGTCGCGCTGGAGCCGCCAGCCTTCGCGGAAGATCTGCACCCACTCGGCCTGGGGATCCACACGGACCCGGGCGCCAGCCAGCGAGAGGGCTCCGGTGGACCCCTGCGGCGCTGCCCCCGTGGTGTTCACGATGCGCCACTGGGCGCCGGCTCGCACCAGGAGCTTCCGCCGATCATGAGACACCCGGGCCTCCTGCACCCCGGTCAGGAAGCTCGCCGCCTCCCGCTCCCCGGTCTGCCACCGGTGCAGGGTCACCCCGGGCTGGTTCGGGACGGCCTCTCCGTAGAAGACCACCCCCTCGGGGCCGGCCTGGAGCAGGGTGTAGTTCCGCTGGGGCACGGGAAGGGCCAGGATGCGCTGGTCGATCCCCTCGAAATCGATGCGGACCCGGGCCTGCGCGGTGTCACTCCGCGCGGCCGTGCCGCCCCGCGCTCCGGCATTCGCCCCCGCATTCGCCCCGGCGCCTGCCCCCGCATCCGCCCCCGTGCCTCGTGTGGCGCCCGGTCCCGGTTCTTCGGAGCTCCGGGGTGCCAGCGGCGAGGCCTCGTCCGCGGCGAGCACGGCCAGGTAGACCCCCCGGGTCACCGGCCGATCGTAGGACGACATGTCGAGCCACCCGGTGTTCAGTCCGTAGTCGGTGGAGGCGAGGAACCAGAGGGATTTGCCCGAGGCATCCCACTGGGGCTGAATGGCATCGGAGAGCCCGTCGGTGAGCTGGCGGGAGGCGCCGGTCTCCGTGTCGTGGACGAAGATGGCCCGGAGGTGGGAATCCAGCCGCCGGGCATAGGCCAGCCAGCGCGAGTCCGGCGACCAGGCCGGGTCCAGAGACCGCTCCGGGTAGGCATGGCGCTCCGTGTCCACCCGGATGGTGCGCCCGGTGGCCCGCTCCAGGATCCAGAGGTTCATCCCCGCATCCCGGAAGGCGATCCGGGCCCCGTCTGGCGACCACACCGGGTGGAAGTAGTAGGAAGCAGCCGGCATGGAGAAGCGCTCGACCTCGGCCACCCCACCGCCCACTCCGTCCCCCACCCCATCCTGCGGGGCCACCACCAGCTCGTACTCGCCCGACGCATCGCTGAAGAAGGCGACCCGGGTCCCGTCCGGCGACCACGACGGATACCGGTGCGCGGCGTCGGACGTCCCGTCGCCCGTCCAGTCGGAGAGGTTCCGGATGCTCCCATGCTCGGCGGGAACCGTGAGGATCTGCCCCCTCACCTCGAAGGCCACCCGCTGCCCCGTGGGCGAGATGGAGGGGTTGGAGAGCTGCCCGGCTGTCACGTTCACCCAGCGGGGCCGGGCATGGATCTGGTCCCCGCGAACGTGAACCGTGAGCTGGGTGATGCGGTCCTCGCCCGCGGCGGCACCCACGGCGGCCCCGGGCGCATCTCCCGGCTCCAGCAGATGCAGCCGGCCGGCCTGTTCATAGACCAGCACGCCCCCGCCGGCCTCCAGGTGCTTCACGTCGAAGTCGGTGTGAAAGGTCCGCTGCCGGGCCTCCCCGGTGGCCGGGTCCCAGGACCAGACGTTCATCATCCAGTCGGCTTCGCTCAGGTAGTAGAGGATGCCGTCCAGCCACACGGGATGCTGATGCCGCTCCCCCTCCCAGGGCGTCTTGACCAGCTCGAAGTCCTCCAGCGACACCACCCAGATGGGGAGAGCCTGCCCCCCGCGGTAGTTCCGCCACTCCGGGTCCCAGTACGAGGGAATCGTGTACGCCATGTGGCGGCCGTCCTCCGAGATCTGTCCGGTCACCCCCCGGGGAATGGGGAGCGCGACGGGAAACCCGCCCTCCAGGGGAACGGTGAAGAACTTCGTGTTCGCCGTCGGATATCCCTCCCGTCCCGAGGTGAAGACCACGGCCTCCCCGTCGGGCGTCCATCCCTGCACCTGGTCGGCCCCCGGGTGAAAGGTGAGGCGTCGGGGCTCCCCTCCCTCGGTGGGCACCACGTAGACGTCGGTGTTGCCGTCGTACTGCCCGGTGAAGGCCACCCACCGGCCGTCGGGCGATAGGCGGGGGAGGGTCTCGGTCCCCGGGGCCGAGGTCAGGCGCCGTGCCTCGCCTCCGCCCCGGCCCACCACCCAGAGGTCGTTGGCGTAGACGAAGACGACGTGCTCCGCACTCACCGTGGGCATGCGGAGGAGCCCGGTTCCCCGGGGGTCCTCCGCCTGCTGGGCCGCCACCGCCTGCTGGGCCGCCAACTCCTGGGGCAGGCCGATGCCGATGCCGATGCCCAGGCCGACCCCACCGACCCCGACGCCGACCCCGAGCGCCAGGAGGCCCAGAGCCAGGGGGCACAGGGCCAGGGGGCGCAGGCCAGGACGTCGACGTCCCCGAGGCCGCTGCCGGTCACCGGAAGGGAGAGGGAACGAGAGGCGGAAAAAGGGTCCTGGGGCCATGCGTCGCTCCGAAAACGGAAGGGAAGCCAGCGGGGTGGGGTGGATGCATGAGAGTACGGACCCCTCTCCATCCGTGGCAAGCCGGCGGAAGGGATCCGGGCGGTGCCCGGCGGGATCCAGGCTCCGTCCGGCGGGTAGCCCCGCATCGCCAGCTCGGACTCCCTTCACCTTCCACCCCGCGAATCCACCATGGCCGCTCCCTCCCCCGCCGCCCCTGCTCCCGCGTCATCTCCGCCCCAGGACTACGCCTCCCACCGGCGCATGAACCGGCTCCACCACTTCGTGGCCACCCCCCTGGTCCTGGCCTACCTGGTGTTCTCGGTGGTCGAGTTCGTGCGCGGGCCCTCGGTGGCGGCCGGGCTCCACGTGGTCTTCGCCCTGGGGGTGATGGCGCTGGCCGTCTCCAGCCGCCTCATGGCCCTCACCGTGCAGGACCGGGTGATCCGGCTCGAAATGCGCCTGCGCCTGCGGGACGTCCTCATGCCCCCCCAGGCGGCCCGCATCCACGAGATCCAACCGCGCCATCTGGTGGCGCTCCGCTTTGCCGCGGACGAGGAACTCCCGGGGCTGGTGGAGCGGGTGCTCGATGGCACGCTCACCTCGGGGGATGCCATCAAGCGGGAGATCCGGAACTGGCAGCCGGACCATCTCCGGGCCTGAGGTTCGGAGCCCGGCGCGCACCGAGCGCCTGGCCCCACACCTGGCCGCGCATCTGCCCGGCACTCCTGCCCCGGTTCAGCGCGGGGGCGGCGGCACCCGGACCGGTACCGGAACCAGCTCCCCCGGAGGCTCGGGCCCGGCCGACGCCGCGAAGAGGGCGTGGCCGTCGGGGTCCTCGTTGTAGTCCCGGAAGACCCAGGCCCCCAGGTAGATGAGGGGGGTGTCCAGCGCTGCGGCCATGGCCTTGAAGAGGTAGGAGTTGACGATGAGGATGACCAGCGCCCCCACCCCGGTCACCGCATCCCCCAGGTTCCCCGCCAGGTAGAGAATCGTGAGGATCGCCGTGGAGTCCACGAGCTGGCTGACCATGGTGGAGGCGTTGTTCCGGAGCCAGAGATGCTTTCCCTTCGTGGTGTTCTTCCAGAAGTGGAAGAGGCGCACGTCGATGGTCTGGGCCACCAGGTAGGCGATCATGCTGGCGACGACGTTCCCCACCATGAAGCCGTAGACCCCGTCGAAGAGCCCGGTCCCCCCGCTCACGCCGGAGGCATCGGGGAGGAGGTGGTTCAAGCTCATCACGGCCAGCAGGAAGACGTTCATCCCGAAGCCCACCCACACCAGGAGCTGGGCCTTCTTCCGACCGAAGAGTTCGGCAATGAGGTCCGTGGCGAGAAAGGTGGCGGGAAAGGCGATGACCCCCACCGGGACCACCATGCTCCAGGTGCTCCCGTCCCGCACCAGGTCGGGGACGAAGCGGAGCGCCCAGTCCGGAAAGGTGATGGACATCAGGGTCACGAACTTCGTGGTCCCGATGATGTTGCCCATGACCAGCGCCGTGAGGAAGATGGCGCAGAGGGTCAGGAAGAGGGCGTCGCGGCGGGTGCTGGACGGACGACCGGAGTCGGACACAAAGGAGCCGGACATGGGCGAGAGGGGGCCTTGGGCGGAAGGGTGGGGTGGGGCGAGACGGGGT
>SKNW01000088.1 GCA_007120305.1 Gemmatimonadota bacterium | reverse complement strand
GCCGGCTCCTTCCTCCCTCGGGACCCTGGTCTGGGGGCTCCTGGCCCCAGGGACCGTCGCGGCCGGGCGCCGGGCAGCCGCCTTCTGCGCAGCCGGGATCCTCGCGGCCGGCTTCCTCGGAGTCGGGCTCTTCGGGACCGCGCTGGCCGCCCAGACCCCGACTGCCGCGGTCGCGCACGGCGCCGGCGTTGGAGCCGCGGGGACCTTCGAGGACCCGGAGCCCAGCGACCTGCGGCGGACGGTGGAGCGCTTCGCCCAGGACCGCAGCGTTCTGATGCGGCGCTACTCGCTGGGCTCGCCCACCCGGCGGGCACGCATGGCCGCGTTCCACGCCGAGTGGGGAGCGCTCCTGGATGCCATGGACTTCGATGCCCTGAACCTGGAAGGGAGGATCGACTGGGTCCTCCTGCGGGACCGGATCCGCTACGAGGAGGGGCGCCTCGAGGTGGAGGCGGCGCAGGAGGCCGAACTGGACGTTCTCCTTCCCTTTCAGGCCCGGATCGTGACCCTTCACGAGGCCCGGCGGGACCTCCTTCCGGTGGATCCCCGGGAAGCGGCCGAGACGGTGCACCAGGTGACCCGAGAGATGGAGGAGGCCCGGGACCGGATCCGGGCGGCGCTCCGGGGGGACCGCCTGGTCACCTCGGCGGAGGTGGCCGCCGCCGGGGGCGCGGATCCCCCCTCCGAAGCGGCATCCGCAGTCGACACCCTGGAAGTGACCCCGGTCATTGCGCTGCGGGCCGTGTCGCGGATCGGGGAACTCCGGCAGGCCGCAACCCAGTGGTTCGATCATTTCGACGGGTACGATCCCATGTTCTCCTGGTGGGTGCGGGCGCCCTGGGAGCGTTTCGGCGAGGTGGCCACCGAACTCGTGACCCTGCTCCGCCAGGAGGGGGCCGGCATCCGCCCCGGGCAGCCGGAGCCCACGGTGGGAGACCCGCTGGGCCGGGAGGCGCTCCTCCTGGACATCCGAAACGAGATGATGCCCTACACCCCCGAAGAGCTGCTGGAGCTGGCGGAGCGGGAACTGGCGTGGGGCGAGGCCGAACTCCGGGCCGCCTCCCGGGAGCTGGGCTACGGCGACGACTGGCACGCGGCCGTGGAGTACGTGAAGTCCCTCCACGTGGAGCCCGGCGAACAGATCCACCTGGTCACCGAACTGGCCCGGGAGGCGGAGGCGTTTCTGGAAGCCCGGGACCTCGTGACGGTGCCGGAACTGGCCCGCGAGGTCTGGCGCATGGAGATGCTGTCGCCGGCCAGGCAGCGCATCGCTCCCTTCTTCCTTGGCGGCGAGACGGTGCAGGTGGCCTTCCCCACCGACGCCATGTCCCACGAGGAGAAGCTCATGAGCCTGCGCTCCAACAACCCGCACTTCTCGCGGGCGGTGGTGCACCACGAGCTGATCCCCGGGCATCACCTGCAGGGCTTCATGACCTCGCGCTACAGCACCCACCGAAGCCTCTTCTCCACCCCCTTCTGGGGCGAGGGTTGGGCCCTCTACTGGGAGCTCCTCCTTTGGGACCTGGACTTCGCCCGGAGCCCGGAGGACCGCATCGGGATGCTGGTCTGGCGGAATCACCGGGCGGCGAGGATCCTCTTCTCGCTGGCCTTCCACCTGGAGCAGATGACGCCGGAGGAGGCGGTGGAGCTCCTGGTGACCCGGGTGGGCTTCGAGCGGTCGGCATCGGAGGCCGAGGTCCGGCGCTCCTTCACGGGGCAGTACTCTCCCCTCTACCAGGCGGGGTACCTGCTGGGAGGGCTACAGCTCCGTCAGCTCCACCGCGAGATGGTGGAGAGCGGGCGGATGTCGAACCGGGCGTTCCATGACCACATCCTGAAGAGCGGCCGGATGCCCATCGAGATGGTCCGGGCATCGGTCACGGGCGAAGCGCCGCCCCGGGACTTCACCCCGACCTGGCGGTTCTACCCCCTGGACCGTTGACACGGGATCGAATACCGGGCCCAAACCACGGGCTCCGGTGTACCACGGGCGCATCCGCACCCTTCGTTCGTACGTCGTCTGCCTGAGGAAGGAGGACCCCGTGGCCGCCTATCGTCGTCGTGATCGCTCCGGCCCCCCGCTGGCCCCACTGGCGCTGGTCGTGGTCGTCGCCCTTCTCGTGGGGGTGGCGGCCTGGTTCTTCCTCCGCTCCGGGGAGCCGGGCGCCTCGGACTGGGCACCGTCCCCCTTCGACACGGCCGGTGCCCCGGCCGAGGTGGACCCGGCCGCCGACCGCACCGAGGTTCCGCCCCTGGACCTTCCGGAGCTCGAGGCGAGCGACGAGTTCGTGCGTCGCCTGGTCTCCGGGCTGTCGTCCCACCCCCGCCTGGCGGCCTGGCTTGTCACCGACGACCTGGTCCATCGCTTTGTGGGCCTGGTGGTGGACCTGGCGGGGGGCTTCCACCCGGCAGAGCACGTCCCCTTTCTCCGCCCGGACGAGCCCTTTTCCGTGGAAGTGCGGGGGGGGCAGACCGTGATCGCCGAGGCGAGCTACCGTCGCTACGACCTCCTGGCCGCCGTGGTCCAGTCGCTGGACACCGAGGGGACCGTGCGCCTCTTCCGGCAACTCCGACCCCTGGTGGACGAAGCCTACGCCGAGCGCGGTCTGCCGGGGACTTTCGACGACGCCCTGGAGCTGGCCTTCCGGAACATGCTGGCCGTGGAGATCCCGGCGGGTCCCCTCGAGGTTCGGGCCGAGGAAGGACATTACGTGTTCCGGGATGCGGAGCTGGAGGCACGCCGGGGCGCAGCCAAGGCCCTCCTCCGCATGGGCCCGGACAACGCGCGGCGCGTGCAGGAGAAGCTGCGGGCCATCGAGCTGGAGCTCCGGCGCTGAGGCCGGTCCGGCCTGCGGGATCATGGCGGCGCCCCCGCATGGCAGACACCCTCTGGATCCGGGCCGTGTCCGGTCCTATGTTCAGGGGTCGAGCCAGCTGGCTCGGGGTGATTTGCGGCGTATTGCGACCCGGGAAACCGAACCGCTAAAAGGCCAACCCCCGGCGTGCTCCTCGCGTGGGGTTTTTTTGTGCCTCTGCGCGCCGTGCCGCCCACCCGCCCCGCCAGGGGCCAATTGCGCCGGGGACGCCGCCTCCAGGGAGGAGGCACGATGTCATGCTGAACCACACGCTTGTGCACGAAGACCGGACCCCTCTCCTCGAGGCCGAGGCCCGGCGGCGCATTCTGGTCCTCGACGGCGCCATGGGGACCATGCTCCAGCGCCAGGGCCTCACCGAGGACGACTACCGGGGCCACCGGCTGAAGGACCATCCGCATCCTCTGAAGGGAAACCACGACCTCCTGTCGCTCACCCGCCCCGACGTGATCGAGGGAATCCACCGGGCGTACCTGGAGGCCGGGGCTGACATCGTCGAGACCAACACCTTCTCAGCCACCTCCATCGCCCAGTCGGACTACGGGTTGGAGCCCCTGGTACGGGAGCTCAACCGGGCCTCTGCCCAGGTGGCCCGCCGCGCCGTGGAGGCCGTGGAAGCGGCGAACCCGGGCCGACCCCGGTTCGTCTGCGGGATCCTGGGCCCCACGAACCGCACCGCCTCCCTCTCGCCGCGGGTGGAGGACCCCGGCTACCGGAACGTGGACTTCGAGACCCTTCGGGCTGCCTACGCCGAGCAGATCCACGGTCTCCTGGAGGGCGGCGTGGACCTCTTCATGGTGGAGACGGTCTTTGACACCCTGAACGCCAAGGCCGCCCTCTTCGCGCTCCGGGAAGTCTTCGAGGCCACGGGCCAGACGCGCCCGGTCATGATCTCGGGAACCCTCACCGATGCCTCGGGCCGAACCCTCTCGGGGCAGAACCTCGAGGCCTTCGTGAACGCCGTGGCCCACGCCGAACCCTGGTGCATCGGGCTCAACTGCGCCCTCGGACCCGGACAGCTTCGCCCCTACGTGGAGGAGCTCTCAGGGCTCACATCTCACCTCACCTCGTGCCACCCAAATGCGGGCCTTCCCAACGAGTTCGGTGGCTACGACCTGAGCGCTGAAGCCATGGCATCCATGGTGGGCGAGTGGGCGCGGGAGGGGTGGGTGAACGTGGTGGGTGGATGCTGCGGCACCACCCCGGAGCACGTGCAGGCGCTGGCGGAGGCGGTGGCCGGGGTGGCCCCCCGCACCCCGCCCAGGCGCCCGGTGCGATGCCGCCTGTCCGGGCTCGAACCCCTGAACATCGGCCCCGAGCTCCTCTTCGTGAACGTGGGGGAGCGAACGAACGTGACGGGATCCCGCCGGTTCCGGCGCCTCATCGAAGCGGAGGATGACGAGGCGGCGCTGGAGGTGGCCCGGGAGCAGGTGGAGGGCGGCGCCCAGATCCTGGACGTGAACATGGATGAGGGCCTCCTGGACTCGGAGGCCGCCATGGTACGCTTTCTCCGGCTCCTGGCGGCGGAGCCGGACATTGCCCGGATTCCGGTAATGCTCGACTCCTCCCGCTGGGAGGTGCTGGAGGCGGGGCTCAAGTGCCTCCAGGGGAAGGGGGTGGTGAACTCCATCTCGCTCAAGGACGGCGAGGCCGAGTTCCGGAGGCGTGCCGCCCTGGTCCGGCTCTACGGAGCAGCGGTGGTGGTCATGGCCTTCGACGAGGAGGGCCAGGCGGACACGGCTGCGCGGAAGGTGGCCATCTGCCAGCGGGCCTACCGGATCCTCACCGAGGAGGTGGGCTTCCCCCCGGAGGACATCATCTTCGATGCCAACATCTTCGCCGTCGGGACCGGGATCCCGGAGCACGACGGCTACGGTGTGGCCTTCCTGGACGCGGTGCGCGAGATCAAGGCCACCTGCCCCCATGCGCTCACCTCGGGGGGGGTCTCGAACCTCTCCTTTTCCTTCCGGGGTAGCCCCGAGCTCCGCGAGGCCCTCCACGCCGTCTTCCTCTACCACGCCGTCCAGGCGGGGCTGGACCTGGGCATCGTGAACGCCGGGGCGCTCCCGGTTCTGGACGACCTGCCCGCCGAGGTGCGGGAGGCCTGCGAGGACCTCCTCTTTCAGCGGCACCCCGACGCCACGGAGCGGTTCACCACCCTGGCCGAGACGATGCGGGGGGGCGAAGCCCGCCGCGCCGAGGACCTGGCCTGGCGGGAGGGGGACCCGGCCGCCCGCCTGACCCACGCCCTGGTCCACGGGATCGACGCCTTCGTCGTCGAGGACACGGAGGCGGCCCGCCTTCTCTCCGAGCGGGCGATCCGGGTGATCGAGGGCCCGCTCATGGACGGGATGAACCGGGTGGGCGACCTCTTCGGAGCCGGGAAGATGTTCCTCCCCCAGGTGGTGAAGAGCGCCCGGGTCATGAAGAAGTCGGTGGCGCTTCTCATTCCCCACATCGAGCGGGAAACGGCGGCGGATGCCGCGGCGGATGAGGCGGCGGATGCGGCCGTGGCACCGGGAGCCGACCCGGAAGGCCGACCGGCCCGGCGCGAGGCGACGGGCAAGGGCACCGTCGTGATCGCCACCGTGAAGGGCGATGTTCACGACATCGGGAAGAACATTGTCGGGGTGGTGCTCCAGTGTAACGGGTACCGGGTGGTGGACCTGGGGGTCATGGTCCCGGCGGACCGGATTCTGGCGGCGGCCCGGGAACACGAGGCCGACGTGATCGGGCTCTCGGGCCTCATCACGCCCTCGCTGGACGAGATGGTCCATGTGGCCTCGGAGATGGAACGGGAGGGGTTCCGCACCCCCCTCCTCATCGGCGGCGCCACCACCTCCCGGACCCACACGGCGGTGAAGATCGAGGAGTGCTACCAGGGGCTGACCCTCCACGTGGACGACGCATCCCGGGCCGTGGGCGTGGTGAGCCGGCTCCTGAACCCCCGGGAGCGGGAGGCCTTCGTGGACGAGGTCCGAGCCGAGTACCGGGAGCTCCGGACCCGGTATGCCAACCGAGGGACCCGGGCGCCCCTCCTGACGCTGGAGGAGGCTCGGGCCAACGCCTTCCGCCCGGGACCCCAGGCCGGCCACGGGTACGTGCCCCCCGCCCCCCGTCACCCCGGCGTGCACGCGGTGGACGACGTGACGGTGGACGATCTGCGCCCCTACATCGACTGGGCCCCCTTCTTCCAGGCGTGGGAGCTCCACGGGGCGTACCCCTCCATTCTGGAGGACCCGGTGGTCGGCGAAACCGCCTCCCGCCTCCTGGCGGATGCCGAGACCCTCCTGGACCAGGTGGTGGCCGACGACGCCCTCCACCCCCGTGGAGTGGTGGGGCTCTTCCCCGCGCGGCGGGACGGCGACGACATCGAGATCCTGGACGGGTCGGGAGGTCTGGGGGTGCAGGCCCGCATCCACACTCTGCGGCAGCAGTTCCGGAAAGGAGGGGCCGGGGATCCGCGTCCCAACCTGGCGCTGGCCGACTTCATCGCGCCCAGGGAGACTGGCGTGGAGGACTGGGTGGGGGCCTTTGCCGTCACCGCCGGACACGGGCTGGACGACCTTACCGAGCACTTCCGGGCGGCCCACGACGACTACCGGGCCATCCTGGCCCAGTCGCTGGCGGACCGGCTCGCCGAGGCCTTTGCGGAGTTCCTCCACGAACGGGTTCGACGCGAGACCTGGGGGTACGCCCCGGAGGAGGCGCTGGATTCCCAGGCTCTCATTGCCGAGGCCTACCGGGGGATCCGGCCGGCCCCCGGGTACCCGGCCTGCCCCGACCATACCGAAAAGGCCACGCTCTTCCGCCTCCTCGAGGTGGAACGCCGGGTCGGCATCACCCTCACCGAAAGCTTCGCCATGCTCCCCACGGCCTCGGTGAGCGGGTGGTATTTCGCCCACCCCGAGAGCGCCTACTTCGGTGTCGGGCGGGTGGGCCGGGACCAGGTGGAGGACTACGCCCGCCGGAAGGGCGTCCCGCTGGAGGAGATGGAGCGGTGGCTCCGCCCCAACCTGTCGTACGAGCCTCGAGCCGGGGTCGGAGCTGCAGCTGGAGCTCGGCCCCAGTCGCAGGCCCGGCGCGAGGGGGAGCCCAGGTGAGCGGATCGAACCCCTTCCCCACCGTGGCCGAAATGCTGGCCGACGGCCGGGTCCACCTCATGGACGGCGCCATGGGGACGGTCCTCTACGACCGGGGCCTCTTCGTGAACGTCTGCTACGACGAGGTGAATCGCACCGATCCCGAGCTGGTCCGGGAGGTGCACCGGGCGTACGTGGCCGCCGGGGCCGAGCTCCTGGAGACCAACACCTTCGGAGCGAACCCGGTCAAGCTCTCGGCGTTCGGCCTCGAGGGCGAGACGGAGGCCATCAACGAGGCAGGCGCCCGCCTGGCCCGGGAGGCGGCGCGGGAGGCGGCCCAGGCCGCCCAGGCCGCCCAGGTCGACGGGAGCGAAGGGGCCGAAGGAGCCGGTGGCCGGCCCCGCGCCCGGGTGCTGGGGGCCATGGGGCCGCTGGGGATCCGCATCGAACCCTGGGGCCCCACCGGGCTCGACGAGGCCCGGGCCTACTTCGGCCGCCAGGTGGATGGGCTCCTGGCCGGCGGGGAGGAGGCCGGGGTGGAGGGGTTTCTCCTGGAGACCTTCCAGGACCCGGCCGAGCTTCACGAGGCTGTCCTGGCGATCCGGGCCCGCTCCGACCTCCCGGTCCTGGCCCAGGTCACGCTGGCCGAGGGGGGGCGCACGGCCTACGGCGCCGACGTGGAGACGGTGGTTCGTCAGCTCGAGGCGTGGGGCGTGGATGCGGTGGGCTTCAACTGCTCGGTGGGCCCGGCAGAGATCCTGGACGCGGTGGAACGAGCCGCCGCGCTGACCGGGCTCCCCCTCCTGGCCCAGCCCAACGCCGGCTTCCCGCGCACGGTGGGGGACCGGAAGATGTACCTGGCGAGCCCCGAGTACATGGCCCGCTACGCCCGGCGCATGGTGGAGGCCGGGGCCCGGTTCGTGGGCGGATGCTGCGGAACCACGCCGGAGCACATCCGACGGATGGCCGAGGCCATCGGGCGAAACGACGGCGTACCTGCAGCCGCGCCCGCCGAACCTCGGGCGAACGATGCGGCGGGCCCGGCGATCGGGCGGCCCCGGGCGGTCGCGTCCGCCCGAGGGACCGTCGACTCGGAGCGGGGGTCCGCCCGCATCGCCGGAGAGGACCGGGGCCCCGAAGGCGCCGGGGATCCGGGTGGGCGTGGGGGTCCGGGTCGGGACGGGGGTCCTGAGTTGGCCGGGGGGCTCGGCACGCCTGGGCTCCCCCTGGCGGAGCGCTCGAGCCTGGGCGCGGCCCTGGCCGCAGGGTCCTTCGTCACCCTGGTGGAGCTGGTTCCTCCCCGGGGGTGGCAGCCAGCCGCACTCCTGGAGCAGGGGCGCGCCCTGGCCGACGCCGGTGTGACCGTGGTCACCATTCCCGAGGCGCCCCGGGGTCTGGCACGGATGGGGGCCCTTCCCGCCGCCACCCTCCTGGCCCGGGAAACCGGTGTGGAGGTCCTGGCCCAGTACGCCTGCCGCGACCGAAACATGATCGGGATGATCTCCGACCTCCTGGGGGCCGCGGCCTCCGGGGTGCGCAACCTTCTCCTGGTCACCGGCGACCTCACGCCCACCGGGCCCTACCCGGACCACACCACCATTTTCGACATCGACGCCATCGGGCTCACGCACGTGGTGCGCCGCCTGAACGAGGGCACGGACCCCGGAGGCCACCCGGTGGATCCCCCCACCCGGTTCGTCATCGGGGTCTCGCTGAACCAGGGCGCCGTGGACCGGGCCCGGGAGGATCGGAGGTTCCGCTTCAAGGTGGAGGCCGGAGCCGAGTTTGCCGTCACCCAGCCCGTGTTCGACCCGGAGCTCCTCCTGGACTACCTGGACCGCCACCCGGACCACGCCGTCCCCGTGGTGGCGGGGATCTGGCCCCTGGTCTCGCTGGGGAATGCCGAGTTCCTGGCCAACGAGGTGCCGGGCGTGGTCGTCCCGGAACGGGTCCTGGCCCGGATGCGGGCCGCCGAGGTCCGGGGTCCGGAAGCCGCCCGGGAGGAGGGACTGCGCATCGCGGTGGAGACCGTCGAGGCGGTCCGGGCGCGGGTGCGGGGCGTTCACGTGACCGCCCCCCGCGGTCGCCTCGACCTGGCGCTGGAGGTGCTCGCGCGGACCGGCCTCGGGGGCAGGCCGGAATGAGCGCATCCCCCTTCCCTTCCTTCCTCGAGGCGCTTCGGAACCCGGGGCCCCTGCGGGCCGTGGAGCTCCGTCCGCCGCCTTCGACCCTGGACCGGACCGCCACCATGGAGGCGTGGATCGATGCGCACCATGGGGTGAGCCGGCTCCTGGCCGGGGGGCGGTTCGTCCTCTTCACCGACGACGCGGTGGGGAGCCGGGAGGAAGAGAGCCTGGCCCACCTGACGGCGAACCTGGGGCCGGAGGCGCCCATGGCGCAGGTGGTGCCCTTTCTCACCTGCAAGCACTCGCTGGAGTACTGCCTCCTCTTTGCCCGGCGGGCCGCCTCCCACGGGTTCGGGGCAGTGACGGTGACGGGGGGCGATGCAGAGGTGGGCGTGCCTCGCTGCCTCCCCCGCTCCCGCGACCTGCGGATGCGGATCCGGATGGCGGAAGGTCCGGACCGGCACACGTCCCGCCACCGCCCCCTCCCCCTGGGGATGTGGGTGAACCCCTTCCGGGATGCGCGGGAGCAGGTGGATCATCTGGAGGCGCAGGAGGAGCCGGCCGACTACTTTCTGACCCAGGTGGTCTCGCACCACGACCTGGCGCCGCTGGACCGGTTGCTGGAGGAGGTGCACCGGAGGGGAATCGCGCTCCCCGGCCTCGTGGGGGTGTTCCACTACCGGAGCGCCAACCCGCGGACGCTGGCGCGGCTGGGTGACTTCCTCCCGGTGCCGGCGCAGGGGCTCACCCGGGAGTTCCGGGACGAGGGGCTTTCGGCCGAGGAGGTCACGGCCCGCACGATCCGGGCGCTGGCTGCCCGGGGGGTCGAGAAGGTCTACCTGAGCAACCTGGGGCTGGGCACGGCGGCGTCGGAGCTCCGGCGCATCGAGGCACGCATCTGAGGCAGGGGGACGTGGGGAGGATGGACGTGGGAAACGGAGAGGGGGAGGGCTCGGGGCGCGAGGGCGCAGGGTCCGGGGGCGCTGACGCCGGAGGAACTGAAGCTGGGGACGCCGGAGCCGGGGGCACGCCGGGGCGGTGGGAAGTCCGCGTGGACACGGGTGGCACCTTCACCGACTGCGTGGCCCGGGACCCCCAGGGGCGCTTGCACCGCGCCAAGGTCCTCTCCAGCAGCGCGCTCCGGGGCACGGTTCAGGGCACGATTCGGGGCACGGTTCAGGGGACCGGGTCCGGACCCAGCCCGCGGGAGGACCGCGTCCTGGCCGTGGAGACGTCGTGGGATGCGCCCGCCGACTTTCCGGTGGGGTTCAGCCTGCACCTTCAGGGCGAGGCCACGCCCGCCGGCATCGTCACGGGATGGGACCCTGGAGCCGCCCACCTCTCGGTGGAGCTGAACCTGGCCCGCCGGGCAGCCCCGGTGTTCGCGGTGGGCGCCGGCTTCGAGGTACGCTCGCCCGAGCCTGCTCCCCTCCTGGCGGCACGGCTCGTCACCGGAACGCCCGCCGGAGCGCCCCTTCCCGACCTCGCCCTGCGCCTCGCCACGACGCGGGGAACGAACGCCCTGCTGGAGCGCCGGGGGGCGCCCCTGGCCCTCCTGGTCACCGAGGGCTTCGGTGACGTGCTCCGGATCGGGGACCAGCGGCGCCCCGACCTGTTTGCCCTCCGGATCCACCAGGCGCTCCCCCTGGCCAGGGAGGTCCTGGAGGTCCCGGAGCGGATCCTGGCCGACGGATCGGTGCGCACCCCCCTGGCTCCCGAGACGCTGGAGCGCCTTCGGGCACCGGTGGCCCGCCTCCTGGAGGCCGGGATCCAGTCGGTGGCGGTCGTCCTGCTCCACGCCTGGGCGAACCCCGTGCACGAGAAGGCGCTGGCCCGGTTCCTCCGGGAGGAGGGCGTGCCCCACGTGGTGACCTCATCGGAGGTGGCGCCCTTCCTCCACCTCCTCCGGCGGGCCCGGACCACCGCGGTGGAGGGCTACCTGGGGCCCGTGATCCGAGGCTACGTGGAGGCCATCGACCGGGCCCTTCCGCCCGGGCGCCTCCTGGTCATGACCAGCGCCGGGGGGCTCGTCCGGGGCGACCGGGTCCGGGCGTCCGAGACGCTTCTTTCGGGGCCGGCCGGCGGCGTGGTGGGGGCGGCCCGGGCGGGGCGGCGCTCCGGGTTCGGTCGGGTCATCGCCTTCGACATGGGAGGCACGAGCACCGACGTCTCCCGTCATGACGGCACCCCCACCTACCTGGATACACACCAGGTCGGGGATGCGGAGCTCCAGGCCCCGGCCCTGGCCATCGAAACGGTGGCCGCCGGCGGGGGATCGATCTGCACCGTGGGGCCCGGGGGGCTGACGGTGGGACCCGAGAGCGCCGGCGCCCATCCGGGCCCGGCCTGCTACGGCGCCGGTGGACCGCTCACGCTGACGGATGTGAACCTCCTCCTGGGCCGGCTGGCCCCGGAGCGCTTCGGCATCCCGGTGGAGGCGGCCCCGGCCCGGGTCCGGGCCGAGGAGGTCCGGGCGGCGCTCACGGCCCTGGATCCGGCGGGCGAGGTGCCCTCCCTGGAGCTTCTGCTGGAGGGCTTCGTGGAGCTGGCCGATGAGCGCATGGCCGATGCCATTCGCCGCATCTCGGTCCGAAAGGGCTATGACCCCGCCGACCATGCGCTGGTGGCCTTCGGAGGGGCGGGACCCCAGCACGCCTGTGCCGTGGCGGCCCGCCTCGGGATGCGCCGGGTCCTCGTGCCCGCCGATGCCGGGATTCTGAGCGCCGTGGGACTCGGGGAGGCGGGGGTGGAACGGTTCCGGCACCGGGAGGTGCTGGCCGAACTGGACGAGGTGGCGGATCGCCTGGGGGGCTGGTTCGCCGAACTGGAGGAGGCGGCGCGCCGGGCGGTGGTGGAGGATGGAGGCGGCTCCGCACCGCCGGAGGCGGTGGAACTCCGGGAGCGAGTGGTGCAGCTTCGCTACCGCGGACAGGAATCGACGCTGGAGGTGCCCTTCGAGGAGGCGCATGAGCGTGGCCTCGCATCTCGCCTTCGTGAGGCCTTCGAAGCCCGCTACGCCGCCGTCTTCGGCCACCGGGCCGAGGGGCGGGGGGTGGAGGTGGCCTCGCTGCGCGTGGTGGCCGGAGCCCGGGTGCCCCCGGCGGACCCGGCTCCCCTCCCGGCCTCCTTCCCCGCCCCGGTGGAGGGACGCCGCCGGTGCTGGCTCGAGGCGCGGTGGCAGGATGTGGACGCCTACGATCGGTCGAACCTCGGCCCTGGTGCTGCCCTGGCTGGACCGGCCCTGGTCCTGGACCGGTTCGGGAGCACCGTGGTTCCGTCGGGATGGAGGGCGCACGTGGACGGGGCCGAGGCCCTGGTCCTGGAGCGCGCCCTCGAACGCACGCCCGAACATACGCCCCGACAAACGCACGGGCGCGTCAGGGCCGTCGAGGAGGAGCTCTTCGTGCAGCGCTTCCTGGCCCTGGTGGAGGAGATGGGCGAGCAGCTCCGTCGCACCTCCCTCTCGGTGAACATCCGGGAGCGGCTGGACTTCTCCTGCGCCCTCCTGGATGCGGACGGAGAGCTGGTGGCGAATGCACCTCACATCCCGGTCCACCTGGGGGCCATGGGGCTCTGCGTGCGCCGAGTGGCGGCGGCGCTGGAACTGGGTCCAGGGGACGTGGCGGTGACCAACCATCCGGGACACGGCGGCTCCCACCTCCCAGATGTGACCGTGGTCACTCCCGTCTTCACCGAGGGCGAGGGCCCCCCTCGACGCCTGGGCTACGTGGCCAGCCGGGCCCACCATGCCGAGATCGGGGGAACCCGCCCCGGCTCCATGCCGCCCGACGCCCGGACCCTGGCCGAGGAGGGCGTGGTCATCGCGCCCCGGTACCTGGTGCGTGGGGGCGTGGCGGACTGGAGCGGGATGCGGGCGCTCCTGGGGGACCGGGCTCCCGGCACCCATCCGTCGCGGGCCGTGGAGGAGAACCTGGTGGACCTGGCGGCGCAGGTGGCGGCCAACCACCGGGGGGCTGCCCTCCTTCGGGAGCTGGCCCGGGAGGCTGGTCGGGGCTCGGCCGCCCGGGAGGTGGAGGCTCTCCAGGGTCACATGGCCGCCCTCCGGGGCCGGGCCGGGGCCAGGATGCGGACGGTCCTGGGTGCGCTCCCCGACGGCACCTACCGGGGGGAGGAGCGCCTGGACGACGGGACCCCCCTCGTGGTGGAGATCCGGGTCCGGGGCGAGGAGGCCGAGGTGGACTTCACCGGCTCGGGCCCCGTGCACCCCGGAAACCTGAACGCCACCGAGGCCATCGTGCGGAGCGCGGTTCTCTACCTCCTCCGCCTCCTGGCCGACGAGGACCTCCCCCTGAACGAGGGCCTCATGGCGCCGGTGCGCCTTGTCCTCCCCGAGGGTATCCTGAACCCCTCCTTCGGCCCCGACCCCTCCGCCTGCCCCGCCGTGGTGGGGGGGAACACGGAGACAAGCCAGCGCCTGGTGGACACGCTCCTCAAGCCCTTCGAGCGGGTGGCGGGAAGCCAGGGAACCATGAACAACCTCCTCTTTGGCGACGACCACGTCTCGTACTACGAGACCATTGGAGGGGGGGCGGGAGCCGGGCCGGGCTTCGCCGGCGCCAGCGCCGTCCAGGTCCACATGACCAACACCCGGATCACCGACGTGGAGGTCCTGGAGCACCGCTTTCCGGTGCGGGTGGAGCGGTTCGCGGTGCGCACCGGATCCGGGGGGGCCGGGCGCTGGCCGGGCGGCGACGGGGTGGTGCGGGAACTCTCCTTCCTCCAGCCCCTCTCCCTCTCGCTTCTGACCCAGCACCGTGTGGAGGCCCCCTATGGCCTTCGGGGCGGACACCCGGGGGCGGTGGGAAGCCAGCGACTCGTCCGGGCGTCGGGGGAGGTGGAGTTCCTGGCCTCCATCGACGGACGTGAGGTGGAGCCCGGCGACCGGCTGATCCTCGAGACCCCCGGCGGCGGTGGGTTCGGACCTCCCACGGGAGAAGCCCCTTGAAGCGCCTTCTGTCGGTCCTCTTCTGGTCCATCCTGGCGGCGGCCTTCATCGGGCCGGGCACGGTGACCACCGCGGCCTCTGCCGGGGCCGCCCATGGAAGCCAGCTTCTGTGGGCACTGGGGTTCTCGGTGCTGGCCACCCTGGTCCTCCTGGAGGCGGCGGCCCGGCTCACCATTGCCTCGGGCCGAAACCTGGCCGAGGCCATCCGGGAGCAGTTCCGGGGGCACCGGGCGAGCCTGCTGGTTCTCCTCCTGGTGCTGGGCGCCATCGTGGTGGGCAATGCCGCGTACGAGGCCGGGAACATCCTGGGCGCCGTGGCCGGCGTGGGGCTGGGGTCCGACCTGCCGGGCTGGATGGTGACCCTGGTCATCGGCGCCATGGCCGGCACGCTCCTCTGGGTGGGTGCACCGAAGACGGTGGCGCTGGTGCTCAGCGTGACGGTGGCGGCCATGGGGGTGGCCTTCCTGGCCACGGCCTGGTTCCTCCGCCCGGGCTTCGGCGAGCTGGCCGGATCGCTCCTCCTCCCTTCCCTCCCCCCCGGATCCGGGCTCCTGGTGCTGGCGCTGGTGGGGACCACGGTAGTTCCCTACAACCTCTTTCTCGGGTCGGGACTCGCCGAGGGACGGGAACTGGGAGAGATGCGCTTCGGGCTGGCCGTGGCCGTGATCCTGGGGGGAATCGTCTCCATGGGGGTGCTGGTGGTGGGCGCTGCCGTGGAGGGCCCCTTCACCTTCGAGGCCCTGGCCGAGACCCTGGCCCTTCGCCTCGGGCCCTGGGCCGGTGGGCTCCTGGCGCTGGGGCTCTTCGCGGCAGGGTTCTCCTCGGCCACCACGGCGCCCCTGGCCGCCGCCGTGACGGCCCGGGGGCTCTTCGAGGACGGTCGGGGGCGCTGGGTGAACGGAGCCTGGCGCTACCGCATGGTCTGGGGCGGGATCCTCCTCGTGGGCGTCGGCTTCGGGCTGGCCGAGGTCCGCCCCATTCCGGCCATCATCCTGGCCCAGGCCCTGAACGGAATCCTCCTCCCCTTTGCCGCCATCTTCCTCCTGCTGGCGGTGAACGACCGACGGCTCCTCGGGGAGGCAGCGCTGAACGGCCCCCTCTCGAACACCCTCATGGCCGGGGTCACCGCCGTGGCCGTGGTGCTGGGAAGCTCCGGCGTACTCCGGGCAGCCTACACCGCAGCCGGCGCCGGCACCCCTTCGGAAGGGCTGCTCCTGGGCGCCGGCATCGGCCTTGTGGTTCTGGTGGCGATGCCCGTAGCCCGAGCGGTGCGGCGTCGCCGACAGGCGGTGGCAGGGACGCCGCGGATTCCCTAGCTTTTCTCTGCGGTCGCGTGCGGTGTCATGATCCGTATGCGGGTCCCAGGCCCCCCGCGCTCCGGCCTTCCGAATCGGTCCGCTTTCCGGCCCCTCCTCCATGCATCCCAGCCCTCGGACCTCCATGCCCATTGCGCCCCTTCGATCCCTCCTGGCCACCGTCGCTGCCGTCCTCCTCCTGGCCATCACGCTCCCCGGGGCGGCGGAGGCCCAGCTCCCGGAGCGGGACCGTCATCCCTACGACCAGGTGATCTCGGCCAATCCCTTCGGCATCCTCCTGGGCTTCTTCAACGCCGAGTTCGAACGCATCGTCACGGTCTCGAGCACGGCCGGGGCGAACGGCTCCAGCATCTCCTTCGAGGACGTCCGCTACACGAACTTCGACGTCTTCTGGCGCTTCTACCCTTCGGGTGTCCCGCTGAACGGCTGGGCATTCGGCGCCATGACCGGAGTCACGACCGTCACCGACGAGGGGACCTACGTAGGGTTCGGCTTCGACGTGAACCGGAGCTGGCTCATGGGGGCCCACGACAACTTCTCCATCGGGCTCGGCGTCGGCCTGAAGCGCATCCTCGGGTCCCCTGACGAGGTGGATCGGAAGTTCATCCCCACCGTGCGCCTCGTGAACGTGGGATTCGCCTTCTGACGACGCGCAGTCCGCTGACGGGAGCCCCCCGCCCATGGCCAAGCTGAAGCTGGACCTCCATGACGTCTACAACCGGGGGGCGCAGATCGAGGCGGAACTGGAGCGTGTCATGCGCGAAGCGGTGGAACGACGCATCCCCCTGGTGGAGATCATCCCCGGCAAGGGGAGCGGGCAGTTGAAGAAGCGGGTGATCCGATTCCTCCAGCAGGGCCGGATCCGGGCCCTCTACCACCGGGTGGAAAAGGACGCGAAGAACCACGGACGGCTCTTCGTCCACTTTCGGCACTGACAGGACTCGAGGTATGGAGCGCCGGGGGGTTCCCAGCGGGCTTTCTGCGCGTGCACGCTCACTTGTAGCTACCTGTTGACACATGACGGACTGACTGTCAGCTTGGGGAGAGTGGATGCGAAGGGCCTGGGGCTCCCTGGTCCATGTCGCCCCACCTACGTCGCCCTCTCCACCTCGCGCCGACCCAGGTCCCGCCATGACCTCTGCCCCGACCTCCGCCACGGACACGGCCCTCCTCCTTGAACGGCTCGACGCCATCGAGCGCAAGCTGGACCGGCTCACACCCCTCCTGGACAGCCCCCTGGTGGAAGGGGCCGGCGCCCTTCCCGGGGTCGTGGCCGGGGCCCTGGCCGCGGGCGTGGACGTGGTGGACGAGGAGATGGGGAAGCTCCAGGAACGGGGAGTGGACCCGGACGCGCGCCTCCGCCAGGCCCTTTCCCTCCTGGAGCGACTCTCCGAGCCCCAGACAATGCGAAGCCTGGAGATGGCCCTCGATCTGGCCCGCGAGGTCCCGGGGCTCGCCTCCATGGCCGCCGACGTCTTCGACGAGGAAACCGGGCGCCTCCACGAACTGGGAATCGATCCCGCCGACGCCCTCTCCCGGGGCGCCCGGGCCGCCCTCGAGTTCGGGTCGGTGGTGGGACGCCGCGAGGTGGAATCCATCCGCACCCTCCTGGCCTCGCAGGCCCTGGCGCCGGAAGCCATCGGCGTCGTGTCGGCGGCGGCCAGTGCCCTGGTCCAGACCCGCTTCGAGACCGTGCCCCGGGTCGGGGCCGTGGGCCTGCTCCGGGCCCTTCGGGACCCGGAGATCCAGCGGGCGTTCGGGTTCCTCCTCGAGGTGGGACGTCGCTTCGGAGGCTCCCTGGCCGAGGCCCCCGGCCCGTCGGAGCGGCCGGCGCTCCGCGACCCGGTCCGCCCCCTTCCGGTCCCGGGCGTTGCGCCGGGAACGATTCGGGGCTCCAGCGCCTGAGGCGCCGCCCCCTTTACGCCCACGCATCCCCGCGCCCCCCCCTGTTCCCCCCACGCCGAGTTCCCCATGACCACCGCATCCGCCACGAGTCCGGCCACCGACCACCACGAGATCCTGATCATCGGCGCGGGCGCCGGAGGACTGAGCGTGGCCGCCCGCCTCCTTCAGGCCGAACCCGCCCCCCGGGTCACCCTGCTGGATCCGGCCGAGGTTCATTACTACCAGCCGCTCTGGACCCTGGTGGGGGGAGGCGTGGTGCCAAAGGAAGAGTCCATGCGCAAGATGGCCGACCTCATTCCCTGGGGCGCCACCTGGATCCAGGATGCGGCGGCGAGCTTTGATCCCGAGCGGAACACCGTGGTGACGGCCGCGGGCCGCACGCTGACCTACGATTACCTGGTGGTCTCGCCGGGACTCCAGATCAACTGGAGCGCCGTTCCCGGGCTGGAGGAGGGTCTCGGGCACTACGGAATCTGCTCCAACTACGGCTACGACCCGTCCACGTACACCTGGGAGGCGCTGCAGGCCCTGGGACGGAAGCCGGGCCCCATCAAGGCCCTCTTCACGCATCCCGCAGGCACCTTCAAGTGTGGAGGCGCACCGCAGAAGATCATGTACCTGGTGGCCGACTACCTGCGCCGCATCGGGCGCCTGGACGAGGCCGAGATCCACTTCATTCACCCCGGGAGCATCATTTTCGGGGTCCCGGCCTTTGCGAAGACGCTGAACGAGGTGGTGGCCCGCTACGGGATCCAGACCCACTTCGGCCACGAGCTTGTGGCGCTCCGTCCGGACCAGCAGGAAGCGGTGATCCGCTACACCGGTCCCGACGGGGAGCCCGCCGAGCGGGTCGAGTCCTTCGACTTCATCCACGTCTCCCCGCCCCAGGGCCCGGTGGACGTGATCCGCACGAGCCCGCTGGCCGATCCCCAGACCGGGTGGGTGGAGGTGGACCGGCATACGCTGCGCCACACCCGATTCGACAACGTGTTCAGCCTCGGCGATGCCGGGAACACCCCCAATGCCAAGACGGGCGCCGCCATCCGGAAGCAGGCCCCGGTGGTGGTGGAGAACCTCCTCACCGTGCGGGCGGGTCGGGAGCTCACCCAGCCCGCCACCTACCACGGGTACTCGTCCTGCCCCCTGATCACCGGATACGGGAAGCTCGTGCTGGCGGAGTTCGACTACGACAACAACCCGGACCCGAGTTTCCCCTTCGACACGGCCCAGGAGCGCTACTCCATGTGGGTTCTGAAGAAGGACGTGCTCCCGCGACTCTACTGGCACGGAATGCTCAAGGGGCGCGCCTGAGGTCGGGGAAGGCGCGGCTGGCCGAGCCTGCGTCCTCGTAGTGGCCCGACCGCCCGGCAGGGCGAACGGGTGGCCGGGGTCCCGCATCCGGGATACCTTTCAGGGTGGTTCTTCATGGATGCCCGTCTCGGAGATGCGCCGCCGGCGCCGGTCCGGGTCTCGCATCCCCCGCCCCCCGATCCATCCCGGTGGTCTTCGTTCCCGGGGGAGGCCGATCGTTGGTCCGTCCGTTCGTCGTCCCTGCTTTTCTGAGCCTGGCCGCCAGCCTGCTGGTGGTGACCCTCGCGGCTGCCCAGGAGCTGGTCCCCAGGGTGGAACTCCCCCCGCCCCCACTCGGAGCCTGCGAACGCGCGGGGGCCGGTATCGCCGTGGCAAGGTCCGTCCCGGACGAAGACCGGGAGGAGGCAAGAAACCTCCTTTCGGAGGCCAACCAGGCCTCCATCCTCGGGGACGACGTCCGGGCCCGGACGGTGCTCCGGCGCGCGGCGGCGCTGGACCCCGGCTCCGCGGAGATCGCCTACCGCCTGGGTCGCCTGCTGGAGACCGCGGGAGAAGAGGAGGCGGCGGTCGCCGAATTCTGCCGCTACCTGGCGCTGGAACCGGAGGGGCCCGACGCTCCCGACGTGGCCGCCCGCGTGGACGTGCTGGCCCCGCCGGAACCGGACTCCCTCCCGGGGGCCGCCCGCGCAGCCTTTCGGCAGGGTGTCCAGGCGCTGGACCGGGGCGCCCCGGTCGAGGCCGCCCAGCTCTTTTCCCGCGCTCTCGTGGAACTCCCCGACTGGCCGGCCGCCCACTTGAACCGCGGGATCGCCTACCTCCAGGCCGGTCGGACCGGCGCCGGACGTATCGACCTGGAGCGCTACCTGGAGCTGGAACCGGGAGCCCCCGAAGCCGTGGCGGTGGCGAGGCGCCTGGAGGCCCTGGCCCCGACGGCGGGCCCCCTCCGAAGCCCCGGTGTGGCCCTTGCCACGGGGCTGATCCTACCCGGCATGGGGCACGTGTATGTCGGCCAGCCGGCCACGGGACTGGCGATCCTGGCCGGGGCCGGCGGTGCCGCAGCCGCCGGCCTCCTCTACACCCAGGTGGAGGTGGAATGCCTTGTACCGCCGGTGGACGGCCAGTGCCCCGCCGGACAGGTGGCTAGGCGGGTGGAGGAGCGCCCGCTCCTCGTCCCAGGGCTCGCGGTGGCCGGCGTCCTCACCGTGGCCGGGGCCATCCATGCGTTCCTGCAGGCCCGGGAGTCCCCGGGCCGGATCTCCGCCTCTCCTGGCGGGGCACGATGGCGCGCCTCCGAACCTGCGCTCGGTCTCGCCAGCGGAGACGGCTGGGCGCTTGAGGTCGAGGTGGAGCTTCCACGAATCCGGAACCTGCCGACGGGAGCGAATGGCCTGGGGGCCGGCCTGAGGATCCGCTTCTGATGTCGCCGGCCATGCTTCGGGTCGGGCTGATCGGGCTGGCCGGGCTGGCCGGGGTCCTCGGGGGCTGCGAGAGCCTGGTGGTGGATGCGGTCCCCGTGGCCGCCGTGGACGTGGTCCCGTCCACCGTAACCCTTCTCGAGGGAGAGGAAATCTCCCTTTCGGTGGTGCTCCGGGGTCCCGGGGGAGAGACGCTGGGTGGACGGGAGGTGATGTGGAGCACCGGGAATCCGGAGGTGGCTACCTTTCCGGCTCCGGGGCTCCTTCGCGCGCTCGCCCACGGCGAGACCCTGGTCAGCGTCCGAAGTGAGGGCGTGGCAGGCACCGCTCCGGTCCGTGTCCAGCTCGGTCCGCGGATCGCGGTGGACTCCTCGCGGGTAGAGTGGAGGGTGCAGACCGGAACTCTTTCCCCCGATGAACGCAGGATTCGCGTGACCAATGCCGGAGGCGGCCTCCTCTCCGGCCTTGCCGTCTCGGTACTTCCCCAGAACGGTGGCGCGCCTCCCTCCTGGCTCGAAGCTTCGCTGCTGGCCCCGCAGGCCCCCACGGATCTCGAGATCCGGGCCCGGGCCGACGGGCTGGCCTCCGGTCGGTACGAAGGGCGTGTCCTTGTGGCCTCCACGGAGGCCCGAAACAGCCCGGTGGAGGTTCAGGTGGTGCTGGAGGTCCTGGATGCGGATCCCCGCATCGGCCTCTCCCCTTCCAGCGTCGCCTTCGCGGCCACCGCCGGCTCCTTCGAGCCCGCATCCCAGTCGATCCAGGTGACCAACCCGGGTGGAGGGACGCTCGGGGGTCTGCAGGTGGAGGTCCGCTATCCTTCGGGAGGTCCCACCGGATGGCTCACGGCCCAGCTTCAGGGGACCGCGGCCCCGACCGAGATCGTGGTGGAAGCGCTGGCGCGGAATCTGCCCGTCGGGAGCCACCGGGCCACGGTCAGGGTCATATCGCCCGTGGCCAACCCCGACACCGCGGAGGTGGAGATTGTTTTCAACGTAAGTGCTCCGGCGACCCTGGCCACCGAGGGGCGGGCACGTTTCATCCTCGCCAACCTCTCTCCCATGCCCTCGCTCCTCCCATGACCGGCGCCGGCACCGATGCTCGTTCGACAGCCCGAGCGGTGACCCGAGCGGCGACGCAAACGGCGGCCCATCCCATCCGTCTCCTCGTCCTCGCCACCCTCCTGGTGCTGGCGCCGGCGTGCGAGGAGGTCACCGTGTCGGTGGTGGACGTGGCCTCGGTGACGGTGGACCCGGGCAGTGTGACGCTGGTGACCGACGGGTCGACCCAGCTCCTGGCCACACCCCGGGATGCCGCCGGACGCCCCCTCTCGGGTCGGAGCATCACCTGGTCGTCGGAGAACCCCGGGGTCGCCACCGTGACCCCCTCGGGAGCGGTGAGCGGCATGGCCCCGGGGGCGGCCCGGATCGTGGCTACGGCCGAGGGGGTGACGGGGACGGCGCAGGTAACGGTTCAACCCGGTCCCCAGATCGTGCTTTCCCGGGAAGCCACCGGCTTCACGAGTCCCTTGGGAGGTGGCACGCTGACCGCCGAACCGGTGCAGGTGACGAACGGCGGGGGCGGTTCGCTTGCCGGCCTTTCCGCTCTGGTGGAGTACGGGACCGGACAGCCGAGCGGATGGCTCTCCGCCGAGTTCCAGGGGTCCACTGCGCCAACGTCGCTGGTGATCCGGGCCACGCCTGGCGCCCTGGCGGCGGGCTCGTACTCGGCGCGGATCCGGGTGAGCGCCCAGGGCTCGGGCGTGTCCCCCCGCTTCGTGCAGGTCACGCTCGGGGTCCAGGCTGCGCCCCCTCTTCTTCAGGTGTCTCCCGAGGCCGTGGGATTCGCGTCGTCGGAGGGCCAGAGCGCTCCCGCCCCCCAGACGGTCAACGTGACCAACGCAGGCGGAGGTACCATCCGCTCCCTCGCGGCGTCGATCCACTACGCTCCGGGCCAACCCGGGGGATGGCTCACGGCGGCGCTGGACGGGGCAACGGCGCCAACCTCCCTTCGCCTCCAGGTGGATCCCTCGGGGCTCGTGGCCGAGGTCTATGATGCCCAGGTGCGGATCTCCTCGCCGGACACACCCGGCGGAGATGCCCTGGTCCAGGTCCGATTCCGGTTCGGGGAACCTCCCCCCAGGCTGGCGTTCGATCCCGCCCGTGTCTTCCTGACAAGGGAAGAAGGGGCGGCGCCTCCTGCACCCGTCCGGGTCGAGGTGGAGAACACCGGCGGGGGGTCGGTCGGTGCAATGACGGTACGTACCGAGTTCACGCCGGGCTCGCCACAGGGGTGGTTCACGGCAGCGCTGGAGGGATCGACCGCCCCTTCGGCGGTGGGGCTGGTCTTCCGTGATGTGGTCCTCCCGCTGGGTTCGCAGGTGGCCCGGGTCCTCGTGGATTCACCCGATGCCGCGAACACACCAGTGGCCCTGGACGTGGAGGTCCAGGTCATTCCGCGGCCGTCGGCGGCCTTGTCGACGATCTCCGCCGACCCGGACAGCATCCCGGCGGATGGGGTGAGTACGTCAACGGTGACCGTGACCCTCCTGGATCCCCGTGGGGCCCCCCTGGGCCGCGGGGGCGATGACGTACAGGTCGTCGCTTCGGCCGGGTCGATGGGCGCCACCGAGGACCTGGGGAACGGAACGTACCGGGCGATTCTTGCCTCCTCCACCACCGAGGAAGCGGCCTCGGTCACCGCCCTGCTCCGGGGAGAGCCGCTGGCCGATACGGCCCGAATCGTCTTCCACGTCGCGCCCGACCCGGAACCCGACCCCGAGCCCGATGCCGGCGCCTCGGGGCTCTCGGTGACCCCCGACACCCTGGCCATCGGTGACACCGCCACCGTCACCGTCCAGCTCCGGGATGCGGAGGGTTCGGCCCTCACCACCAGTGGCGACGCCGTCTTCCTCGCCACCACCCTGGGCACCCTCGATCCCTCGGGCGGTCTCTCCACCGACGGGGTCTTTGCCTCCGCCTTCTCTGCCGACAGCGCCGGCACCGCAGAGATCACCGCCTACCTGGGCGCCGATGCCTCCGGCGCCGTCATCGGCACCGCGACCGTCACCGTCGAGGCGGGCGAGCCAGACCCGGGCACCTCGGAGCTGACCATGCAGCTCGAGGGGGAGGCCCTCGCCACGGACGGCACCCTGCCGATTCGCATCCAGCTCCGGGACGCGGACGGGTACGCCCTGGCGCGAAGCGGAGACGTGGTCTACCTGACCACGACGCTCGGATCGCTGGATCCTCCCCGGGGCGAGACTACCGCAGGGGCCTTCGAGTCCCAGTTCACCGCGAGCGCTGCCGGAGAGGCCGAGATCATCGCCTTCCTCGAAGTGGACGGCGGAGGTCAGGAAATCGGCCGATTGACCGTAAGGGTCGAAGAGGGGGCACCGGATGCGCAGGCCTCGCAGCTCAGCGTGGAGTCGGCCCGCCTGGCCCCGAACACCACTACACGGGTCCGCGTCCAGCTCCGGGACAGCGCAGGAAACGTGCTCTCCACCTCAGGCGTTCCCATCTTCCTCACCACGACCCGGGGGCAGATCACGCCTTCCCGGGGCGAGACAGCGAACGGGATCTTCGACGCGACATTCTCGTCGTCCCAGAATGGGAGTGTCGACATCCGTGCCTACCTCGGAACGGACGCCACCGCGCCGCTCATCGGGGTGGTTACCGTGGTGGTCCAGAGTTCCGGAAGCGATGGATTGGCCGCCTCGGGGACAGCCGTCGCCGTTCAGGTCGCCCTCCACGAGATCTCCCGATGAGCAGGACGGTGCCCCCGGAGTCCTCCCCCTCAGCGTGGGAGCCGGAACTCCCGGCCGAACTGGTCTACCTTTCGGCCTCGTGGGAACTCCCCCTCCTTGCGGCGGTCGTCCTCGGCCTCCTGGCGGGGGGTGGGTACCTGATCCGGCGGGGCAAGGAGAGGCGGGATGAGGAAGGCCCCATGCTCATCTTCCCGCTGCACGGGGCAGAAGCCGGAAGGAGCTCGACGCCCCGCAGGCCATCGACGGTGGCGGGACCTGCAGGACACGCGGGCACGCCGGATCCGCAGGCGCCGCGGGTGTCCCCGACCCGTCGTTCGGACCACGCTCCCCGGCCGGATCCCTCGACGCCGAATCCTTCGGATCGAATGGTCCTTTCCGCCCCGACCGCAAACCCGGTTCCGGGAGAGGTACACCCGCAGAGGGAGGGTGGCGCCGTCCAGTACCAGCGCCCCCCCGACGGCACGCTTCAGCTCCTTCCGGGGCGGCTTGCCCTGATCAGCGGGACCGACGCCGGAGAGGAGATCCGTTTCGTGCGCGTCCCTGGGGCGCTGGCCGAGATCACCTTCGGACGAAGCGAGGGACCCGCCTACCGTCACGTCCAGCTCAACTCCCCCACCGTGAGCCGACAGCACGCCCGAATGGCCTTCCTGGACGGGGGATGGACACTCCGAAACGAGTCCAGCACGAACCCCACTCGCCTCAACGGCCGGCCCCTCTCGTCGGCGGTGGAGGAGATCCTCCTGGCGGACGGCGACCTGATCGAGATGGGCGACATCATCTTCCGGTTCCACTTCCAGGCCACCTCGGACCGACTCCCCGCAAGGAGTTCCTGGTACACGGACCTGGGCCGCCGCCCCACGAACCAGGATGCGGTCCTGGTCAAATCGCTTTCCGGGGGCCGAGAGCTCGCCGCCGTCTGCGACGGCGTGGGATCCCATCACGCCGGAGGTCTGGCCAGTCGGCAGGCGCTGGAAGGGCTGGTGTCCGCCCTGCAGGACGGCGACGAGCTGGCCGCGGCGGTGGAGCGGGCAAACGAACAGGTGCTGCAGGCGGCGCGGGAGGATGCTGAACGGGAGGGGATGGGGACGACCCTGGTGGCGTACCTCCGCCAGGGGCGCTCCTACTGGATCGCCAACGTGGGGGACAGTCGGGCGTACCGGGTCGATGCCGCGGGGATGCGGAGGCTCACCACCGACCACTCCTTCGTGGCCGAAGCCACGCGGGACGGGCGTATGTCGCCGGAGGAGGCGGCCCGGTCTCCCTGGCGGAACGCCGTGACCCGGAACCTCGGGGCCGCGGAACGCGTGGACGTGGACATCTTCGGGCCCTTCGATGCCATGGAACCCCACCGGATCCTGCTCTGCACCGACGGCATCCATGGGGTCCTGTCGGACCCCGACATCGAGGCCGTGGTCCGCGAGACTCCCGACATCCGGGATGTGGCCCGGGCCCTGTCGGAGCGAGCCCTTGTCCGGGGCGGCGAGGACAACGTGGCCGTGGCCGCCCTCGCCCTCGGCGGCCCGGGGAGCGACGCCTTCGATCCGGGGAAGACGCCATGACCTCGGAGAGCCGCCCGGAGGAGCTCCCCCGGATTCCCGAGCTGGCCGACGAGTACGAACTCGTCCGCGAGCTTGGCCGGGGAGGCACGGCCGTGGTCTACCTGGCCCGGGACCGGGAGCTGGGGCGGGATGTCGCCATCAAGCTCATCCGGCACAGCTTCGTGCACGACGAGGACGCGGTGGCCCGGCTGATCCGGGAGGCGCGGACGGTGGGGAAGCTTCAGCATCCCAACATCGTCATGCTCCTGGGAACGCGCCGGCTCTCCGACGGGGGAATCGCCCTCATCCTCCAGTACGTTCCAGGACGAACGCTCAAGGACCGCATTCGCGCCGAGGGGCCCCTCCCCTTCGAGGCGTGCGAGCAGTTCCTCTTCGACGTGGCCCAGGCCCTGGCTCACGCCCACCGATCCCGGATCGTGCACCGGGATCTGAAGCCCGAGAACGTCTACCTGGACGAGGGGCTGGGCATCGCCCGCCTGGCCGACTTCGGCATCGCCCGGGCATGGGACAGCGACTCCGGGCTCACCCTGCCGGGCACGGCCATCGGCACGCCATCCTACATGTCGCCGGAGCAGGTGGACGGCCGGGAGCTGGACGGCCGAAGCGACCTCTATAGCCTGGGGCTCCTGGGGTACGAGATGCTGACGGGCCGCCAGCCCTGGGAGGGCGAGAGCCTCTACGCCGTCATCTTCAAGCAGAAGAACGAAGAGCTCCCACCCATTTCGCGTCTCCGCCCCGACACCCCGGCGAACCTCCTGCGCGCCATCGAGGGGGCGGTCCGGAAGGACCCGGCGGAGCGGTGGAAAGACGCCGAGGCCTTCCTCGAGGCGTTGACCTCGGACTCCACGCTCCACCTGTCGAACGAGGAGGCGACGCCCCCCTCGGGCTCCTCGCCTTCGGCACCGCACCCGGCACCCGATGCACGGGGCGTGTCGGCGGGGGCGGCGGCGGGATGGACGCCCGCTCTCCCGGGGGCCGGATCGTCCGGAGACGGACACCTGGCTCCGGCTGGGGGCCCGGGAGAAGGCCCGGGATGGAGGCCCGGAAAGCTCGGCATCGCGGTGGTGGCGGTACTCGTAGTGGGGCTGCTCGTGACCGCCGGTCTGGGACTGGCTGGCCCGGACGGCGGGATCCGGGGGCTGTTCGGCCCCCTGGAGCCGCCGTCGGGATACGAGCCGACGCCGCCCACCTTCCCCGTAATCGACGGATCCGCCTCCCCCGAGGAGGAGAGCGATGTGGACGAGAGCGATCTGGACCTGGCCGGGCTCACATGGGGCACGGATGCCGATGGCCAACCCAGATCCTTCGCCATGGTCGCTGGCGACCGCCAGCGGGCGCCCGCCGGTACGGAGCTCTCCGTTCCCATGGTTCTCCGCCTGGTCGATGAGGATGGAAACCCGGTGGGGGGCATCCCGGTGGCCTTCGAGGTCACGGAAGGGGGGGGAGTGGCCGATCCGGTCAACGACGCAACCCGGCCGGACGGAAGCATCCTCACCCGCTGGACCCTGGGATCCGGGGGGCTCCAGCGCCTGCGGGCCAGGGCGACGGAAATGGAGGGGGTCGAGTACCTGTTCGAGGCCACCATTTCCGCACGCGCAGCCGCCTCCATCGAACTCCTGGGCAGCGCGGCGCCGGAGGGCGAGGCCGGTGCCCCGCTCCCCGGCCCCGTATCGGTCCGGGTTCTCGACGCCACGGGCTCCCCCGTGGAGGGCCTCCCCGTGCGGTTCCAGCCCGCTGTCGGCGCCGGATCCACCGATCCGGCCACGGCCGTTACCGACGCCGCCGGGGTTGCAACCTCGCGATGGACCCTCGGCACCACGCAGGAACGCCAGGAGCTGGTGATCCAGGTCGTGAGTGCCCCCCAGGTCGCGGCGAGGATCGTGGCCCGCATGGGAGCGCCTCGCCTCCCCATCCGATCGGCCCTGGCCCTTGGGGGAAGCCATGCCTGCCTCCTTCGGTCCAACGGGACGGTGGCCTGCTGGGGCGGGAACGAGAGCGGGCAGCTGGGCGACGGATCCAGGACCCGGCGCCTGGCCCCGGCAGGGAACCTGGCGGGAGGCCCCTTCTCCGTCGTGGCCTCCGGAGTGTCGCATGCCTGCGGACTCACGGCGAATGGAGAGACCCGGTGCTGGGGATCCAATGACCAGGGTCAGGCTGGCGGGGGCGCAGGCGATGCTCGCGCGACGCCGACCCCGGTGGTGGGTGCCCCGCCCTTTACCGCCCTCGCCGCCGGTCTGGGGCATACCTGCGGGCTCACACGGATCGGGGAGGCCTGGTGCTGGGGCGGCAATGGGACGGGTCAGCTCGGTGACGGGTCCCGGACCTCTCGGGCCGATCCGGTCCGGGTGAGCGGTGAGGTTGCCTACGTGGCCCTGGCTGCCGGATGGCAGCACACCTGTGGCCTGGACGGGGCCGGAAGGGCGTTCTGCTGGGGGAACGGGGCGTCGGGCCAGCTCGGCCAGGGTGCCACTACCGGGGCAGCGACCCCCCAGGCGGTTCAGGGCGGGCAGCGCTTCCGGAAGCTGGCCGCCGGAAACGCCCATACCTGCGGCCTCACCACCGGGGGGCAGATTCTGTGCTGGGGATCCAACGAGTTTGGTCAGCTCGGGACGGGACCCGAAGGGGGGGCCACCTCCACCGTCCCCCTGAGGGTGGCCGGAGATCGGACCTTCGGCGACCTGGCGGTCGGAGGTGTTCACGCCTGTGGACTGGACAGCGACGGCATCGCCTTCTGCTGGGGCCGAAACCTCCATGGGCAGGTGGGCGACGGTGCCACCGAGGATCGCCCCGCCCCCACCCCAGTGGAGGGATCCCCTCGCTTCACCGAGGTCGCCTCCCTGGGTTCCCACACCTGCGGCCGGACCGCCGGCGGCGAGGTCTTCTGCTGGGGCTACAACCTGGAAGGCCAGCTGGGGGACGGATCCCGCCAGAACCGGCTCTCCCCCGTGCCCGTGGCGGGGACGCGGCCGTAACCGCGCCCGTGGCCCCTGCCCCGCCCAGGGCCGGGTCCTACCGGGTCGTCCGGGCGGTCCGGTCCTCCCAGGTCGGCGTCGGGAAGCGGGGGGCTGCGGTGGCCACCTCGGGGGGCCACACCACCACCTTCGCCCCGTCCTGCCACTGGATGAAGGCGCCCTGGTTCGCCACCTGGTACCCCCGCTCGTCCACGGCGTAGGGGCCGAAGACCGTGGTGGTCTCCAGCGCCAGGAGGGCGCCCCGGAGCGCCTCCGCCTCCAGGGTTCCCGCCTGGCGGGCCGCCTCCATGAAGAGCTGGCAGCTCCCGTAGGCCCCCGCCGCGTGGAAGCTCGGTGCCTGGCCAAAGGCCGCCACGTACGCCTCCACGAAGGCCTCGTTCCCGGGGTTCGGAAGGCTCGGTTCCCAGGCCGAGAGGCCGTAGGCGTACTCAGCCGTCTCCCCCAGCGCCTCCTGGAACTCGGCCACGGCGCCCGAGGTCCCGAACATGGCCACGTTCACGTTCCGCTCCTGCATCTGCCGCAGGACCGTGATGAAGTCGGACAGGTTCGAGGCGGCCATGGCCAGCACCTCCACGTCCCCGTCCCGGACCTGGTCGAGGATGTCGGAGAAGTCCTCGGTTCCGCTGGGATAGGTGACCTGGAGGACCACCTCCATCCCCCGGTCGCGGGCGAGTTCCGCCGCACCCGAGCCCGCCGCCCTCGGGAAGAGGGCGTCTTCCTGGAGGATGGCCACCCGGGCCAGTCCCCGCTCGGCCCCCATGTCCACGAGCCCGGCCAGGAAGAGTTCGGCCGGGGGAAGGACCATGAAGAGGTAGCGGCGCCCCTGTTCCCAGATGGAGGAGGTGGCGGCCAGTGGGGAGACATGGACCCTGCGATGCGCCTCGGTCACCGGCGCCACGGCCTCGGTGAGGGTGGAGCCGTACGGCCCGAGAATGGCGTCCACCTGCTCCTCGACGATGAGTCGCTCGTAGAGCTCCACGGCCTGGGTCGTGCTCGAGGCATCGTCGAGGATGAGGAACTCCACGGGGCGCCCCAGGAGCCCCCCGGCCTCGTTCACGTGCGCCTCGCAGAGCCGGTATCCGTTCCGGGCAGGGATCCCCTGGGTGGCATAGGCGCCGGTTTCGGACATGGTGGCCCCGATGACAAGGGGGGCCCCCCGGGGCTCGGTATCGCCGCACCCAGGGAGGAGCGGGGAAAGGGCCAGCACCAGGGCGGCTCGCCGCATCACCCGCCGTCCCCGGTCATGTAACGCTCGAACCAGTTCCGCAGGTAAAGCTGTACCCGCATGAAGTTGGACGGAGGACTCGCCCGGCTGTGCCACCCGTCGGTGAGGCGAACCATGGCCGTGGGCACCCCCACCATCTGGAGGGCCATGTAGTACTCCTCGGTCTGGGAGATGGGGGTCCGCAGGTCTCGCTCCCCGGTCATGAGCATGGTGGGCGTGGTCACGTTCCCCACGTACATGAGGGGCGAGCGCTGGAGATGCTCCGTGGGATCCTCCCAGGGGAGGTGGTCGAAGTTCCGGTACCAGCCGCTTCCGTCGGTGGTGCCGACGAAGCTCATCCAGTTGATCACCGGGGCCTTGGAGACAGCGGCGGCAAACCGGTCGGTATGACCCACGATCCACGCCGTGAGTACCCCTCCGCCACTCCCCCCGTAGACGAAGAGGTTGCGCTCGTCGATGTACCCCCGGGAGATGACCTCGTCCACCCCGGCCATCAGGTCGTCGTAGTCCTTGCTCGGATACGCCCGCATGATGGCGTTCCCGAACTCGCTTCCGTACCCGGAGCTCCCCCGGGGATTCGTGTAGAGCACCACGTAGCCGTTCGCGGCGTGGTTCTGCCATGCGTAGTTGAAGCCCACGTTGTACATGACATGGGGACCCCCGTGGATCACGAGGATCATGGGATAACGCCGGCTCGGATCGAAGTCCGGCGGCTTGATGATCCACCCCTGGATCTCCCAGTCGTCCACCGACGTGTACCAGACCTCCTCCACCTCCCCCAGCCGGACGTCCGACAGCGCCGCCTCGTTGGTGCGATGCAGGGTCCGAAGCTCGGGTCGGCTCACCTGGAAGTGGACAAGCGAGCCCGGATCGTGGTACGAGGTCACGGTTCCCACCGCCGCGCCGCTCGGAAGCAGGCTCGAAACGGCGAGCATGTGGTTCCCCTCGGTCACCGGGCGCGAAGGCCCCTGCAGGGGAGCGAGGTGAAGGTTGCTCGTGCCCCGGTCCTGGGCGGTGAAGTAGACCCCGCGCCCGTCGCCGGCCCAGACCAGGCTCCCCGGGGACCGGTCCAGGTTCGTGGCCAGTTCCCGGACCCCGGATCCGTCGGCGTTCATCACGTAGAGGCTGGCTTCACGGAAGGTGTCCTCGGTCCACTCGTACCCGGTGAAGGCAAGGAGGCGACCATCGGGCGACGGGGTCGGGTTCCCCTTCGGCCCTCGGGCCGAGGTGAGCTGACGGATCTCGCGGGAGGCCACGTCCACGGCGTAGATATGGGTCTCCCGCCAGCGCCGGTCCGCATCCGGAACCCGAAGCGAGGTGAAGACCACGCTCCGGCCGTCAGGCATCCAGGCGCCGGATCCATGGTCCCAGTCGCCGTGGGTCAGCTGAATGGGCGCGCCTCCATTGGCATCCACCACGAAGAGGTGCTGGTGCCCCCGGGGCGTCCATCCCTGCCCGTCGCGGCGGAAGTGGATGCGGTCCTCGATGACCGGCGCCCCGGTCCAGTTCGCCCCCTGCGGGGCCCGGGGAAGGTTGATGCGCCAGGCCGGGTCCGGGTCCTGGGGGACGAAGGCCTGGAAGAGGAGGCGGGTCCCGTCGGGCGACCAGGCCAGGCTCCCCGGCCCGTGCTCGAGGCGGGTCACCTGGGAACTGGCGCCCTCCGCATCCATCCAGCGCACGAAGATCTGGCTCCCCCGGGGATCGCCGCTGGCGGTGTAGGCGAGGCGCGTTCCGTCGGGAGACCACTGGGGCGAGGATCCCTCGACAAGGAAGCGGTTCCGGGTCCCATCCACGTTCATGATCCAGAGGGCGGAAGCCCACCGGTCGTTCACCGGGTCCATGAAGCGGCGGGTGTAGACCACCTGCCG
>SKNW01000090.1 GCA_007120305.1 Gemmatimonadota bacterium | reverse complement strand
CCTCTGCGTTCGGCCCACTACGTGGAGGTGGAGTCTCCCGGCAGCCGGTCCAGGGGGCTCCGCACCCCTCGGCTACCCTTGTTGAGGACATGGGTGTAGATCATGGTGGTGCTGACATCTTGCCCCGGCTCCATCGGCGTAGATCATGGAATCGCGGTCATGGGGGTCCGAGATCCGGGAGAGGGTATCGGCCCCTGCCACCAGGACCCGGCGGGCGTCCCCGGCGCGGATCATGGAGTCGGCCAGGATCACCCCCTGAAGCCATCCCGGGCAGCCGAAGACCAGGTCGAAGGCCACCGCCCGGGGGTTCCGGATGCCCAGGCGAGCCTTCACCCTGGCGGCAAGGGACGGGACCAGGTCGGGCGTGCGGTGCCCTGCGCGGACATCGCCGAAATTGTGTCCCACGATGATGGCGTCGAGGGCGTCGCCCTCGATGCCCGCCGCTTCGATGGCCTTGGCCGAGGCATCGGTGGCCATGTCCGTGGTCACCTGCCCGGGGGCGGCGTAGCGGCGCTCCCGGATCCCGGTGATCTCCTGGAACCGCTCCAGGATCTCGGCGTTGGGCCGCCCGATGGGTTCGCCGGCCTGGTCCCGGAAGTCGTGCTGGAGAAAGCGGGTATTGGGGACCACCACCTCGGGAATGTGGGATCCGGTACCGGTGATGACCGTGCGGAGCCGCGGCGCGGCAGCAGGCGTGGACATGGGGCCTCCTCCATGAGCGGGGGTCAGGGCAGGAGCGTACCCCACGGCAAACCCGGCGTCAACCGTCTTTCGAGCGGATTGGAGGGCGCGTGCGGATCCGTTGCCCGTCCCGAGGCCAGAGCCGCCTCACCGCGCCACTTCGAGGACCAGGACCTCCAGACTTCCCGCGGGCCCGGGACGCACCCCCAGGAGCCAGTCCTCGCCCGCCTCCATCAGGTCGAATCGAAAGGGGAGCGTCACCTGAGCCGCCCGGTTGCCCTCCGGGTCCAGCGCCTCGAGGCGGGTCTCGGGCGAGGCATGGGTGGAGGTCACCACCCAGAGCGTCCCGTCGGGCGCTGCCGCCAGTTCGTGGTAGGGAGGGACGGTTCGCGGCGCCGGAATGGCGGACATGCGCTCGTACTGCACCTCGCGGCCCCGCTCCGAGGCCATGAAGTCCGCCCTTGCCTGCACGGCGGCCTCGTACTCCTCCGGTGTGGGAGGCCGGCGAACCTCCTCGACCCGGAGCATCTCGACGGCCGCCGCGGCGGCATCCTGCTGCGCGGGATGGCGCCGGATGGTGGCATCTTCGGAAAGGCCCAGGAAATACGCCCCCTGGGCGGTGGACAGCCGCGTCCTCCGGGCCAGGGCCCGATTCTCGTGGTGGGGGACCACGCCGAGGGAGGCCACCCGGCGCCCGCGAAAGTCGGAGATCCAGAGGTCCGCCGTGCCCCGCTCACCGGAATCGCCCTGGGGCGGGAAGACGTGGGGGAACCCCAGCACCAGGAGACGGGGACGAGCCCTTTCCTCGTCCTCGGTCTCGCCGGCGGAGAGGGGCGCAAGGCAGCGAATCTCGTCGGGCTCTTCCTGTGGCCGCGCCTCGCCCAGGTACACCAGGTCGTGGTCGAAGAAGAGAAAGACGCGCCGGGTGTAGTCCCAGAGGAGGAGTTCGTCCGATCCACAGGCGGAAACCCACCGGGCCGACCGCATCTCGCCGGGCCCGCCCCCCGGGCGCGACACCGAGTGGAGAAGCTCCCCCTGGGGGCTGAAGCGGTGGATCCCCGGTCCGTGATGGTCAGCCACCACCACGCCGCCGTCAGGCATCCGGGTGGCCCAGGTCACGAAGCCGGGACCCCGGGCCTCGCCACGCTCCTCCACCGCGCCCACCGAGACGAGGAAGATGGGATCGCCATGGACCTGCCACCCCTCCCCGGCCTCGGGTGCGGTGCGGTCGCACCCCCAGAGCAGGAGGAAGGAAAGGGCGAGGAAGGCGGTTCCCGGGCGACAGGCGAAGGGAGGCCGGAGCGGAAGCGAAGGCAGGGGCGACGGGGAGGGCATGGCGGGCGGGACAGGAAGGAATGAGGGCGGAGCGGCGCACGATCCGCGGACGGGGAATCTTCCCACCCGGACCCTCAGCAAACCCTCAGCAGACCCTCAGCAGACCCGCCGGAAGGCCCGGCCCGGCGGCCCGGCCGGAAGGGTCGAGCCCGCCGCGGGGAGGGGCTACGGCTGCACCCGGGCCCCTTCCTTCAGGGCCGGAAGCAAACCGGGCGGAAGCTCCACGAAGGGAAAGGCGGGCCCCGTGGTGCGAGAGAGGTTCTCGGCATCCCCTCCCGCGAGGGGGAGGAGATAGACCTGTTCGACCCCCCTTTCCACCACCTGGGTGAAGAGGAGGTGGCCCCCGTCCAGGGTGATGCTGCAAGTGGAGCTGCGACCCGGGAGATCCCGGGTCGCCGTCCATGTGGCCCCCGTGTCCAGCTCCATGACCTTGATGTGCGATTCGAAGTGGCCGAACTCCTCGCTCTGCCAGCAGAGGTACCGTCCATCGGGGGACCACCCGGGGTTCAGGTCGTTCCACGGTTCGTCGACCAGGACCCGGGGGCGGAATCCCCCCGGGGCCTCGGGGTCGTCCTCCAGGAGGTGGATCGCCATGTCCCCTTCGGTGGGCCCTTCTCCCACCCCTCGTACGAAGAGAATCCCCCGGGGGTGGGGGACCGGACGGGTGTCCTGCGAGGGGCTTTCGAGGAGGCGGCGAGGGGTGGATCCGGGTGCGTCGAGGTCCAGGGCCCAGAGCTCACGCGGCCCCCCTCGGTCCGAGCTGAAGAGGACGAGCCCCCGGTGCGCATCCCAGGCCGGGTGGTCCTCGGAGCCGGCGTCGTCGGTGAGCCGAACCAGGCGGTCGGCGACCAGGTCCACCAGATAGACCGAGGGCGTGCCCCCGGCCTCGGTGGCCACGACGAGGGCGCGTCCCCCCCCGGGAGAGCCCTCCACCTGCCGGTAGGGCCAGTGGATCCCCTGGAGCCCGCGGGTGCTCTCGAGGGGCGTCACACGCCACTCCGCCTGGGGATTCCCGGGGAGGGGATCAAGGCGGTGCAGCCGGGGGGCGCCGGACGAGGGATCCGGGGTCGAGGGGGGGTTCCCGATCTCGCCCTCCATCCCACCCGGGGGCCCCGGGAAGACCGGTGACGCCAGGAAGAGAAGGGCATCGGCCCCGGGGACCCAGGCCGCCTCGCATCCGGGGAGGTCCACGATGCGATGCTTGTTCCAACCGTGCAGATCCATGCGAAAGAGCTGGTCGGCCTGCCCATGGGTGGCCGTGGAGGTGCAGAAGAGGAGGTCTGAATCACCCCGGGGGGCAGCGCTCGCGTCGACCCGCCCAGCGAGCCGCTCGTCGACCCACCCGTCGGCCGGAACGGGAGCTTCCGGAGGGGAGGGGCGGGTGGTGAAGGCGAAGGCAGCCCCCGAGAGCGCCAGGACCGCACCTCCCAGGAGGAGAAGCGCCCCCCGGTGGTGAAGGGGCTTCACGCGCAGCGTGATGCGCCGGGGGGGGCGAGGGGGGTCGGGGTTTCCTGGGGCCTTCCCCCCGTTCGTCGCGCCGGCCATGGCGCCAGAGACGGCGCCAGGGATCGCGCCAGGGATCGCGCCAGGACTCGCCTGCGCATCCGCTCCCCGGGACGCGGTGGGATCGGCGGCCCGGGAGTCGGCGGTTCCGGGCCTCCGGGGAGGGGGGGGGCGAACCGGCAGGCACCCGGGGTCCCCCGGCAGGCCTCGGGGGTCCTCCGGCAGGCTTCGGGGGTCCTCCGACGCGAGGTGCAGGTCGGGCGACGGTGGTGGAGGCGGGTGCGGGTGACCGGACGCCCGACGCCCTTGGCACCGTTCTCGCCTGGGCCATGACCGCGGCAAGGCGGGCCCGGTATGGCGCGAGCCCCGCCTCGTCCCCTTCAAGGACGCGCAGTTCCTCCAGCACCCCGGCGGCTTCCTCGGGGCGCCCGGAGTGCAGAAGTGCATCGAAATGGGCGAGGAGGACGGCGTCGTCCGAAGGGAGACGGGCCCGGAGGGTGGCCAGGAGGGGAAAGGCCGCCTGAGCGTCGCTCCCTTCGATCCGCTCGTGCACCGCGGCCAGGAGGAAACCCCGAAGGATCTCCCCATGGCGCGCCCGTTCGCGCTCGAGCCAGTCCTCGAGCTCCCAGTTGTTCGGAAACCGGGACTCGGCCAGAAAGGCACCGCGCCAGAGGCCGGCGGCAGCCTCCGCATCGCCCGAGGCCAGTGCCACCCGCAGATCAGCCAGGTCCGACTGGATCGAACCCCTCGGGACGGAGACGAGTCGGCCCTCGATCTCAAGCGCTCCGTCGCCCAGGACGCCCCGGAGCCTGGAGAGGGCCTGGCGCAGCGACTGGAGGGCCAGCGGGCGCGCCCTGCCGGGCCAGAAGAGCTCGGCCAGGTGACCGCGGAGGACGGGAGCCGGGGCCTGGTGCATGTAGGCCAGGAGGGCCAGGGGAAGGCCCGGCCGGAGGATCACCTCACCCTGGCCGTCCAGCAACCGGGCGGGGCCGAGAAGCTCGAGTCTTGCGGAGGCGGTCGGGGTGCCTTGGGTGGGGGACATTCCGGGATGCGGAGGCTCTGGTGCGATGCGCGAGGGGAGGTCGGACCGGGGGGGAGGGTGCGTCTCGACTGGCAGGAAGATGAGGGGCCTTCCCTTCGACGCGCAACGACGGCCGGCACGCCCTCCGCGCATCCTTTGCGCCTCTCGCGTCGCGGGGGGTAGCTTGGGCGCATGGAGGAGATTCGCACCGATACCGGAGCTGAAGCGAGGCCAGCGAGGAAGCCCGCAACGAGGCCCGTAACGAAGCCCGCAACGAAGCCTGGAAGGGACCCCGCAACGAGGACCGCGGCCGAGCCGGCGTCGAGATCCGCGTCCAGATCCGCGTCCGGGCCGGCGTCCGGGCGCGCAACGTCCGGGCACGCGCCCCGATCCCCAACCAGACCCGCCGCCACCTTCACCGCCGCCCAGCTCGCCCGCCTCCGCATGCAGGCGCTGGGGCTGGCCGGAGTCCCCCCGGTGGCGGAGACCCCCGAAGGGGTGGTGGAGCACCACCTGGCCATGCAGGGACAGGACTTCCGTGCGGTCCGCTGGGCCATCGGGTCGCGCCTCCCGGAATCCACCGACGCCCAGGTCCGACGCGCCTTTGATGGAGGCGGCCTGGTGCGATCCTGGCCCATGCGGGGGACGGTGCACGCCGTGGCCGCTCCGGACCTTCCCTGGATGCTCGAGCACCTGGGCCCCCGGGCGCTCATGGGTGTGGAGCGCCGCTGGGCGTCCCTGGGGCTCGACCGGGAGACCCTGGAGCGCGCCCGGGAGGTCGCCATCGGGCGGCTGGAAGGGGGGCGGAACGCCACCCGGGCGGCGCTCTCCGCGGCCTTTTCAGAGGCCGGACTCGACGTGTCGGGACAGCGACTCTACCACACCGTCTGGTACCTCTCCCAGACCGGAACCCTGGTGCAGGGCCCCATGGAGGGAGACGACCACGCCCTGGTCCTCCTGGACGAGTGGATCCCCTCTCCCAGACGACTGGACCGGGAAGCGGCCCTGGCCGAGCTCGGTCGGAGGTACCTGAAGGCCCGGGGGCCGGCCACCGAGGACGACCTGGTCCACTGGACCCGGCTCACCCGGACCGATGCCCGGAGGGCCTTCGACCTGAGCGGGGAGCGGGTCGTCAAGGTGGAGGGTCCAGGAGGCCCCTACCGCATGCTCGCCGAGCACCTCGAGACGCTGGACCCCGACAACCGGGAGGTGGACGCCTCCACCCTCGCACTGGCGGCCTTCGACGAGCATCTCCTGGGATACCGCGTCCGCGACTGCGTCCTGGACCCGGACCATGCCACCCGGGTGGACCCGGGGCGAAACGGGGTCTTCCGCTGGACGCTGGTCCAGGGGGGCCGGGTGGTGGCCACCTGGGGGCGCACCCGGCGCACCCACCACGTGGTCTGCCAGGTGTCCCCCTTCGTCCCCCTCCCCGCTCGGGTCCGGTCGGAGGCCGAGGCGGTGCTGGCTGGGTGGGGCCGCTTCGCCGGGACCCGGGTGGAGGTGCGGTGGGATGCGCCGGCAGGGGCGCCGGGGGCCTGAGAGCCCGTCCGGGGGCGGCGACCTTTCACCCCCGGGCTCGAGGGGCCACATTCCGGGGGCGGGCTTCGGGCCGCCCGAGGGGATGGGACCGGGTCTGACGGTTCCGGCCACGCAGGCCCCACACCCCTCCCGGGCCCCGGCACTCCCCTTCCCTCCTCCTTCCCCGTCACGCCATTCATGTCCAGCCTCACCTCCCGTCAGCGCGCCCATCTCCGCTCCCTTGCCCACCCCCTGAAGCCCATGATGCAGGTGGGCTCCGAGGGTGTGAGCGAGGCTTTCCTCACCTCGCTGGACGAGGCCTTCCGGAACCGGGAGATCCTGAAGATCCGGGTCCTCGAGACCTCGGATCTCACGCTCAAGGAGGCCACGGCGGCGATCCGCGAGGCTCGCCCGGACGTGGAGGTGGTCCAGACCATCGGGAAGGTGGCCGCGCTCTACCGTCCGCACCCGGAGAACCCCGAGATCCGGCTTCCCTGAAGCAGAGGGCGGGGGCGGTGCGGTGACCCGTTTCTCCCGGCTCTTCCCGGGCCTCGCACCTTTCTGCGCGCCCCGGGTGCGCACAGGTACGGCTGGACCAGGATGACGAGGACACGGACTCGCACCCTTCCGCGCGCCCCGGGTGCGCACCCCCGGAAGACGCGGTTCCGGAAGAGGCGGTTCCGGTCAGTCCACCCCCGAGCCCCCTTCCCGGGCGGCCCCCAGCGCGGCTTCGATCCACGCCTCCCGCTCTGCATGGACCACCTCGGGGAGATCCAGCACCCGACCCAGCTCGGCGGGGTCGGGGCCGTGGCCATGGTCCAGGAGGCCCGCCAGCGCCATGAGCTCGCGCCGGGGAATCTCGAGGACGTCCCGGGGGCCCCGGGCCCTCACCACCACCTCGGGCTGGTCCGGGAGCCTCAGCACCTTGTCCAGCTGACCGTCGGGGGTCCGCGCATCGGGGACCTCCAGGAGCTCGCCCTCGCGGACCAGGGCCGCCGTCCGGCGGTTCACCGCCTTCCGGGGGGCCTTCCCCCGCATTCCACCGGCCCGGGCCCTCCCCTCAAGGGCCGCCAGGATCCGCCGGACCATGACCGGCCCCTCGGCTTCCACCACCGCCGCGATGGCCTCGTCCCAGGCAGCCAGCTCCTCGGGAGTCTCCCCCCCGGGAAGGGGAAGGGGAGCAGCCTTTCCGGAGCGATCCGGAGGCGGAGCATCCTCTGAAAGGTCCGGCGGGGGCATGGGGGATGCGTAGGGCGTGTACCCCTCCACCCCCAGGTCGGGCCGGGCCTCGGCATCGCCGGCGACAAAGGCCACCTTCCCGGCCTTCACCGTGGGGCGGTCATGCTCCCGCCGCCACTCGGCCTCGCCCATTCCCACCCGCCCGTAGCGGGTATTCCGGAAGACCACCCATCCGCACCCCGGGGCCTCGGCACCCTTCCACGAATCGCAACCATAGGCCTTGTCGCGCTCCACGATGGTCCCGCGGCACCAGGGGCAGGGCCCCACTTCCCGGGGTGGCCCGGCAAGCGTCGCCAGGTCGCGGCTGAAGATCTCCTCCACCGTGCGACGGGTCAGGGCACGCAGGTCGGACTCGAAGCCCTGAGGGTCTTCCCTTCCCTCCTCCACCGCCGCCAGCCGGTGCTCCCACTGGGCGGTGAGGCGCGGGTCGGCCACTTCCATCCCCTCGATGGCCTCGATGAGGCGCACCCCCCGTGCGGTGGCGTGAATGGCCGTGCCGTCGCGGACCGCGTAGCGCCGCCGGAGGAGCGTCTCGATGATGGAGGCCCGGGTGGCCGGGGTCCCAATGCCCACGTGGGGCTCACCCTCATCGTCGTCCGGGGTCTCGGCGTCGGGGTCGGCTTCCGCGTCGGCATCGGCTCCGGCCTCGGGATGGCGGCCGGAGGCGGGAGGTGTGTCGGCCCCGCCTGCGGCCTCGTCGCCGGCCCGCTCCATGGCGCGAATCAGGGTGCCGTCGGTGTGGGCCCTGGGACGCCGGGGGTTTCGCTCTTCGACCTCCACCGCCGACGCAGTTCCCAGCGAGCTTCCGGGCTCGGCGCCGGCCAGCGCTTCGAGGGCGGCCAAGTGCGGATCCTCGGGCTCGGGGGCCGGGCCCCCTTCCACCGCCCGCCACCCGGCCTGGAGAACCCTCCGCCCTCGGGCCTCGAGGGGAAGGAGGGCCGGGGTCCGGGGATCGGGCGCGGCATCCGCCTCGGCATCGGCCCCTGCATCCACGCTGGCGGCGGCCACCGCATCCGCTTCAGCCGCGACCCCTGCATCCACTTCTGCCCCCACCCGGTGCTCCTCCGTCCGGAAGGGAGTGAGGAAGGCCGCCACGGTGCGACGGGCCACCAGGGTGAAGAGGCGCCGCTCGTCCTCGCCCAGGGGAGCGTCGTCTCCGACCTTCTTCCCCGTGGGGATGATGGCGTGGTGATCCCGGACCCGGGCGGCGTTGAAGGGGCGCCCGGAGAGGGCGTCGGACTCGGCCTGCTCCACGAGCTCGGCCACCACCGTCTCGAGCTCCGGGATCACGGTGGCGGCCACCTGGAAGGCATCGAGAACCTGCCCCTTCAGGTCCCAGGTCAGGAAGCGGGAGTCGGTTCTCGGATACGACAGGTACTGCTTCTCGTAGAGCTCCTGCGCGCGTCGGAGGGTGCGGTCGGCCGTCCAGCCAAAGGCCCGGCTCGCCTCCACCTGCAGGGTGGCCAGGTCGAAGGGGAGGGGCGCGCCGCGTTCCACCGTGTGGACGTGGTGGTAGAGGAAGCGGGCCTCGCCGGTCTCGAGGGCCCGGGCGGCGGCCTCGGCCTGGGCGCGGGTCTCGAAGGCGCGCAGGGGTCGGGGGGGTCGGAGGTCGGCCTCGCTCCGGGGCGCCTCCGCGCTGGCACCCTCGGCCTCGACCACCCCCACGGGAATCTCCCCTCGCAGCAGGCCCCGCACGCGGTAGAAGGGAATGGGCAGATAGAGGTCGACCTCGCGCTCCCGCTCCACCAGGATGCGGAGGGTGGGGGTCTGTACCCGCCCCAGCGAAACCACCGCACCCTTCTCGTCGGGAGCCCGCTCAGGGTGGGCGGCCAGGGTGGCGGCGCGGGTGCCGTTGATTCCCACCATCCAGTCGCCGGTGTCGCGGAGGAGGGCGGCGTGTTCGAGCCCCTTCACGGCCTGGTCCGGACGGAGCGCCTCGAAGGCCCGGCGCACGGCCCCCGGGGTGAGGGAGGAGAACCAGGCCCGCTCCACCGGGATCTCGGCCGGATCCCGCCCCTGCGCTCCGTCGGTGGCGTGGCGATAGATGAGCTTGAAGATGAGCTCGCCCTCGCGCCCCGCATCGCAGGCATTGACCACCCCGGTCAGGGCCGGGTCGTGGAGAAGCTCGACCAGCTCGCCCAGGAGCTTCGCCTCCCCCCGGGGCTTCCACCGGAACGTCTCGGGAAGAATGGGGAGGGACGCCCGGGTCCAGGGCGCCAGCGCCGGGTCATAGTCCTCGGGTTCAGCCCCTTCCAGGAGGTGCCCTCGGGCGGCGGCGATCACCCAGTCGTCGTCCCGATACGGGAGGCCTCCCGACATGGAAACGCCCAGGCCGATGGCGACGGCACGGGCCACGGAGGGCTTCTCGCAGAGGATGAGACGGGGCATGTCAGCTCATTTTCATGGTTGAACTTGCGATGCCTGGCACCGGGGCATGGATGAGGCCCGGAGCCCGGCCGAGGCACGGACGGGGCAACCGGCCCCGCGTGGAGCGAAGCCTACCGCGCATCGGGGACAAGGGCCACCCCGCCCCCGCCCTGCCCCCTCCCGGATCGAAAATGCTTGTGCACCCCCTTCCCCGCGCGTAATCTGACGCGCGCGCGTCTGGATGCCGCTTCCCACCCCTTCGTCCCCCCAGCCCCCGAGCGTCCCCATGGCCGAATTCGAATGGCGCAGTGCAGCCGCCCAGACCTTCGTGGGCGGGCAGATCACCCGCATCGACGGGTATTGGCAGTCCAATGTCCTGGGCGCCAACATCTTCGACCTGATCGAGGAGTACGACCTCTGGTCCGTCGCCTTCGGGGGCCGGGCGGGGAAGATCCGCGACAAGTGGAAGACCATGGTGGCCCAGCGCACCGGATCGGGCAGTCTTCTCCGGCTGGGAAAGGCGGCCCTCTCCAACCTGAAGGGGAAGAACGAGATCAAGCTGGGCACGGAGCTCTTCGATGCCCTGAAGCAGGACGTGGTCATGCCCATGCAGGACATGTTCAATCGTTCAAGTCTGACCATCAACTTCAAGGCCGACGGGTGGTTCGGAAGCCAGGCGGGATTCGACTCCTACACCACCATGTGGGACCGGAAGACCACCGGCACCGTTCTCACGAACACCGCCGACGCCCAGAACCCGGCGCACATTCGCGCCAAGGCTGATCGGTGGGCCCTCTACGGCCAGTTCGACTCCGGGAAGGACCAGGTGCAGAAGGCCGGCCTCCAGATGCCTCATGTGAAGCGGACGCAGGACGCCAGCTACAAGGAATCGTGGGACTATTCGAAGGGGAAGACCGGGGCGCGTCCGCAGCCCGCACCCGGGGCCCCGGCGGACAACCAGATCTTCGCGGCCCTGAACTACGGCAGTCGGCCCAACGGTTCCAGCACCCGCTACGGGATGAGCCATTTCGAGCTGGCGGAGGCGTACAAGAAGCAGGCGATCTTCTTCGCCATGGACACCTTCACCCCCGTCTACGACGGCTCCACCACCGGAAAGGCGAAGGCGCAGCGCTCCAAGCTCTACCAGGTGAGCGCCGGCTCCTTCGGAGGTGCCATTCTCCTCGCCATCAAGTCCCAGAACCCTGCGAAGACCGCCAACGCCGGCGCGCTCCTTCAGGAGCTGCTGGAGTCGGCGCGGGGGGTGGGCATGCCGAAGGGGAACGAGAACAAGGAACACCTGCTCGTCGAGGCCCACATCTTCCAGAAGATCAAGATGACGCCCGGCAACATCAAGTGCGTCCGGATTGCCCGGAGCGAGTGCCCGCAGGGAAGCCAGATCGAGAAGAACGCGCGCGCATTTGCGGCCCGGACCGGAGTCAGGGTCGAGTTCGGGTAAGCTACCGGTGCTGGTCCAGGAGGACCGGATTCCCGTCGGGGTCGAGGAAGGCCACATGTGCGGGGCCGGCCTCGTGGGGGAGATTCCGATCGGTGAACTCGATCCCGGCGGCCTCGAGGCGGCGGGCGATTTCGCGCACGTCGGTAAAGGGGTTCGCCTCTTCGTAGGGGCCGTTCCACCCCGGGTTGAAGGTGAGGATGTTCCGCTCGAACATCCCGTGGAAGAGGCCGATCACGGTGGTCCCGTTCACGAGGATCAGGTAGCCATGGTCCGGGTCGCCTCCGGTCACCTGGAAGCCCAGGATCTCGTAGAAGGCACGGCTGGCGGCCAGGTCCTTCACGGTCAGGCTGACGGAAAATGCACCGAGTTCCATGGGGGGCTCCGGGAGCAGTGGGGGGCGAGTGGCGGGCGGTCGCCGGGGGGGCGAGGGTCCGGGAGGGGG
>SKNW01000063.1 GCA_007120305.1 Gemmatimonadota bacterium | reverse complement strand
TGGGACTCCCTCTCGGATCCGGAGGCCGTGCTGGCCCGGGCCCGTTCCAGGGGCGTGGGGCGGATCGCCATCACGGATCACAACCGGCTCCATGTCGCCCTCGAGATGGCGACCCGGTACCCGGACGCCGTGATCCCCGGCGAGGAGGTGAAGACGGAGGAGGGGATCGACGTCATCGGCCTCTACCTGCGGGAGGAGATCCCCCGGGGAACCCCCATGCTCGAAACCTGCCAACGGATCCGGGCGCAGGGGGGGATCGTCTATCTCCCGCACCCCTACGCGGCGGGGAAAGGGGGATCGGGGAGGTACGCCGAGCTGCTGGCCCCGGAGGTGGACGTGGTGGAGGTGTTCAATGCCCGGCTCCGGTCCAGGCGGGCCAACGATCGAGCCGCCGAACTGGCTCGCCGCACCGGGCGCCTCCGGGGCGCCGGGTCCGACGCCCACACGCCGGGCGAGGCCGGAAACGCCTGGATCGAGGTGCCCTGGCATCCCAACGAGCCGGCGGCACTGCTGGAGGCCCTGGCCGCCGGCGAGGACCAGGTGCGGGTGCACGGCCAGAGGGCGGGGCTCCACGTCTTCGTCCTCTCGAATGCCGCCAAGGTCAGGAAGAGGCTGGGGAAGAATCGGGCGCAGAACCGGGAGGGGAGCTGATCCCACGGAAGGCGATCCTTTGGCCCGGCTGCGGGTACCTTCTGCCAGACCTTATCCGCCCTGAACCCCCGCTGTCTTGATGATCCGTCCCGAGACCCTCGCCCCCGAGGCCACCGACACCGTCGCGGCCCCTTCCCCCCTTCCTTCCGCGCCCGGCTCCTCCAGCTATGCCGTGGACCCGACCCATCTTCCGGGCATCCAGCGCGTGCTCGACGCCCTGGATGGGGTCAAGCGGGTGGTGCTCACCACCCACCTGAATGCCGACGGGGACGGGACGGGCTCCCAGGCCGCCATGCTCGCCTTCCTCGAGGCCCGGGGCGTGGCGGCCCGGGTCGTGAACCCCACGCCCTTTCCCGCGCTCTTCCGGTTCCTCTTTCCCGAGACCACGGCCGACGGGAGCCCCCCCATCCTCCCCGCCTCCTCGGAAGCGGCCGCCGCCTGGTGCAGGGATGCGGACTGCGTGGTGGTGCTGGACACCGGCGAGGTTTCCCGCATCGGACGGGTGAAGCCCATGGTGGAGCATCTTCCCCACATCGTGGTGGACCACCATCCGGAAGGAGACCGCCCCATCGAGGGGGTGGCCTGGCGCCAGGTCACGGCGTCCGCCGCCGGCGAAATGGTCTTCGATCTCCTCTTCCATGCCCTCCCTCCCTCGCGCCATCCGTGGCGACGGGAGGCGGTGGAGGGGCTCTACACCGCGATCCTCACCGACACCGGCTCGTTCCGGTTCTCCAACGCCTCCCCGCGCGCCCACCGGGTGGCCGCGGAACTCATCGCCATGGGGGCGAGCCCCGATGGACTCCACACCCGGATCTACGGGTCGGTCCCGCTCCGCCGGTACCAGCTCCTGGAAGCGGCGCTGGCCACGCTGGAGCGGACCCATGACGGCCGGGTCTCCTGGATGACCGTGCCCGAGCGGGCCTTCCGGTCCCTGGGATGCGACTCCTCGGACCTGGAGGGACTCACCGATTACCCCCGAACCCTCGAAGGAACGGAGGTGGCCCTCCTCTTCCGCGAAGTGGACGAGGGGATCAAGGTGTCCTTTCGCTCGAACGGGGCGGTGGATGTCAACGAGGCAGCCCGGGCCTTCGGAGGCGGAGGGCATGTGCGTGCCTCGGGTGCGCTGGTGCAGGGGGACCTGGAGAAGGTCCGGCTTCGGATCGTCGGGACGGTGCACGACGCCGTGGGTGCCGCCCTCGCCGAAGGCGGCACGCCGTGACCCGTCCTCCCCCTCGGCCGGTGCTCGAGGTGGATCGGGACCCGGGGGTTCCGGAGGCCGAGGGCCGCGCCCTGGCGGAACTCCTGGTGCATGTCCCGGCGGAGCGGGTGGACGGGCTCTGGCGGTTTCCGCCCCTCCGGAAGGGGCGAAGGGAGAGCGGTCTCCTGGCGGCCGGCGTACTCCCCGCCTCCGACCTCGATGCATCCCGACGCATCCTCGTGACCCTGGCATGGCGGGCGGAGGAGACGGGAAAGGGCGTCACCTTCGAGACCACCTTTGCCGAAGAGGGGGAGGCGCCCTCCGACCGGCTCCCCCGGGTCATGGCCGGCGTGGTTCGCCGGATGGATGAGGCCGCGGGCGAACCGCGTTATCTTCCCGTGGGCGGAGATCCCGAGCCCCTCCGTGCCCTGATGCGAGACCTGGAGCCCTGACACCATGCCTTCCGACGCCCCGGCGGTCCATCCCTTCGTTCGCCTCTTCGGCCGCTACCTGCGGGAGCAGGGGCTTCCGGTGACCCAGCAGCGGGAAGCCGTCGCCGACGCGGTCTTCGCCACCGACGAACACCTCTCGGTGGACGACCTCGAGCGTCGCCTTCGGCAGGGGGGTGAACGGATCGGAAAGGCCACCATCTACCGGACCCTGGACCTCCTGGTGAAAAGCCGCCTGGTCCAGGAGCACGACTTCGGCGAGGGTTTCAAGCGCTACGAGCACCGCCTCTCGCGCCAGCCGGACCATGACCATCTCATCTGCCTCGAGTGCGGGGGAGTGACCGAGGTCAAGTCACCGGAGTTGCGTGCGCTCCAGGAGCGAGTCGCCCGGGAGACCGGCTTCCACCCCTCCCGCCACAAGCTCGAGATCTACGGGCTCTGCGCCCCGTGCCAGGCGGCGGGGGCCACCCTGGCCGAGGAAGGACTGACCTGCCCCATCGAGGCCGTGTAGCGGCGACGTTCTCCCCGTCCGCACCCCTTTTCCTCCGTCATCCGCCCACCCCTGATTCCGGGAACCACCCCCCATGCCTCACCGCCTTCCCCCGTCCCTTCGAGCCTCCCTCGGCAGCCTCCCCTGGGAACTTCCCCACGGGTTCCTCGGCGCCGACCGGGAGACCTCGGACTTCGAGGGGGCCCGGGCCGTCATCCTCCCCGTGCCCTACGAGTCCACCACCTCCTACGCGGGCGGCACGAAGTTCGGCCCCCGGTCGATCCTCGAGGCCTCCCGCTACGTGGAGCTCTACGACCAGGAGCTGGACCGGGAGATCGCCGAGGTCGGGATCCACACCCTTCCCGCGCTGGAGCTGACCAAGGAGGGATCCACCGCCGCCGCCGCAGAGCTTCAGGACGCCTACGCCCGTGTGCTGGCCTCGCTGGGGGATCGCTTTCCCCTGGTCCTGGGCGGGGAACACGGGGTGAGCGCTCCCCTGATCCGGGCCACGGCGGAGCGGGTCACCGCAGGGGGAGGGGGGCGGCTCTCCGTCCTCCAGCTCGACGCCCACGCCGACCTGCGCGACGGCTACGAGGGCGCCCCCTTCTCCCACGCCTCCTTTGCCTGCCGGACGCTGGACGTGGCGGACTACGTACAGGTGGGGATCCGGGCCGTCTCTTCCGAGGAGCGGCAGCTCATGCGCGAACGGTCCGAGAGCATCACCGTGGTCTGGGCCGACCAGATGTGGGAGAACGATGCCTGGATGGACCGGGCCCTGGACGCCCTGGGGGACACGGTCTACCTCACGGTGGACGTGGACTACTTCGACCCCGCCCTCGTCCCCAGCACGGGAACGCCGGAGCCCGGGGGCGGCGACTGGTACCGGACCCTCCGGTTCCTCCGCCGGGTCTTCGCCGAACGGAACGTGGTGGGGGCCGACGTGGTGGAGCACGCCCCCATCCCCGGCTTCCACGCCCCGGACTTCCTGGTGGCCAAGCTTGTCTACAAGCTCATCGGGTACCGCTTCTTCGCGGCGGGCTGACCCCTTCATGCCCGTGGCACGATCCTCGCCCGGCCTTCCGCTGCCGACCGGGGCGGTCAGCCGCGCCGCCGGAAGCCCCGTGGTTCAGGGGAATGCCGTGACCCTGCAGTTCGAGGGTCCGGCGGCCTTCGACATCTGGATCGAGGCCATTTCCCAGGCGGAGCGCTTCGTTCACTTCGAGAACTACATCCTCCGCGACGACCCGGTGGGGCATCGGTTCCGCGAGGCTCTCATCGAGCGCGCACAGGCCGGCATCACGGTCCGCGTCCTCTACGACTGGATGGGATGCTGGGCCACGCCCCGGCGCTTCTGGAAGCCCTTCCGGGAGGCGGGGATCGACGTTCGGGCCTTCAACCGGCCGTCGCTGCGGGATCCGTTCGGCCTCCTGCAGCGGGACCACCGGAAGCTCGTGGCGGTGGATGGGCGGGTGGCGTTCCTCGGAGGGTTCTGCATCGGCCAGGAGTGGGCCGGCACTCCCACGAGCCCGCCGTGGCGGGACACGGGAGTGGAGATCCGGGGACCCGGCGCGGCCGTGGCGGGACGTACCTTCGAACGCATCTGGGCCGAGACCGGTGAACCGGTGGACCCGGCCTGCCAGGTGGATCCCGCCGGCGTGGCGCCGGCGGGGGAGTCACCGGTGTGGCTCATCGAAGGGGTGCCCTGGCGCACCCGGGTCTACCGGGTCACCCAACTCATGGCGGCGGCAGCTCAGGAGCGGATCTGGATCACGGATCCCTACTTCGTCGCGCCGCGGGCCGTCCGGGAGTCGCTGGCGGAGGCGGCCCGGGACGGCGTGGACGTCCGGATCCTCGTGCCTGCCCACAACAACTGGCCCTGGGTGGGGAGCCTGAGCCGGAGCGGCTACCGGTTCCTGCTGGAAGCCGGGGTGCGCATCTTCGAGTGGGAGGGCCCCATGATCCACGCCAAGACCGCCGTGGTGGACGGCGCCTGGTGCAGGGTGGGCTCCAGCAACCTGAACTCGGCCTCCCTCCTGGGGAACTGGGAACTGGATGCCGGAATCCATGACCGGGAGCTGGCCTCCCAGGTCCAGGGGCTCTTCCTTGCGGACCTGGCCTCGTCGGTGGAAATCCTCCTTCCCGGTGCCGCCACCGCCCGGGACCGGAAGCGCGTTCGGGAGGCCAAGGGGGAGGCGGAACTCATCGATGAGCCGACGCTGGCCGCCCGGATCCGGCGCTGGGGCCCGGGTGCACCCGGGGCGCAGACGCTGACCCTGGCGGACCTGTTCCGAGCCGGATCGTCGCTGGGGGATGCCATCGCCGGAAGCCGGGTCGTGGGGCGCGAGGACCGGGCCGTGCTCACGACCCTCACCCTGACGCTCCTTGCGGGGGCGCTGCTCCTGGCCCTCTTTCCCAGGACGCTGGCCTGGTCGCTGGCCGTGATCCTGGGGTGGCTGGGGGGTGTCCTGGCCATTCGGGGGCTGGTGCAGCGCGCCCGGGCCCGGCGCGCCCTTCGAGCCGTATCCCGAACGCCTCCCGGGGGGGACGCATGACCGAGGTCGGATTCCTGATTGCCCTGTCGGCGGGCGTACTCTCGTTTCTTTCGCCCTGCGTCCTCCCGCTCGTGCCCTCCTACCTGGCGTTCATCACCGGGATGAGCCTGGAGGACCTGGAGGAGGGGGTGGAGCGCGGACGCGTGCTCCGCATGGCCGTCTTCTTCGTCCTGGGCTTCTCCTTCATCTTCATCGTGGTGCTCGGGGGCGCCGCCTCCTTCCTGGGGCAGTTCCTCAAGTCCTACGAGGAGTGGATCGCCCGGGTGGGAGGGGTGGTCATCATTCTCCTGGGTCTCCACCTGGCCGGCGTCTTCCGCATCACCCCCCTCCTTCGTGAGAAGCGCTTCCACGTGGCCGACTCCCCGGTGGGGACGCTGGGCGCCATCGGGGTGGGGATGGCCTTCGGTGCCGGGTGGACGGCCTGCATCGGACCGGTGCTGGGGGCGATCCTGACCTACGCCATGGTGCAGGAGACCTTCTGGAGCGGGATCGGCCTCGTCACGGTCTACTCGGCGGGGCTCGCCATCCCCTTCCTGCTGTCCGCGCTGGCGCTGGATCGGTTCCTCTCGGCCTTCCGGAAGATCCGCCGGTTCCTGGGCGTGATCCAGGTCGTCTCGGGGATTCTCCTCATCCTCATCGGGCTCCTCCTGGTGACGGGGGCCTTCACCCTCCTCACCACCTGGCTCCTCCCCCTGACCCCCGACTTCCTCTTCGACCGGATCTGACGCCACGAGCGAACGGACGCTACGAGCGGATCGGACGCTACGAGCGCATCGGAACTGCCGCCTCCCCCACTTCCTGCTCCAGGAGCTGGCGACGGAGGAGCGAGGCATAGGTGCCTCCGCGGGCCAGGAGCTCCTCGTGGGTCCCGCTCTCCACCAGGACGCCGTCGTCCAGGACCAGGATCCGGTCGGCATGCATCACGGCGCTGACCCGGTGGGAAATGAGGAAGGCGGTCCGGCCTGCAAGGGCGGTCCGGAGTCCCTCCAGGATGCGCGCCTCGGTGTGGGTGTCCACCGCCGAGAGGGCGTCATCGAGGATCAGGATCATGGGATCCCTGGCCAGGGCCCGGGCCAGGGCGGCGCGCTGCTTCTGCCCACCGGAGAGGTTGATGCCCCGCTCCCCCAGGAGGGTCCCGTACCCCTTCGGAAAGTCCAGGACCTGCTCGTGGAACTGGGCGACCTCGGCCGCCGCCCGCACCCGGGGGTCCAGGTCGTCTCCCCGCTCCCCGGTGGCCGGCTTCAGCCCGAGACCGATGTTGGCGGCAATGGAGTCCGAAAAAAGGAAGCTGTCCTGGGGAACCATCCCCACCCGCTGGCGGAGGGAGACCGGATCCAGTTCCACCAGGGGAACGCCGTCCAGGAAGATCATCCCCTCGGTGGGATCATGGAGGCGCGGAAGGAGGGAGACCAGGGTGCTCTTGCCCGACCCCGTGGGCCCCACGATGGCCACCGTCTCGCCCGGCTCCACCCGGAAGGACAGGTCCCGAAGCACCGGCCGGTGGGTCCCCGGGTAGCGGAACCCCACCCCCCGGAACTCGATGGCTCCCCGGGCCTGGATCTCGGACACCTCCACACCCGCTCCGGGCTCGATCCCGGGCCGGGTCTGGAGGACCGCGTTCAGTCGCCCCATGGAGGCCTCCCCCCGCTGGAAGAGGTTCACGACCCAGCCCAGCGCAATGAGGGGCCAGGTGAGGAGGTTCAGGTAGAAGGTGAAGGCCACGAAGTCGCCCACGGTAATGGCGCCCCGCATCACCTCGCCTCCCCCGACCCAGAGGAGGATGACCATGGCCAGCCCCGTGAGGAGCGAGAGAATGGGGTGGAAGAGCCCCTGGGCCTTTACCAGGTGGAGGTTCCGCGCCAGGTACTCCTGATTCATGGCCCGGAAGCGGCGGCCCTGGTCCTCCTCCTGCACGTAGGCCCGCACCAGGCGGACGCCGGTCAGGTTTTCCTGCGTGAGGGTGGAGAGGTCGGAGTACTGCTCCTGGATGCGCTCGAATCTCCGGTGGATCACCTTCCCGAAGCCGAGGACCACGGGCGGAAGGAAGACCATGGGAATGATGGCCAGGAGCGTGAGGCGGGGGCTGATCCACACCATGAGCGAGAGGGCGAAGATCGAGATGACGGTGGTGTTCACCGCGTACATGACCGCCGGCCCCGCGGCCTGACGCACGGCCAGGGTGTCGTTCGTGGCCCGGCTCATGATGTCGCCGGTGCGCCAGGTTCCGTAGAACGGGGCGTCCAGCCGGAGGAGATGGCGGAAGAAGTCCTCCCGGAGGTCGCACTCGATGCGCCGGGAGATGCTGTTCAGGAGCTGCCGCATCCCGAACTTGGTGGCGCCCCCGAGGATCGCCGCCACCACGATGAGCCCCGCGTAGAGCACGATGCGCTCCCGCGAGACCACGGGCTCCCCCAGGGCATCCAGTGCAAGGCGGAGGAGCCAGGGGCCCGCCACGGTGAAGACGTTGGAGATCACCACGAGGGCGATCCCCGCCAGCATCCCTCTTCGGTAGGGGCGGAAGTAGGGGAGGAGGGTGCGCAGATGGGTCATGCTTGGGGGATCCCCATGGCTCTTCGGGCCCGGTACCGGTGTAGCAGTCTCATACGTGGTCCCCGTCGTCTCCTCGAGCATCCATAAGCGTCGCGCCTCCCCTGGCGCGCTTCGCCCACGCTCCACCCAGAGGATAAGGAAGGTATATCGTGCGTCCCCTCGAGAAAGTTCCCACCCTGGCAACCCTGCTCCTCCTGGCCTTCGGGGCCGGGGCGTGCGGTGGTGATGCCGAGTCGGCCGGCGACCTGGAGAGCACTCCCTTCGCGGAGGAGACCTGGGAGGATCCGGACCATGACCCTGCCACCGAGCCCGGAACGGATCCCGCAGCGGTCACGCCGCCCGTGGTCCCGCCCTCCGCTCCGGCGCCGGCGCCCACTCGCCCCCCTGCCGCCACCCCGCCCCCGACGGCGACGCCCCCGGCCCCTCCTGCGGCCCGGCCTGACCCCGTGACCGAGCCCCAGCCGGAGCCGGCCCTGGCGGGTCCCATGCTCCCCGTGGCCACTCGCATCACGGGGGTCCTGGAAGGCTCCCTCTCCACCCGCACCAGCCAGGTGGGTGACGTCTTCCACGCCCGTATCGAGGAAGGGCTTCGGGCGGCCGACGGCACGTTGATCCTCCCGGCCGGATCCCGGCTCGAGGGTCGAGTGGCCGAGTCCAGGGAGAGTCCCTCGGCCGAGGAGCCGGCGGCTCTCCTTCTGGAGATCGTCGGGCTCGTGGTGAATGGCGAGCGCTTCCCCATCCGGGCCACCGTCGTGGAAACCGAGCTGGCCACCGAGGCGCGGGATTCAGGCCAGCGCAGCGCGGCCACCGTGGCCACCGGCGCCGCCGCCGGCGCCGTGATCGGACGGATCCTGGGCCGGGACACCCGGTCCACCGTGGCCGGCGCCGCTGCCGGTGCCGTGGCCGGCGCCGGGATCGCCCTCACCAACCGGGATGGTCACGCCGTCCTGGCCGAGGGCGCCCGCATCACGATCCGTCTCGAGGACGCGGTGATCCTGGCCGCCCGCTGATCCTGGCCGCGCGCTGAATCAGCCGCGCGGAGATTCTGGAGGAGATTCTGGAAAGGGGTTCGGCCGGGTCATCACCTGGCCGGACCCTTTTTCAGTGAAGGACCCGGGTCAGGGAAGCGCCCGGGCGTTCCCCCCCAGCCGGGGATCGGAGTAGACGGTGAGCGTGCCGTCGGGCAGACGCAGGATCGCCTGCACGTCGCCCGACGTTCCACCGCGCTGTGACACCGTATGCCCCCGGGCCTCCAGTTCGGCCACCACGACCTCGGAGAGTCCGCGGTTCTCCCAGTAGACCTGGTCCGGGAGGTGCTGGTGGTGGACCCGGGGTGCGTTCACCGCCTGGCTCACGCTCATGCGGAAGTCCACCACGTTGACCAGGGTCTGGAGCACCGTGGTGATGATGGTGGAGCCTCCCGGCGTGCCGGTGACGAAGAAGAGCTCCCCGCTCGGGTCTGCCACCACGGTGGGCGTCATGGCCGAGAGCATGCGCTTTCCGGGCTCGATGGCGTTCTGTTCTCCCTGGACCAGGCCGAACTGGTTCGGAAAGCCGGGCTTCGCGGCAAAGTCGTCCATCTCGTTGTTCAGCAGGAACCCGGCGCCCTCCACCGTGACCTTGCTTCCGAAGGAGGAGTTGATGGTGGTGGTCACCGCCACGGCGTTCCCCATCCGGTCCACGATGGAGTAGTGGGTCGTCTGCAGCGACTCCCCGATGACGAGCCCCGGCCCCACCTCCACCGAGGGGGTGGCCTGCTCCATCCGGATGTCGGCCCCCCGTTCCGCGGCGTAGTCCCGGGAGATCATCCGGGCCACCGGGACCTCCACGAAGTCGGGGTCCGCCAGGACCTGGTTCCGGTCGGCGTAGGCCCGGCGGGCCGCTTCGGCAAAGAGGTGAACGTAGTCGGCGGACCCCCACCCCAGGGCGGCCACGTCGTGCTGCTCCAGGAGGTGGGCCATGAGCGCCATGGTGGGACCGCCGGACGAGGACGGCGGCATGGAGGTGACCCTGTACCCCCGGTAGGTGAAGGTCACCGGATCCCGCCATACGGCCCGGTACGCCGCCAGGTCTTCATGGGTGATGATGCCGCCTCCCCGCTCCATCTCGGCCACGATGAGGTCCGCGGTCTCTCCCCGGTAGAACCCGTCCGGGCCCTCGGCCTGGATCCGCCGCAGGGTGGCGGCCAGCGCGGGCTGGGAAAACGTGCTTCCAACCTCCGGGACCTCGCCGCCGGGGAGGAAGGTGTTCCGCGTCGTCTCGAACAGCTCCAGGGACCGCTGCGACCCGCGGATCGATCGGGCATAGCGCTCGTGGACCTCGAAGCCGTCGGCCAGGGCCACGGCGGGTGCCACCAGCCGCTCCCACGGGAGCGTGCCGTAGCGCTGGTGTGCCTCCCACATCCCCATCACCGTTCCCGGAACCCCGGCGGCCAGGTGCCCCAGAACCGAAGCGTCGGTGAGATCCCCGGCGGTGTCCAGGTACATGTCCCGGGTGGCGGCCAGGGGGGCCGTCTCCCGGTAGTCCAGCGCGCTGGTGGAGCCGTCGGCCAGTCGCGTCACCATGAAGCCCCCGCCCCCGATGTTCCCGGCCGAGGGGTTCACCACGGCCAGCGCGAAGGACACGGCGATGGCCGCATCCATGGCGGTCCCTCCCTCGGCCAGGACGTCGGTCCCCACCTGGGTGGCCAGGATGTCGGTGGTGCTCACGGCGCCGCCCCGTCCCGTTTCGGGGAGATCATCGGCCGAGAAGCGCCATCCCTCGGGAAAGGCGAGATCGGCCCGGGGGACGTCGGCCGGTGCCACCGGCGGACGGGACGGGGCCTCGAGCTCGCACCCCGCGAGGGCGGACCCCACCAGGAGGAGAAGGGCCAGGGCGGCAGGGGTCAGGGAAGAACGGATCATGGGGTCAGGGCCGGGTTCGGGGTGAGGTCCGGGGTCGGGGTCAGGGTCAGGAGTTCCACCGCGGCACCGGCCAGGAGAGCGGCGCCCAGGGGGATCACGTCTTCGTCGATGTCGAAGCGGGGATGATGGTGCTCCCGGGGATCGGGAAGCGCGGCGCCGAGCCAGAAGAAGGCACCGGGGGCGCGCTCCGCCAGGAAGGAGAAGTCCTCGGCGGTCATGGCGGCCTCCGAGGCCGCCTCCGTCATGAGCACCCCCGCCCCGGCCACCCGGGCGGCGGCGCTTCGCACCCGGGTCGTGACCAGGGGGTCGTTCACCACGGGTGGGTAGCCATCGATGAAGGTCACCTCCACCCGGGCTCCCTGGACCTCCAGCGCCTTGAAGGCCCGGGTCACCCCGGCCCGCAGCGCCGCCCGGACTTCGGGCTCGAAGTAGCGGAGGGTCCCCCCGATCTCCACCCGGTCGCAGACGATGTTGGTGGCCTCCCCCCCATGAATCGTTCCCAGCGAGACCACGCCCCGGCGCTCCGGAGCGATGCCCCGCGAGACGGCCTGCTGGGCCGCAAGCACGCCCTGCGCCGCCAGGACGAGGGCATCCACGCCCTCGTGGGGTCGGGCCGCGTGGGCCGCCCGTCCCTCCACCCGGATCCGGATGGTATCGGTCCCGGCAAAGAAGGGACCGGGGGCGAGGAAGACCCGGCCGGCCTCCAGGTGGGCACCCACGTGGAGCCCCACCACCGCATCCACGTCCTCCATGGCGCCTTCCTCGGCCATGCGCCGTCCTCCGCTCCTTCCCTCCGCATCCATGGACTCCTCCGAGGGCTGGAAGAGGAGGCGCACCCGCCCCGGCGGGAGGCTACCCTCGTCCCGGAGGGCGGCCAGGAGCCGGGCGGCCCCCAGGAGGCCGGCCATGTGGGCATCGTGCCCGCAGGCGTGCATGACACCCGGGACCTCCGACACGAACCCGTGGTCGTTGGCCTCCTGGATGGGGAGGGCGTCCATGTCGGCCCGGAGGGCCACGGTTCGAAGAGGCCCGGAAGACCCCGTTGCGCCGCAGCCCACCTCCAGCTCCGCCACCACGCCCGTCCGGGCCACCCCGGTCCGCACCTGGTAGCCGAGGGAGACGAGGGCGGCCGCGAGGCGGGCCGAGGTCCGGTGTTCCTGGAAGGAGAGCTCCGGGTGGCGGTGGAGCTCGCGCCGAAGTTCGATGAGCTCCGGCGCCATGTGCCGGGCGCGGGTCAGGAGGTCCGACGAGGGCGGCAGGGTCATGCATCTCCAGAGGTGGAGCGTTAGCTTCGGGCGACGGGCCACCATACACCCGACTCCCGGATCCCGCCATGCTGGACGCCCGCCTCACCGAACAGAGAAACCCGCAGACGCGGGAGATCGATCGCCTCCCCGCCACCGGGATCGTGGCGCTGATCCAGGCCGAGGACCGGAGCGTGGCCGACGCCGTGGCTGCCGAGTCCGGAGCCATCGCCCGGGGGGTGGAGCTCGTCGCGGCCACCTTCGCCGCCGGAGGGCGTCTCTTCTACGTGGGGGCCGGGACCAGCGGGCGCCTGGGGGTGCTCGACGCCGCCGAAATGCCCCCGACCTTCGGGACCGATCCGGAGCTCGTCCAGGGGATCATTGCCGGGGGGTACGATGCCCTGGTCCGGGCGCAGGAAGGGGCCGAGGACCGTGCGGAGGACGGCGCCCGGGACCTGGAGGCCCGCGGGGTCCGGGCAGGGGACTTCGTCCTGGGCATCGCCGCGTCGGGGACCACGCCCTACGTCCATGGCGCCCTGGCTCGCGCCCGGGAGCGGGGTGCGCGCACGGGCTTCCTCCTCTGCACGCCGCCGTCGGACGATCTGCGGGCGCGCCACGACGTGGTCATCGCCCCCCTTACCGGCCCCGAGGTGGTGACCGGGTCCACGCGCATGAAGGCCGGCACCGCCACCAAGCTGGTCCTGAACACCCTCACCACCGGGGCCATGATCCTCTCCGGAAAGACGTGGGGGAACCTCATGGTGGACCTGCAGGTCACCTGTGCCAAGCTCCAGGACCGGGCCGAGCGCATCCTCCGGGCCACGCTGGGTGTGGAGACCCCGGAGGCCCGGGCCCTCCTGGAGGCCGCCGGCGGCCACGTGAAGACGGCCCTGGTCATGGGTCGCCTGGGGATCTCCCGGGAGGAAGCCGAGGGGCGCATGGCCGAGTCCGGGGGGCGGGTGGCCGACATCACCGGCGAGGCGGCGCCGTGAACCGGAGCCCATGCCTCGTGGGGGGCCTCCTCTCCGGCACCTCCATGGACGGCATCGACGCCCTCCTGCTCCGGGTGGAGGGGGACGACCCCGGGGCCCTGGCATGGGAGGTCGTGGCCTTCGACACCTTTCCCTGGGCGGAGGAACTGCGGGAGGGGATGCGACGGGCCATGTCCGTCGGCGGGACCGATGCCCGCGGGCTTGCGCGGCTCCACGTGGAGCTTGGCCAGGGCTTTGCGGAGGCCTTTCTCCAGCTGCTCGAGACCTCCGGGACCGCCCCCGACGAGGTGGCCGCCCTGGGCTCCCACGGCCAGACGATCTGGCACGAGCCGCCTCCGGGGGCGTCCGGGAGCAGCCGGGCAAGCGCGCGCGGCTGGACGCTCCAGCTTGGCGACGCATCCACGCTGGCGGAGCGGACCGGGATCGCGGTGGTCCACGACTTCCGGGCCCGGGACATGGCCGCCGGAGGGCACGGGGCACCCCTCGTCCCCTGGGCCGACCGGGTGCTCCTGCACCGGCCGGGGGTGGGACGCGCCCTTCAGAACCTGGGAGGGATGGGGAACGTGACCTTCCTCCCGGCGTCCGGCGCCTGGGACGAGATCCTGGCCTTCGACACCGGTCCCGGCGTGGCCCTGGTGGATGCCGCCTTCCGCCGGGCCGAGGCCGCCCTCGGCTCCACCGGGGGCTCCGGCTTCGACGTGGACGGTCGCCGCGCCGCCCGGGGACGGGTGGACGAGGCCATTCTGGCTGGCCTCCTGGCCGATCCGTTCTTCGACATGCCACCGCCCCGGTCCACGGGGAGGGAGCGCTTCGGCGATGCCCGACTGGAGGCCCTCCTGGCAGAGCTGGCCCCCCGGCTCCGGGAGGCGGACACGGGTGCCTGGGATGATCTCCTGGCCACCCTCGTCGAGCTCACCGCCCGGTCGGTGGCCCGGGCCTACCGGGATCATCTTCCGGTGGAGGGGATCCACCAGGTGGTCCTGGCCGGGGGCGGCGCCCGGAACCCCACCCTGGTCCGGGCCATCGAGGGGGCGCTCTCCCGGGAGATCGGAGGCGCTGCGGTAGAGACCGGGGCCGCCGCCCTGGGCGTGGACCCCGATGCCCGGGAGGCCGCGGCCTTCGCCCTCCTGGCATGGGCCCATCTCCGGGGGATCCCGGGCTCCCTCCCCCGGGTCACGGGTGCCGCCGGTCCCCGGGTCCTGGGGTCGTACGTGCCCGGAGCAGGGCCAGGACCAGGGCCGGAGCCAGGGCCGGGGGCGGCAGGGTGACGGGACCCGCTGCCCCGGCATCGGGCGGTCTTCCGCCCCGGGCCTGGTGGATCGCAGGTGGCCTCCTCCTCCTGCTCCACGCCGTCGTCCTGGCCGCCGTAGCCCTTCCCGCCCCCCACCTCGGAGGCGACAACGCGGCCTACCTCTCGCTGGCCAGCTCGCTGGCCTCGGGGACGGGTTACACGGAACTCTGGGATCCCTTGGAGCCGCCCCACGCCAAGTATCCCCCCGCCTATCCCCTCCTGCTGGCGCTGGCCATGACGCTGGGGGCCTCCACCTGGGGCGCCTTCAAGCTCCTCTCCGCCCTGCTCGTGGCCGGAGCCGGGCTCCTGGTCTTCGCCTGGGCGGGGTCCCGGAGGGGGCCCCTCTTCGGCGCGGGGGTGGCGGCGGCGGTGATTCTGTCGGCCGGGTGGGTGGAGGCATCCCGCTGGGTCCTCTCCGAGCCCCTTTTCCTCGTGGCGGTCTTCCTGGCCCTCTGGGGGGCCGACCGGGCGGGGCTCCGGCTCCGGCGCGGGGCGTGGAGCGGGGCAGGGCCTGGATCAGCGCCCGGATCAGGCGCCGGATCAGGACCCGGATCAGAGCCCGGTTCAGGCGCCGCTGCCTGGCTCGCCCTGGCGGCGGGGGCCACCCTCCTGACCCTCTTTACCCGTACGGCCGGCCTCCCGCTCCTTGCCGGCCTCTTCCTTCTCCTGGCCTGGGAGCGACGCTGGCGGGCGCTGGCCGTGACCGTGGCCGTCGCCGCGGTCCCGGTCCTGCTCTGGATCCTGCGCGGTCGTGGGGCGGGGGAGGGGGCCTACCAGGACGAGTTCTGGATGGCCAATCCCTATGAGCCCGCCCTGGGGAGCGTGGGCCTCGGCGGACTCCTCCTCCGGGTCTGGACCAACCTGAAGCTCTACGTCGGCGAGGTTCTGGGAGGGGAGTGGTGGGGGGCCTGGTCCGTCCCCGCTGCCGCCCTGGCCGCCCTGGGAGGGGTCCTGGTTCTCCTCGCCCTGGCGGGATGGGGTCGGCGTCTCGTTCGCGGCGAAGGGGGGCTCGCCGAGCTCTTTCTTCCCCTTTATGGAGGCCTGGTCCTCCTCTGGCCCGAGGTCTGGTCCGGGGACCGGTTCGTCCTCCCCCTCTATCCGCTCCTGCTGGCCTGGGCCGCCGAGGCCATCCTGGCGGGAGCCCGGGCCGCGTCCATCCCCCGGCCCGGGACCGCGCTGGCGGCGCTGGCCTTCCTGGTCCTGGCCTTCCCTGCGCTGGGAGCTGTTCGGGACCGGGCCCAGGTCTCCTCGGTCTGCCGTGACCTGGCCGCCTCCGATCCCTTTGCCTGCTACGGGGCGGCGTTTCGGGGCTTCCGGGATGCGGCGGCGTGGTCCGGTGCGAACCTCCCGGCCGATGCCGTGGTCATCAACCGGAAGCCGCGCATCTTCTTCGCCCTGGGCGGGACACCCGGGCGGGTCTTCCCCTTCTTCCAGGACCCGGGTCCCCTCCTGGCACAGGCGGAGGATCTGGGCGCCCGCTATCTTCTCGTGGACCGGGTGGACAACGTCTCGGTCTTCTACCTTCCCCCCATCGTGCAGGCGAGTCCGGCTTCGTTCTGCTGGATCCGGAGCTGGGGGCCTGAAACCGTCCTCCTGGGAATCCGGGATGCGGAGGAGGTGGCCGCCCGGGCGGCGGCGGCAGGGGAGGGGAGGGCGGAGGCCGCGTCGGACGAGATCGAGCCCTGCGGGGCCGGGTGGACCCGGGGTGAAGCCGAGCGCACGCCCCGCCGGTGGGGGCACCAGGTTCCGGTGGTGGTCAGTCCTCCGCCTCGTCGTCTCCGCTGAGGAGCCCCAGGGCGAGCCCGAAGATCAGGTAGGCGACGAAGGGATCATCCTCGGCGTCGCCCGCGTCCAGCAGGGCCCCCACGATGGGGATCCGCTCCACGGGAGAGAGGTTGGACATCTGGCGCAGCAGGCCGCCCCAGGGAGCCGAGAGGTACTCGGCCGTCCCTACCAGGGCGCCCCGGAGCGCCGGGGGACCCGGGAGGAGCGGATCCAGCACGGCGGTGTAGATGACGCCCTTGCCGGCGCCGGAGAGCAGGTCGTCGACCAGTTCCCCGGGGGCGGGACGCCGGTCGCCGGTGAGGGCCCGGAAGGCGGCCAGGAGCCCGGCGGCCCCGACCCCGGCCGCGGCCCCCCGGAGGAGCCGTCCGGCACGGGGGCGCCGGCTCCCTACCCACTTCTTGAGGGCGGAGGCTCCGGCGGCGGTGAGGGCCGTCAGGGCAGCGCGCTGAAGATCGTTCTGAGCCATGGAAGTGTCCGCGTTCGAGAAGGCGATCGTAGAGGAGGGCGGCAGGATGGAAGCAGGTGTGCGGGAGCACGCTCCCACGGCGAGGCCCATGCGCGATTTCATGCACAATCTCATGCACAAGCTCATGAAAAAGCTAACGGACTGCGGTCAGCGGTGCTTCATCGTCCTGGCGCTCCTCGTGGGCATTGGCGGTGCGCTGAGCCTGCCGGCCGTACCCCTCGCCGGGCAGACTCCACCCCCAGACGCCCGGTGGATGAGCTTTCAGACCCCACACTTCGAGGTGGTGTTTCACGAGGGGCTGGATGACGTGGCCTTCCGGGCCGCCGAACGGGCCGAGCGGGCACTGGAGCGGCTCGCCGGTTTTGGAACCCTCCCCCCGGAGCGGATCCAGCTTGTGGTGACCGACCACGTGGACCTCTCCAACGGGTCGGCCCGGGCTGCACCCTACCCCCGGATCGTCATCTGGGCCCGCCCCCCGGTGGACGGACCCGGCGCCATGCCCTTCGACGACTGGCTCGAGCTCGTGGTCACCCACGAGGTGGTTCACATCCTCCACCTGGAAATGACGGGCACCCCGGGGCGGCTGGCCCGCCGGATCGTGGGGCGAGCTCCCGTGGCGTGGCCCCTCTTTCCTGCCTTCACCCTTTCGTCCTGGGCCGTGGAGGGGGTCGCGGTGCAGGCCGAGTCGGACCTCACCGACGGGGGACGGATGCACGGGGCCCGGTTCGATGCCATGCTACGGGCCCGGGTCCTGGCCGGGGAGGGCGAGCGCATCGACCAGGTCATGGGCACCTCTCCCCGCTTTCCCGGCGGGGAACGTCCGTACGCCTGGGGCGGACCGTTCTTTCATCACCTGGCCAAGGTGGAGGGGGAAGATGCCGTCGGCGCCTTCTTCCGCCGCTCGGCGGAGCGGCTGAACCCGTACCGGCTGAACGCTTCGGCCCGGGAGGTCTTCGGGGCCTCGCTGGAAGAGATGCACGAGGGCTGGCTTCGTGCCACCGAGACGGAGGCTCGGGCGCTGGAGGCGGCCATCCGCACCCGGGGACTCGCGCCGGAACCCGAGCGACTCACGACGGGCGCTCGCCTCGGGCTCTACCCGGCGTTTCACCCCGACGATGGCCGCATGGCGTGGGTCCGCTCCGACGGGCGCACCGAGATGTCCGTGGTGCTGCGGGAGGGCGAGGGTCCCGATCGGGTCCTTCGCCCCCTCCACCAGGCCGCACCCCTGGCCTGGGGGCCGGGAGGCGAGCTCTGGACCACCCAGCCCGACTTCGTGGATCGCTACACCATCCGGTCGGACCTCTGGCGCATCGATGCGGCAGGTCGGCGCCACCGGGTCACCCGTGGGATGCGGGTGGGGGGGCTGGATGTCCACCCGGGTTCGGGACGGATCGTGGCGGTGCTGGACGTTCCCGGCTCCAACCACCTGGTGATCCTCTCCCCCGAGGGGCAGGTCGTGGCCAGGCTCACCGAGCCCGATCCCGGCCTCCACTGGGCCCATCCCCGCTGGTCCCCCGACGGGACCCGTGTCGTGGTCACCCGTTGGGAGGCCGGGGGATCGTGGGCCGTGGGGGTGCTCAATGTGGGGGTGCTGGATGCGGGGGTGCTGGATGCGGAAGTGAGCGGCGGGGGCTCGGACCGCGAGTCCGGACGTCCTGCGCCCTCCTTCGCGGTGGTGGACGAGGGGCGGGCCCCCATCCATGGCTCCGCATGGACGCCCGATGGCGGGTACATCGTCTGGAGCTCGGAGCGAAGCGGCGTGGCCAACCTGTACGTGGCCCCGGCCCCCTCCGCTTCGGGAGACCCGGAGCCTCGCATCGGGCAGCTCTCGGACCTGGTCACGGCCGGGATCTTCCCCACGGTGACGCCGTCGGGGACCCACGTCGTCTTCTCCCTCCTGGAGGCCGACGGGTGGGAACTGGCCCGACTCCCCCTTCGGCCGGGCCCGGACACGTTCCGGTGGGGAGCCCCTCCACTCCCCCTGGCCGAGCGACATGGGCCGCTGCCGGCCCGGATGGCCATGGTGGACGGCCATCGGGCCCGCTTCGAGGCCGAGGTCCGCCCCTGGTCCCCGGCCTCCACCCTCCGACCCCGCCACTGGATCCCCGCGGTTCAGGCTCCGGCCACGCTGGGAGGCTCGCGGGTCCTGGCCCCGACGCTGGGGTTTGAGAGCTGGGCGGCCGACGCCGTGGACCGGCACCGGTGGGATCTGCGCGTCGATCTTCCGGCCGGAGGTCCGGGCCGGCGGTGGGAGGGCACGGGAAGCTGGCGTTGGGCCGGGCTCGGCAACCCGGTTCTCACCGGGGCGGTCAGCCAGCTCTGGGACGCCGTCACCCCGGTGGCGCCCCCGCCCGGGGAAGCCGCGGAGAATGTGGCCCCCCTCTACCTCGCGGCGAGGGAGCGGAGTGCCGTCGTCTCGGCCTCCCTCCTCCGGCCCCGGTTCCGGGACTCGCGGCAGGCCCTGCTGGACCTGCGCTACATCCGGCAGGACCTCCATCTCCTGGAAGCCGGGGGGGGTGTGTCCCGGCGTGCCGCCCTGACGCGCCCGGACCGTACGCTGCTCCAGGCCTCGGCCACCCTGTCCCGTTCCACGATCCGAAGCTACGCCTTCCATCCCAGCGCCCAGGAGGGGAGCCAGGTGACCCTGCGCCTTCGGACCCGCTGGGAGCCGGGGCTGGCCGACACGATCCGGGGTGTGGCGGGGCGGGATGCCTCTGTCCAGGACGCGATCCTCTCGGTTCGCCATTTCCGCTCCCTGGGGGATCGGGGACTCCGGGCCTCGGGGGGTGCACCGCCGGCGCTGGGGCTTCGGAGTGCAGTGGGCCTCGCCCGGGGACCGGGGGCGGGCCCGTCCACCCTCCGCATCGGAGGCGGAGGCGGGGGGGGAAGCGGAACGCTGGGCGCTACCTGGGACCGGGTGCCAGGTGTCTTCCAGGTCCGGGGGTTCGAGGCCGGGGCCGGGGGCGGGGCCCGGGTCCTGGGCGCCGGGGCGGAACTCCGTCTCCCCCTGGCCATCGTGCACCGGGGTGCAGGCCTGCTCCCGGTTCATGCGGACCGGGTGGCGGCCACGCTCTGGATGGACGGAGCTGGAGCCGCCGGGGGGGGTGCCGAGCGGGCGGACGACATCCTGGTGTCGGTGGGCGCGGAGGCGGGTCTCGTGCACGCCCTTCTCTTCCGGTCCCAGGCCCTTCTCCGGGTGGGGGTGGCCGTTCCGCTGAAGGGGGAGGCCTTCCCGCAGGCGGGCACCGGGTCCGGACGCCCGGCTCCATCGGTCTATGCCGGGCTGGGCTGGGCCTTTTGAGGACCCTGTCGACGGCGCATCGCCCGTCAAACCGGCGGGGATCCGGCGGAGGTGCTGGACCGGGGCATCTTCACCCTTGACCCCCTAGATGTGGTGCCGTAGTATGGGAGCCGCTACTGGATTCAGTGGTCCGAGTCCGATGCGCTCCCCGTGGCTTTCCACGGTGTAGGAACGTCCTGCAGCACGCCTTGCGGGGCTTTCCACACCGAGGCCAGCCTTTTCCACATCGTTTCCACCCCCTTTTCCCACACCCCGCCAGGAGCCCCGCCATGCCGGCCAGGAAGGAATCATCCGCCACCGCCACCCCCGCCTCCGCCCGATCCGACGAACCCGCCATCTTCGATGACCGGGTTCCCGGGGATCTCCCGCGGGCGGAGCTGTCGGACAACGCGCGGCTGGTGCTGGCCAAGCGCTACCTGAAGAAGGACGAGGCCGGGGAGCCCGTGGAAGAGCCCGAGACCATGTTCTGGCGGGTCGCCCGGGTCATCGCCGAGGAGGACCGGCAGCACGGGGCGTCCGACGCCGCCATCGAGGAGCTGGCGCGCCAGTTCTACGACCTCATGTCCAAGGGGAAGTTCGAGCCCAACTCGCCCACGCTCATGAACGCCGGTCGTCCGCTGGGGCAGCTTTCGGCCTGCTTCGTTCTCCCGGTGGACGATGCCCTTTCCAACGGACAGAGCGGCATCTACGACACCCTCCGGTCCATGGCGCTGGTGCACCAGTCCGGCGGAGGCACCGGGTTCTCCTTTTCCCGGCTGCGGTCCACCGGTGACACGGTCCGCTCCACCATGGGGGTGGCCTCGGGTCCCGTGTCGTTCATGAGGCTCTACGACGCCTCCACCGAGGTGGTGAAGCAGGGGGGCACCCGCCGGGGCGCCAACATGGGCATCCTCCGGGTGGATCATCCCGACATCCGGGAGTTCATTCTCTGCAAGGACGACACGTCGCAGATCACGAACTTCAACATCTCGGTGGCCATCACCGACGCCTTCATGGATGCGGTGAAGTCCGGCACGGAGTACGAGCTCAGGAGCCCCCGCACGGGCGAGGTGGTGGGGACCGAGAACGCCCGCGAGATCTTCGACATGATCGTGCATGGCGCCTGGAAGACCGGGGAGCCCGGCGTGTTCTTCATCGACCGGGCCAACGAGTACAACCCGGTGCCGGCACTGGGGAGCTACGAGGCCACGAACCCCTGCGGCGAGCAGCCCCTCCTTCCCTACGACGTCTGCAACCTGGGGAGCGTGAACGTCGGCCGGTTCGTGCGCACCGACCTCCCTGCGGACACGCCGGCCGAGGACCGCATCGACTGGGAGAGCCTGCGTACCGTGGTTCACCTCTCGACCCACTTCCTCGACAACGTCATCGACGCGAACCGCTACCCGCTCCCCCAGATCACCCAGCTGGCGCAGAACATCCGGCGGGTGGGTCTCGGGATCATGGGATGGGCCGACCTCCTGGTGCGCTGCGGGGTGCCCTACTCCTCCGAGGCCGGCGTGGAGCTGGGCCGCAAGGTCATGGCCTTCATCGACGAGGAGGCCCGCCGGGCTTCGGAGCGGCTGGCCGAGATCCGCGGCGTCTTCCCGGCGTGGGAGAACTCCATCTGGGGCCCTGACGCCACCTGCGCCCGTCGGGCCGATGGCACCCGGGTCCGCCCCGAGCGCAGGCTCCGGAACTCCAACATCACCACGGTGGCGCCCACGGGGACGATCTCCATCTTCGCCGGCTGCTCCGGCGGGATCGAGCCCCTCTTCGCCGTGGCCTTCATGCGGAACCAGGCCGGCGCCATGATGCCTGACGTCAATGCCGACTTCGTGCGCATCGCCCGGGCCGGGGGGTGGTACTCGGACGAGCTCATGGAGCGCATCGCCACCGAGGGTCACATTCACTTCGAGGAGGTCCCGGAGTCCGTCCAGCGGGTCTTCGTCACGGCCCATGACATCACGCCGGAGTGGCACGTGCGGATGCAGGCGGCCTTCCAGGAGCACACCGACTCGGCCATTTCCAAGACCACCAACTTCCCACATGAGGCCACCGAGGCCGAGGTCCGGGCCATCTACGAGCTGGCCTACGAGCTGAACTGCAAGGGCGTCACCGTCTACCGCGATGGATGTCGGCCCATGCAGGTGCTCTCCACCGGAAAGACGGGGAAGAAGGAGGAGACCCCCGCCGCCGTGGAGGTGGAGGCCCTGTCCGCGGTCACCGCCGAGCTGGAGCAGGCGCTGGCCGACGCCCGTGAGGAGGCCCACCGCCTGCGGGTGGAGAAGGACCTCCTCGTGGCCCAGTACGCGGAGCGGGACGAGGTGGCCCGGGCCGCGCGCCACAAGCGGCATCGCCCGGAGATGCTCCGGGGCCGGACCATCAAGATGATGTCGCCGCTGGGGGATCTGTACGTCACCATCAACGAGGACGAGCAGGGTCGCCCCTTCGAGGTCTTCACCACGCTGGGGAAGGCCGGTGGCGCCGCCAACGCCGACGCCGAGGCCATCGGGCGCCTGGCCTCGCTTTCGCTCCGTTCCGGGATTCCCATCACGGCGGTGCGGGACCAGCTCCGCGGGATCTCCTGCGACCGGGCCGTGGGGATCGGACCCAACAAGGTGCTCTCGGCGCCGGATGCCATTGCCCAGGCCATCGAGCGCTACCTGGTGGAGCGGGAGGGTGTCCAGGAGGAGCTCCCCATCGCGCCCAAGCTCCAGGGCGTCAGCGCCCTGGCTCCCCGGGCCGCGGCGGCGACCGCGCCGCTCCCGATCCTCCAGGCCGACAAGGGCGACAGCCTCCTGGCCACCTGCCCCGAGTGCGGCAGCTCGCACATGGCCTTCGAGGAAGGCTGCCTCAAGTGCTACGTGTGCGGGTACAGCGAGTGTGGATGAGGGTAAGGAGGTAGCGCGCTGTCCCTGCAGCGCACGATGACGAATCGGGGCTCCCGGGGGGCGTGTCCAGGCGGCACGCCCCCCGGGTCGTTGTGGGCGCGAGGGACTCCTTTTGCGAAAGGCAGCGGACGATGAGAGCTTGAGGGGCTCTCTAACGCGCGTGAGGGTGGTGAATGCGCGCCCCCGAGCCGTGCCCCTGTGGTGCACCTCCGGAACCCTCCTCTCTTCTTCTCCTCCCCTGCCATGTCATCCTCCGTCCGCGTCGCCGTCGTCCAGCCCCGGGGCCGTCCGTTCGACACCCCGGGGGCGCTTGCCGCCCTCCGCCAGGGAGCCGCAGAGGCCGCGGGAGCCGGGGCCCGCTTCGTTCTCTTTCCCGAGGCCTTCGTTGGCGGCTATCCCTGGGGACTCCGGTTCGGGACCGCCATCGGTGGCAGGGCACCCGCGGGCAAGGCCCTGTTCGGCCGGTACTGGGCTTCCGCCATCACCCTCCCGGGACCGGAGAGCGACGCGATTGGCGCCGCCGCCCGGGATGCCGGGGTCCACCTGGCGGTGGGCGTCATCGAGCGGCTCCCCGGCCACGCCTCCACCCTCTACTGCACCCTGGCCTACTACGGGCCGGGCGGCGCCCTCCTCGGCATCCATCGGAAGCTCAAGCCCACGGCCGCGGAGCGCCTGGTCTGGGGCGAGGGTGACGGAAGCACCCTTCCGGTGATTCAGACCCCCTTTGGCCGGGTGGGTGGACTCATCTGCTGGGAGAACTACATGCCGCTGGCCCGCATGGCCCTCTACGGGAAGGGCGTGGAGTTCTACCTGGCGCCCACGGCAGATGCCCGGGACCGGTGGCAGGCCACGCTCCGGCACATTGCCGTGGAGGGGCGCTGCTTCGTGCTGGGATGCAACCAGTTCGTGACCCAGGCCGACTATCCGGCCGCCCTCCTGGAGGACCCCGAGGTGGGCCCGCAGGTGCGGCGCGAGCTCGAAGAGTGGCCCGAGGAGCTCTGCCCGGGCGGAAGCGTGGTGATAGGCCCCGATGGCCAGGTTCTGGCCGGCCCCCTTCTGGGCCGGGAGGGGATGCTCGTGGTGGACCTGGATCCGTCGGTGCTCGGCCGGGAGCGGCTCGAGTTCGACGTGGTGGGGCACTACGCCCGTCCCGACATCTTCCGGCTTCAGGTGGACGAGACGCCCCATCCGGCGGTGAGCTTCACGTCGCCTGCGCCTGAGCCTGAGCCTGGGCCTCGACCGGGGCCTGAACCCGCGCCTGCCCATGTGGGACCCGGCGAGGGCCGTCGATCCGAGGGGGTGTAGAGAATAGTTACACAAACGGCGGACACCATCTGTACAGAAGTGGAACACCGCCGTTCGAGTGGGGTGAAAGGGCGTCCATGCAGGGCTTCCTTGCAGGTTTTCACCCCATGTCTCCCGGAGGCAACAATGTTCCGCAAGTCTTCTCCCGTGCTGGCCCTGGCCGGTGCCCTCGTTCTCGCTGGCTGCGCTGATTCCCCCGTCGAGCCCACGCTCATCGCTCCCGAGGCCACCCTCGAGAACCGTGCCCCGGCTCCGGGTGCCCAGAGCATTGCCGAGATCGTGGTCGCGTCCGCGTCCAACGAAGCCGAGCCCGAGTTCACCCTTCTGCTCGCCGCCATCCAGTACATCGCCGCGACCAACCCCGAGAGCGCGCTGATCGCCGGGCTCTTCGACAACGACCAGTACACGGTGTTCGCCCCGAACGACGCCGCCTTCCTCGGGCTCGTGGGTGCCGTGGCGGGTCTCCTCGATGCAGACGTGCTCGCGGCGGAGGGGCCGTTCGCCGCCATCGATGACCTGCTGGGTGCCGGAACCGTGGAAGCCGTTGTTTCCTACCACGTCGTCGAGGGTCGCCGCGCCGCCAACAGCGTGGTTCCCCGCCGAGGCAGCCGGAACATCTCGACGCTCCTGGGCGTCAACTTCCAGGTTTCCCCGTCGGCGCAGATCACCGCCGTCGGCAACACGGCCAACATCGTGGCGGCCAACGTTACCGCTTCGAACGGGATCGTCCACGTCATCGACGCGGTGATCCTCCCCATCGACCTGGGGCTCTGATCCGATCCGATCGGCGGGGCAGCGGCCCCGCCGGTCGGCAGGGTTGACTCCAGCGGGGGACTCGGGCAGCAGCCCGGGTCCCCCGTTGTGGCACAGAGGGGTGGACGAGGTCCGGGCGTCCCCACCTCGCCCCGCATCTTGCCTGCAGCCACTCCCCCGTTCCCATTGCCTGCACGGGTCCCGCGTGAGAGCTTCGGGGAGGAACGTGGTCCCGGTGCGGGGGCCGGGAACTCTTCCCCAGGCATGCCCCGTCCCAGGGTCAGCCCCGTCCCAGGACCAGACCCTCGGCGGTGCCGCATTTCCGACCTACCACTCCGGAGGATACATGACGCTCTCCCAGCCTTCCGGTTCAGATCCCGACGCGCGGGCGTCTTCAGGGCTCCGGTCCGATCCCGGCGCCCCTCCGGCCGCACCCGCGGCCACCGCGGCCTTCCTCGACGAGGCCGACCGCTACAGCGCCCACAACTACAAGCCGCTTCCCGTGGTGCTGGAATGGGGCGAAGGGGTCTGGGTGCGGGACGTCGAGGGGCGTACCTACCTGGACATGCTGGCCGCCTACTCGGCGCTGAACCAGGGGCATCGGCACCCCGCCATCATGGAGGCGCTCCGGGAGCAGGCGGAGCGGATCACCCTGACCTCGCGGGCCTTCCACAACGACCAGATGGGGGCGTTCCTCCGGGAGCTCTGCGCCGCCACAGGCTTCCAGAAGGCCCTCCCCATGAACACCGGGGCCGAAGCGGTGGAGACGGCCATCAAGATGGTCCGCAAGTGGGGGTACACGGTAAAGGGGGTGCCCGAGGGTCAGGCCGAGATCATCGTCTGCACCGGGAACTTCGCCGGGCGCACCACCACCATTGTCGGGTTCTCGTCGGAGGAGGCGTACAAGGCGGGCTTTGGCCCCTTCACGCCGGGGTTCCGGATCGTGCCGTACGGCGATGCGCGGGCGCTGGAGGAAGCCATCACCCCCAACACCGTGGGCTTTCTCGTGGAGCCCATCCAGGGAGAGGGCGGGGTGGTGGTTCCTCCGGACCGTTACCTGGCCTGCACGCGGGAGATCTGCCGCGATCGGGGCGTCGCCTTCATGGCGGACGAGATCCAGACGGGGCTGGGCCGGACCGGTCGCCTCTTCTGCTGCGACTGGGAGGACATCCGTCCCGACGTGCTGATCGTGGGGAAGGCGCTGGGCGGCGGGGTCTACCCTGTCTCCGCGGTCCTTGCCGATGCCGAGTACATGGACGTATTCAGGCCGGGGGACCACGGCTCGACCTTCGGGGGCAACCCCCTGGGCGCGGCGGTGGCCCGGGCCTCCCTTCGCGTGATCCTGGAGGAGGAGCTCCCGCGCCGCTCGGACGAGCTGGGGAGCTGGTTCATGGACGAACTGCGGGCCGTGGCCTCGCCCCACGTGGAGGAAGTCCGAGGCAAGGGGCTCATGATCGGCGTGGTGATCCGGGAGGCCTCGGGACCGGCGCGCCCCTTCTGCGAAGCTCTCATGGCCCGGGGGATCCTGGCCAAGGAGACCCACCACCAGGTGATCCGGTTCGCTCCCCCGCTTGTGATCCAGCGATCCGAGCTCGAAAGGGCGCTGGAGGAGATCGCTCCCGTGCTCCGGGGGGAGGGGGTTCGCCTCCAGTCCTGAGCCGATGCGGACCCCTGCGGGAACCGCGGACCAGGGTCCCCTCGTCCAGGATCCGCCGAGCCCGACCTACCAGGCGATGGTGCCTTCCTTCGACGTGTCCACCGATTCCCCGGTTCCCTCACCCAGGAGAACCTCGTCGATCTGGGTGTAGAGGAAGGTCCGGGACTCGGCATCCCGGGGATCCAGCCCGTAATGGTTGATGAGTGCGGTCTGGTGCTTCAGCCATTCTCCCCAGCAGATCTGGCAGATGGAGGCCTGGATCCGGGCGCCCCGATCGTCGCGGAAGGGGGGGCGAGACATGGCCGGGCGCGGTGCGTCACACCGCCGGCAGTGAATCTCGCCATCGTCGAGGGGTGGGGACTCAGAGGGCTTATCGGTCACAGGCTGTATTCCTGGGCCATCGAGGCGTAAAGGTTGCAACGGTTGCAATGGCGTCACGAGAGTAGACGCGGCAGGGCTTGTCAGATAAATTCAAAGGCTGATTCCGGAAGGGCTTCATCGGGCTTTCCGGCTCAGGGCGTTCACCCTTCACCAGGAAAAGGTCCGGGTTCATGCTCACCAAAGCCCAACTGGATCATCTGGAACAGCGTCTCCTCGAAGAGCGGGCCAAGGCACTTCGAGCCCTCGGGCTATTTGACGCCATGACCAAGGCGGACCGGGAGGCGGGTGACACCGATTTCTCGGCCTACACCGACCACATGGCCGACCAGGGCACCGAGTCAATGGAACGGGAGAAGGCCGCCCTGTTTGCCACGAAGGAAGGGCGCTATCTCTATCGCCTCGAGGAGGCCCTCCGGAGACTGTACAACGACCCGGAAAACTTCGGGCGATGCCATGGAACGGGCAAGATGATTGCTTTCGAGCGCCTCGACGCTCTCCCCCACGCCCGCTACAGCATCGACTACAAGCGGGAACTCGAGAAGAAGGGGGAGTAACTCCTCTCCCCGCCGGGCCTCCGGGCGGGGAGAGGGGGGGTCAGCTCGCTTCGTCCAGTGCTGCGGCCGCCTCTTCCTCCGGCTCCACCCGGAAAAGGGGGCTTGCCTCCCTCCACAGCTCCTCCACTTCGTCCCGGATCTCCCGGATCCGTCCCTCCACCCCCTGTTCCTGGAGGTGGTAGCGGGCCGCGCTCAGGGCCCGATAGGCGCGCCAGAGCGCGGACGAGGCGGGTGTCTGCTCGTGGCTTCGGCGCTTCTCGCCCCGTACCCGCGCCAGCACCCAGTCCGACATCTCCTCATCCAGGAGCATGACGTCGCCCTCGGACTTGGATTCGGTGCCCACGAACTTCTGAAGCTTCTTCTTGAAGCTCTTGGGGACGCCGGCCACCACGTAGATGGACAGGTCCTCCCTCTGTAGCATTTCCGAAGCCATTCGACCTCCGGTTCGTTTGAATCTTCAGGTGGTGGGAGGTTCCGGCGCGAACCGTCCCCCCCGCTCGTTCCGGACCCGCCCTCCTGACCGGGTCCGACTTTGCTCCCCGGGACCCTTCAGCCGTGCTTGCGGAGGGTGTCCAGCAGGTCGTCGCCCAGCACGCCGGCCTGCCAGCGGCGGAGTCCGGGGATGGCCTCCAATTCGCTGGCGGAGGCCGGGGGTTCGTCGGCCATGGCCTGGAGCACGGCGTTGGGGAGAAGCGTCCCCCGGTCGATGCCGAGCTCGCCGGCATGCCGATTGCGCACGGCCTTGAGCCGCTGGAAGCGCTCCTCCACCTCGGGGAGGGGCCGACTTCTCCCGTTTCCCCGTGGGAGGCGGGGGTAGCCCTCGAGTTCCGCCTCGGGGATTTCCTCGATCCGAACCATCTCCTCCACCAGGGACGAGCCTTCCCCCCGGGCAAGCCCCGGGTTCATCCCGGAAAGGGATGCCAGGTCCTCCAGTGTGCGGGGACCCCGAAGCGCCACCTCCACGAGGACCGGGTCGCCAGCCACGCGGAAGAGCGCGCGGTCTCTCTCCTTCGCGATGGCATCCCGCCAGAGGAGGGCGGCCCGAAGACGCTCCGCCTCGCGTGGCGCCAGGTCCCGGGCACCCTTGACGCGGAGTACCGGATCGGGCTCCTCGGCCGGGGGATCCCAGCGGATCTTCTCCAGCTCGCGAAATTCCTCTTCGGCCCACGACATGCGGCCCCGGGCCTCAAGCCTTTCCCGGAGCAGATCGGACAGTTCCGCGAGGTGAATCGTATCGTGGGCGGCGTACTCCTTCATGCCCTCCGAAAGCGGGCGTTCGGCCCAGTCGGCCCGCTGGTACTTCTTCGAGAGCTTGATGCCGAAGTACCGCTCCAGCAGCGACGAAAGCCCGATCCCGTCCTCGCCCAGCAGGGAGGCGGCGATCTGGGTGTCGAAGAGGCCGGAGAGCCGCAGCTCCATGTCCCGATCCAGCAGGCGCACGTCATAGTCGGCGCCATGCATCAGGACCTCGACGTCGGGGTCCTCCACGAGGGGGCGGAGGAGCTCCCGTGGGTCGAGCGAGAGCGGGTCGAGAAGGAAGGTGAAGGATCCAGCCGTGAGCTGGACAAGGGAGAGGCGATCGGAATAGCGATGAAAACCGGCGGCTTCGCAGTCCAGCGCGACGCTCCGGAGACCCTGGGTCAGGGACCGGGCCTCCTCCAGTGCGTCGTCGCGGTCGATCAGGCGGATCTTCATGCCGTGGGAATCTTCCTGCGGAATGGTTCGTCTCCTCGGGCCTCCCCCGTCACGACAGAAAAACGCTCCCAGGGAGTCGCTCCCGGGGGAAAAGAGCCGACTCGCAAGTCGGAACTGATACGCGAATCAGCCCGGAACGTTCCATTTCCGGGCCCCCTGGCCCTCGTCGTCTTCCCGGCCGCACGTCCACGAACGGAATGGTTCCGACGACGTCATCTCCTCCGGCGCCTCCAGCCAGCCGCGCGAGGGGGTGGGTGGCGGCCCGGTCACGGTCCTGCCACGGCCCCCCGCGTTCCCGAGCCACGCCTTGCCCCCGCCCCCCCGCCCGGACAACTTCAAGGCTTTCGTACCCCTCCGGCCTGCCCGGCCTGCCGTCGTTCTCCTGATCGCGCTGCACCGACCCGGGCCGTCCCCCCTCCGTCCTCCGGACGCGCGCATGCTCCGCACCAAGATCGTCTGCACCCTCGGCCCGGCCTCCTCCGACCCGTCCGTCCTGGACGCCCTCGTGCGGACGGGGATGGACGTGGCCCGGATCAACATGTCCCACGGCGACAGGGAGACGCATCGCACCACCCTGCGGGCCATTCGCGAGGCCAGCCGCGCCGCGGGGCGCCGGGTGGGCATCCTGGTCGATCTCCAGGGTCCCAAGATCAGGGTGGGGAAGCTGGGCAAGCCGCTGCGCCTGACGCCGGGCGAGACCATCGTCTTCGCCCCCGAGGGAAGCGAGCGTGGGGACGAAATCCCGACGACCTACCACCGGCTGGCGCAGGACGTGAGCGAGGGGAACCAGGTCCTCCTGGACGACGGCCTCCTCGAGGTGGTGTGCACCGGGACCGATGGCGACCGCGCGTCCTTCGAGGTCATCCGGGGAGGGCTGCTCCTGAGCAACAAGGGAATCAACATCCCTTCCGGCAACCTCTCCGCCTCGAGCCTCACGCCCAAGGACCTGGAGGATCTGGACTTCGCCCTGGCAGAGGAGGCCGACTTCGTCGGGCTTTCCTTCGTGCGGGACGCCTCCGACGTCACGGAGCTCAAGGAGCGGGTCCGGGGCCGGGCCCTGGTGGTGGCCAAGATCGAGATGGCGCGGGCCATGAGCCGGGTGGACCAGATCCTCGAGACCTCGGACCTGGCCATGGTGGCCCGGGGGGACCTGGGGGTGGAGCTCCCCTTCGAGCAGGTTCCTCTGGCCCAGAAGCGGATCATCCAGCTGGCCAACTTCCATGCCCGGCCGGTGATCACCGCGACCCAGATGCTGGAGTCCATGATCGAGAACCCCCGACCGACCCGGGCCGAGGCCTCCGACGTGGCGAACGCCGTCCTCGACGGCACGGACGCCGTGATGCTCTCCGGCGAGACGGCGGTGGGGAAGTATCCTGTTCAGGCCGTGGAAGCCCTGGTCCGCATCATCCGGGAGATCGAGTCCTCCGGCGTGCTGGAGGCCGGCCCCCGCTACCTCGGGGTGGAGGACTACGCCCTGCGGGCGGGTGCCACCGCCCGGGAGCATGCCGTGGCGGCGGCCACGGTGGATGCGGCCCGGCATCTCGGTGCGGCAGGTGTCCTCGTGATCACCCGCTCCGGCTTCTCGGCCCGCCTGGTGGCTTCGCATCGCCCCAGCGTCCCCATCTTCGCCGTCACCACGGATCCGGCCACCGTGGGGCAGCTGGCGGCCGTCTGGGGGGTGCGACCGATCCTGGCCGAAGACGTGGAAATCAGCTACGACGCCCTCACCGAATTCGGGCGGACCCTCATGCTCCGGGAGGGTGGCGGCACGCCGGGGGACGCCATCGTGGTCACGGCGGGCTTCCCGTTCCACCAGTCGGGAACCACCAACACCATGCGGGTGGAATCGCTTTGAACGAGGGGCCATCCGGCGAGGGCGCACTGGAACTCACCTTCCTGGGCACCGGGACCTCCTTTGGCGTCCCGGTGGTGGGATGTGACTGTTCCGTCTGCCGGTCGCCGGACCCCCGGAACCGGAGGACCCGGCACGCGGCGTACCTGCGCCTTCCGTCGGGGGGGCGGCTCCTGGTGGACACTCCGCCCGAGCTTCGGCTTCAACTCCTGGCCCAGGGGATCGGTCGCATCGACGCGGTGTGGTACACCCATGTGCACGCCGATCACTTCCACGGGGTCGATGACCTCCGCATCATTTCGCTGCGCGAAGGAAGGAGTGTTCCCGTCTACATCCCGGAGGAGGCGGTGGAGCAGGTGGTTCGTCGGTTCGACTACATCTTCGATCCGGATTTCCGACCCGACAAGGCGGCCACCCGCCCCGAACTCTCCCTCCACTCCGTCAATCCCCGAACGCCGGTGGAGCTTCTGGGCGAAACCTTTCTTCCGCTGGAGGTTCCCCACGGTTCCATGAACCCCCTGGGGTTCCGGGTGGGCGACCTGGGCTACGTGACCGACGCCAAGCGGCTGCCTCCGGAGGCCCTCGAGCGGCTCCGGGGAGTACGCCTCCTCGTGCTGAACGCCCTCTGGCGCGGGCATCCCCACCCTGCCCACTTCAACGTGGAGGAGGCAGTGGAGGCCGCGCAGCTCGTGGGGGCGGAGCAGACCTTCCTGACCCATCTCACCCACCGGCTCGAGCATGCCGAGCTCGAGGCTTCGCTTCCGCCGGGGATTCGACCGGCCCACGACGGCCTCACCGTGCGCCTTGCCCCGTCGGCTGCCCCGCAGAACGTTGGGAAAGCCCATCCCCTTACCCCGCCTGGCCCATGACCTCCCATCGCGACGAGTCCGACCCGACCCCCCGGCCCGGGGATGCCCTTCCTCCCGTCTCCCTGGCCTACGCGAATCTTCTTCGGGATGCGGTTGG
>SKNW01000102.1 GCA_007120305.1 Gemmatimonadota bacterium | reverse complement strand
CTCTTTCCCGTCCTCCAGGAGCTCGAAGCCCGACGCGGCGCCACGCCCCGGGATGCCGCGACCCCGGATGTCACGCCCCCGGATGCCGCGCCCCGGGATGCCGCGACGCCCGGCGGTGAGGACCGGTAGCGTGGCCGGGCGCGGGAGAGGGGGCGAGGCAGGGCGCGGGAGAGGGGGCGAGGCAGGGCGCGGGGGAGGCGAGCGGCGCGAACTCCACGACCGCATCCAGCGCCGGCTGGACGAGCTCACCGATCCCGGCTACGAGGACCCGGCCCGAAAGGACCTGGGCGCCCTCGACTGGCTCCTCTTTGTCGGGTTTCTCCTGGCCTGCGCTGTCGGCGCCGTGCTCTGGGGGCTCTGACCATCGCCACCGTACCGCAGGAGGCGTCCGTCGCGGCGCCCACGAACCAGGAGGCCCTCTTCGGCACCGTGCCGGTGCACCGCGACGAGCGGGTGTGGGGGTTCTTCGACTTCAGCTGGGTGATGATCGGACTCGCCATTGCCACCTGGGCCTTCCTGGTCGGCGGCGAGGTGGTGGACTTCCTGGGCCTCAAGGCCGGGATCGCCGCCATGGTGGTGGGGAACGCCATCGGCGTGGGGCTCGTGGTGGCGAGCGTCCTGGGCGACACGAAGTACGGCCTCGAGCATTTCTCCCTGGTCCGGGCCGTCTTCGGCCGACACGGCGTGAAACCCCTGATCTACCTGGTGAACTTCCTGGTCTGCGTCGGCTGGTCCGGGATCCTGGCCGTGATGTTCGGCCGCGCGGCGGTGAACATCGTGAACGAGCTCGCCGGGACCGCGTACGGCGGAGACCACCTCTTCGTGGCCCTCTTCGGCCTCGCCGCCCTCGTGGCCGCGTGGGTGGTGGTGGTGAAAGGGCCGGTGACCCTGCGGCGACTGAACCGCATCGCGGCCCCGGGGCTCACGGTGGTCATCGTGGTCATGCTCGTCTTCCTCTTCCAGGGCAACCGGTGGAGCGACCTCGTGGCCATCGAGCCGCTGGCGCCACCGGAGAACCCCCTCCTGAGCTTCATGCTCGTGGTGGAGTTCAGCATCGCCGGCGGGCTCTCGTGGTGGCCCGCGCAGGGCAACCTCTCGCGGCTGGCCACGACCCAGCGGAGCGCGCTCTGGGCGTCGGTGGCGGGGCTTTTCGTGGTCACGATTCTCGCCCAGACCGTGGGGCTCATGGCGGCCCTCGTGTACGGGACCTCGGATCCCACGAGCTGGATGATCCCCCTCACCGGCGCCGGGGTCGGGATCCTGATCCTCCTCTGGATCGGGTTCGCCAACGTCACCACCCTCTCGGTCCAGGCCTACCAGGTCTGCGTCGCCATGCGGCAGGAGAGCGTGCGGTGGATCTCGGGGATGCCCTGGCCCCTCCTGGTGGGGCTCTTCCTCGGCCTCTCGGCCCTTTTCCTGATCCGGCCCAGCGCGGTCTACGACAACTTCTTCCAGTTTCTCTACTGGATCAGCCTGGCCTACGCACCGGTTGTGGGGATCGTCCTCGTGGATTACTTCCTCCTTCGCCGGCAGACCCTGAACCTCCGGGCGCTCTTCAGCGAGCGGCCGGGGGATCCCTACGACTTCTGGAAGGGATGGAACCTGGCCGCCTGGCTGGCGGTCGGGGTCGGCGTCGGCGTGTACCTCTGGCTCCTCGACCCGGTCTCGCTCCGTACAGCTCCGGCCTTTCCCTACATGACGGCCAGCGTCCCCTCGCTCCTGGCGGCGGCGCTGGTCTACCTCCTTCTCACCCGAACGTGGGTAACCCGTTCGGGACGAGGTGGATACGGTCCGCCACCAAACCGCTGACATCCCGCGCTCCCCGGACCTCAACGAACGAGAAATCCCCCTGACTTCCCTTACCGGCTCCCCCGCCCCGGCCTCAAACTCCTATTCCAGGCCCCAGCGGGTCGGCCTCCTCCTCGGCCCCTCGCTCTTCGTCCTCACGCTCCTCCTCTTCACCCCCGAGGGGCTGGGGTTCGAGGCCAGGGCCGTGCTGGCCATCACCCTCTGGGTGGCCACCTGGTGGATGACCGAAGCCATCCCCATCCCCGTCACCTCCCTCCTCCCGCTGGTCCTCCTCCCCATCACGGGTGCACTGGATGGAGGCACGGTGACCTCGGCCTACGGGGACGACATCATCTTCCTCTTCCTGGGCGGGTTCTTCATTGCGACGGCCATGGAGAAGTGGAACCTCCACAAGCGGATCGCGCTGGCCATCATCGCCTTCGTGGGCACCAGCACCCAGCAGATCCTCCTGGGCTTCATGGTGGCCACCGCCTTCCTTTCCATGTGGGTGTCCAACACGGCCGCCGTCATGATGATGGTCCCCATGGCGCTGGCCATCACGGCCCGGGTGGGCGAGGGACTCACGGGGACGCCGGCGGAGCGCGACATCCCCGACTTCGAGAAGACGCTGATCTTCGGGGTGGGGTATGCCGGCACCATCGGGGGGCTCGGGACCCTCATTGGTACCCCGCCCAACATCATCCTGGCCGGCCAGGTGCGGCTCCTCTTCGACATGGAGATCTCGTTCCTGGACTGGATGAAGATCGGCATCCCGGTGGTGATCGTTCTCCTGGCCATCGCCTGGGTGTACCTGGGGCGGGTGGCCTTCCGCCTGCGCCTCCGGGAGCTTCCGGGAGGACGGGCCCTGATCCGGGAGGAGCGAAAGGGTCTGGGCCGCATCTCGTTCGAGGAGACGGCGGTGGCCTGGGTCTTCGGGCTGGCCGCCTTCTTCTGGATCACCCGGAGCCTGATCTGGGATGGGAGGGTGCCGGAACTCCGCGACGGCATGATCGGGATCGCCGCCTGCATCGCGCTCTTCATGATCCCCTCCAGGAGCCATCCCGGGCACAGGCTCCTGGACTGGGGCGACTCCCGGCACATCCCCTGGGGGATCCTTCTCCTCTTCGGGGGTGGGCTGGCCATTGCCGCAGGCTTCCGGGCCACCGGGCTCTCGGACTGGATCGGGGGTCAGCTCACCCTGCTGGACGGGTTCCACCTCCTGGTGATCATTGCCAGCGCGAGCCTCCTGATCCTCTTCCTCACGGAGATCACCTCGAATACCGCCACCGCCACCATGATCCTCCCGGTGGTGGGGGCCCTGGCCCTGGCGCTGAACCTCCACCCCTTCGCGCTGATGATCCCCTGCGCCATGGCGGCCAACTGCGCCTTCATGCTCCCGGTGGGCACACCCCCGAATGCCATCATCTTCGCCACGGGGAAGCTGCGCATCGTGGAAATGGCCAGGATCGGGTTCCTTCTGAACCTGATCGCGGCTGCCATCATCGTCCTGGCCGTCTACTACACCGTGCCGCTCATCTGGGGGATCGACCTGCAGGCCGTGCCCGAAGCCCTCCGCCGCTGACGTCGCATGCTCGCGCCTCAACGGATCGTGAACCTGGCGAGTCGACAGGAGTAGACAGATTATCGTCCTCAGCCCGGTCCTCGCCCCCGATCCCTCATGAAACGACTCCAGTTCGGTCTCGTCCTCGCGGTGTTTCTGGGTGCCGGCCTCTGGTGGGTTACCCAGCGCGCCTCCTCTGCCGAGGGGAGCCTTCCGCCCCTCCACACTGAAGAGGTCACACGGGGCGACGTCTCCCAGCGCGTCATCGCCTTCGGCTCCCTCCAGCCCGTCCAGCGGGTGGAGGTCGGAAGCCAGGTTTCGGGGATCATCAACGAGATCATGGTGGACTTCAACAGCCAGGTCCGCCCGGGGCAGGTCCTCGCCCAGATCGACCCCTCCACCTTCCAGGCGGCGATGAGTTCCGCCGAGGCCGAGCTGGCCTCCGCGCTGGCCGGGCTGGAGCTGGCCCGCCATCAGTGGGATCGGACGCAGGAGCTGCGGGCCATGCAGTTCGTGTCCCCCTCCGACGTGGACCAGGCCCGGGCAGGCCTCTCGCAGGCCGAGGCCCAGGTGCAGGTGCGGCGTCACGCGCTGGACGCCGCCGAGCGGGAGCTGGACCGCACCACGATCACCGCTCCCAGCGGCGGGATCGTCATTTCCCGGAGCGTGGACGTGGGTCAGACCGTGGCGGCAAGTCTGTCGGCTCCCATCCTCTTCGAGATCGCCTCCGACCTGACGCGGATGCACATCCACGCCAGCGTCTCGGAGGCCGACATCGGCGTCGTCGCCGAAGGACAGACGGTGCGCTTCCTGGTGGATGCCCACCGGGGCCGGGAGTTCGAGGGCGAAGTGGTCCAGGTCCGGAATGCCCCGGTGATGCAGGACAACGTGGTCCACTACGAGACCATCATCGCCGTGGACAATGGCGAGGGGCTTCTCAAGCCCGGAATGACCGCTGAAGTCCGCATCATCACCGACGAGGTGCTGGACGTGCTCCGGGTGCGCAACACTGCCCTTCGGGCCCGCCTCCCCGACGCCATCCGACCGCCGGATCCGCCCCCGCTGGAGGAGGCCAGCGACGGCGGGAATGCCGGCCGGGTCTACCTTTTCCGGAATGGCGGCCTCGAAGCCGTGGCCGTGCGCACCGGGCTCACCGACGGTGCCTACACCGAGATCGTGGCCGGGCTCGACGAGGGCGACGTGGTGGCGGTGGGCCTCTCGCTGGCCGGCGAGGCATCTTCCGGGAATCGGAGCCTCCTGACCGGCTCCCAGGCGACGTTCTGAGCGTGGCACACGCGGTGGCAACCCGGGAGGTGCACCGGGAGGCGCAGGCGCAGCCCGTCGTTGAACTCCGGGGGATCACTCGCGTCTACGATACGGGGCGGGTGGCGGTGAAGGCGCTCCGGGGCGTGGACCTGACGGTGGAGGACGGCGAGTTCCTCGCCATCATGGGGCCCAGCGGTTCCGGGAAGTCCACCCTCATGAACATGCTGGGGTGCCTGGATCGCCCCACCGCCGGGAGCTACGTCCTGAACGGCGAGGATGTGGCCACCCTGGGCCCCCGGGAGCTGGCCCGCATCCGGAACCGGACCCTGGGCTTCGTCTTCCAGGCCTTCCACCTCCTCCCCCGGACCTCGGCCCAGGAGAACGTGGAGCTTCCCCTCCTCTACCACGACGACGGGCTGAGCTGGAAGGAGATCCACCGCCGGGCCAGGGAGGCGCTGGAGGCCGTGGGACTGGGCGACCGCATCGACCACACCCCCAACGAGCTCTCCGGCGGGCAGAAGCAGCGGGTGGCCATTGCCCGTGCGCTGGTGACCCGGCCCCGGGTTCTCCTGGCCGACGAGCCCACCGGGAACCTGGACAGCCGCACCACGCTGGAGATCATCGACATCCTTCAGAAGCTGAACCGGGAGGGGCTGACCATCCTCATGGTGACGCACGAGCCCGAAATCGCCCGGTTCGCGCGGCGGATCGTCACGATGCGCGACGGCCTCATCGCCTCGGACCGCCCCAGCCCCGGCCTCTCGGCCACCGAGGCGCTGGCCGAGTGGCGCGACGAACTGGACGTGCACGAGGACCTGACCCACGACGCTCCCGCGGAGGTGCAGGGATGAACCCGGAGGTCCTGGCATGAAGTGGAGCGCCATTCCGTACCTCTCCTTCCGGGCCCTGCACCGGAACGCCATGCGCACGGTGCTGACGGCGCTGGGCATCATCATCGGCGTGGGGGCGGTCATCACCATGGTGGGGCTGGGCCAGGGGGCAAGCCACGAAATCGAGGAACAGGTGAACCGGCTCGGCCAGAACGTGGTGCTGGTCTTCCCCGGCGAGCGGCAGCTCGGGGGGGTGAGCATCGGCGGGGGGGAGGCCAACACCCTGACCATCGAGGACGCCCTGGCCATCCGGGACGAGATCCCGGAGGTGGTGGCGGCGAGCCCCGAGGTCCGCTCCCAGCGCGTCATCGTCTACGGCAACCGGAACTGGGCCACCCGGGTCTACGGCCAGTCCGCCGACTACCTGCAGATCCGCCAGTGGCCCATGGAGAGCGGCCGCATGTTCGACGAGGACGACGTGGCCCAGGCCGCCCTGGTGGCCGTCATCGGGCAGACCCTGGTGGATGAGCTCTTCGAGGGGTCGGACCCCATCGGCGAGACGGTCCGGGTCCGGGGCCTCCCCCTGGAGGTGATCGGGGTGCTGGCCCCCAAGGGGATGTCGCTCATGGGGTCGGTGCAGGACGACATCGTCCTGGTTCCCTACACCACCGGCTTCCAGCGCATCTCCGGGCGAAGCCACGCCATGGTGATCAACGTGCAGGTCTTCGACCAGGCGTCCATGGACGTGGCCCGGCTCAAGATCGAGGACCTCCTCCGGGAGCGGCACCGCCTGGCTCCCTACCAGGACAATGACTTCACCATCCAGACCCAGGAGGAGGTGGCGGCGGCGGCCACCGAGACCTCGCGGGTCATGACCTTCCTGCTGGCCTCCATTGCCGGGATCTCCCTCTTCGTGGGGGGGATCGGAATCATGAACGTGATGCTGGTGAGCGTCACGGAGCGGACCCGGGAGGTGGGCCTTCGGCTGGCCGTGGGGGCCCGGGCGCCCGACGTCCTCCTCCAGTTCCTCATCGAGGCCGTGATCCTCTGCCTCCTGGGGGGCCTTGGCGGGATCCTCCTGGGACTTGCCGCCACGGAGGTCATTGCACGGTACGCCGGGTGGCCGGCTCTCTTTTCGGCCGAGGCCATGTTCATCGCGGTGACGGTCTCGGCGGCGGTGGGGCTCTTCTTCGGGTTCTACCCGGCATGGAAGGCGTCGCGGCTCGACCCCATCGTGGCGCTCCGGAGGGAGTAAAGGGCTTCACCCGGGGGCTTTTCGCCCTGAGCGGGTTCGTCAGGGGGCAATGCAGGGCTATACTGCGGGCTGCGCATCGAAATGCGCATCACCTTTCAGAACCGCGGCCCGCCAGGTCCCTTTCGACCGGCGGCCGCATTTTTTTGCCCCAGCGGCCCTCCCTTCATGCTTCAGTCCCTGCGCCAGACCTGGTTCTTCAATGTTCGCGGCGATGTCCTGGCCGGCCTCGTCGTGGCCCTCGCCCTGATCCCCGAGGCCATCGCGTTTTCGGTGATCGCCGGCGTGGATCCCAAGGTGGGGCTCTACGCCTCCTTCAGCATCGCCGTGATCACGGCGTTCGCCGGTGGACGCCCGGGAATGATCTCGGCCGCCACCGGGGCCATGGCCCTCCTCATGGTGCTCCTGGTCCGCGAGCATGGGCTCGAGTACCTGCTGGCGGCCACGCTCCTCACCGGGGTGCTCCAGGTTCTGGCCGGAGTGTTCAAGCTCGGCGTGCTCATGCGCTTCGTGTCCCGCTCGGTGGTGACGGGGTTCGTGAACGCCCTGGCGATCCTCATTTTCCTGGCCCAGCTCCCCGAGATCACCGGCGAGAACGCCCGCGTCCTCGTGCTGGCGATGGTGGCGGTGGGGCTCGTCATCATCTACGGACTGCCGCGCATCACACGCACCATTCCTTCGCCCCTGGTCTGCATCGTGGTGCTCACGGCGGCCGCCATTTTCCTGGGCTTCGACATGCGCACCGTGGGCGACATGGGGGAGCTCCCCGACAGCCTCCCCATCTTCCTCTGGCCCGACGTGCCGCTCAACCTCGAGACGCTCCGGATCATCTTCCCCTACGCCGTGACGCTGGCGGTGGTGGGACTCCTGGAGTCCATGATGACGGCCACCATCGTGGACGACCTCACCGACACCACCAGCGACCGGAACCGGGAATGCGTGGGCCAGGGCGTGGCCAACGTGGGCTCGGGGCTCCTGGGCGGGATGGCCGGATGCGCCATGATCGGACAGTCGGTGATCAACGTGAAATCCGGCGGGCGGGGGCGGCTCTCGGCGCTGGTGGCCGGCGTGGTTCTCCTCGTCATGGTGGTCTTCCTGGGCGAGTGGGTGGCCCAGATCCCCATGGCGGCGCTGGTGGCCGTGATGATCATGGTGTCCATCGGGACCTTCAGCTGGTCCTCGATCCGGAACCTGCGCACGAACCCCAAGAGCTCCAGCGTGGTCATGGCGTCCACCGTGGCGGTGGTGGTGGCGACCCACAACCTTGCCCTGGGGGTCATGGTGGGCGTACTCCTCAGTGCCCTCTTCTTCGCCCGGAAGGTGGGGCGCCTCCTCACCGTCACCTCCACCCTCTCCGACGACGGGCAGCATCGGAGCTACCAGGTGGTGGGGCAGGTCTTCTTCACCTCGGCCGAAGCGTTCCTGGCCAGCTTCGACTTCAAGGAGGCGCTGGACCGGGTGACCATCGACCTGAACCGGGCCCACTTCTGGGACATCACGGCCGTGAGTTCGCTGGACAAGGTGGTGATCAAGTTCCGCCGCGAGGGCGCCCGCGTGGAGCTTCTGGGGCTGAACGAGGCCAGCGCCACCATGGTCGATCGCTTCGGCATCCACGACAAGCCCGATGCCGCGGACGCGATTCTGGCGGCGCACTGAACCGATCCCGCCCCGCGCTCCGATCCCGCCCCGAACTCTGACCCCGACCGAGCTCCCTCCCGGCCGAGCTCCCACCCAGCCCTAGCCGCTGGCCCAACCCCTTCCGAGCGAAGCCCCCATGTCGAACGCCTCCACGTCCTCCGCCGCCTCCCCTGGCCCGTATCTTCTCCCCACGGGAAAGGTGCTGGCCTGCCTCGACGACTCTCCCTACGCCGAGGCCGTCTGCGACTTCGGGGCCTGGTCCGCCTCCCGGCTGACCTCGCCCCTGAGCTTTCTGCACGTGCTCGAGACCACCTCGGGAAACGTGGTCGGCGGTCGGAACCTGAGCGGCGCCATCGGCCTGGGCGCGCGGGAGGATCTCCTGGAGGAGCTCGCCACCCTGGACGAGCAGCGTTCGCGCCTGGCCATGGAGGGAGGGCGCCTCCTCCTGGAAGCCGCCCGGACCCGGGCGCAGCGCATGGCCCCGGAGCTCGAGGAGGCCACCCAGCGCATCGAGACCCGGCAGCGGCACGGGGAGCTGGTGGATGCGCTGGTAGCGCTGGAGCCCGAGACCCGCATGCTGGTGGTGGGAAAGCGGGGGGCGGCCTCGGCCGGGGACCACGGTCACCTGGGGCGTCACCTGGAGCAGGTGATCCGCACCGTGGGCCGGCCGATCCTCGTGGCGCAGCAGGTCTTTGCGCCGCCGAAGGCCATCATGTTCGCCTGGGACGGAAGCCCCACGGCCCGAAAAGGCGTGGAGATGGTGGCGGCGAGCCCCCTCTTCCGGGGCATCCCCTGTCACCTGGTCTCCGTGGGGACGGACCGGCCCGAGGCCCGGGAGGGGCTGGCCCAGGCGCAGCGGACCCTGGAGGCGGCGGGCTTCGAGGCGCCCACGGCCCTCGTGCCCGGCAACCCCGACGAGGCCCTTCCGCGCTACCAGGAAACCCATGGGCTCGACCTCCTGATCATGGGGGCGTACGGTCACTCCCGCATCCGTCGGATGATCCTGGGGAGCACCACCACCGCCATGCTCCGGAGCTGCCGCGTCTCGGTGATGGTGCTGCGGTAGGCTCCGCAGGGCCCGGCCGATCCCCAGGAGCCAGGGAGCGCTGGCGGATCCCCGCAGCGCCGGTGGATCCCCGTGACGCTGGCGGATCCCTTCGGGGATGCGCAGGTTGGCATACGGAGGCCGGCCAGGTACGCCGCGGGGGATGTCCCTGGCAACGTCCCAGGCAATGTCCCAGGGGATGCCGCCAGACGGCGGCGAGGCCGGTGCGTCGTCATCACCTCAGCACGGAGGCGGGCATGCATCTCGTCGTGGGGGCCTCGGGCGCCCTGGGCCAGCGGGTCACACATCGGCTCCTCGAGGCGGGCGAGGCGGTGCGCGTGGCCTCCCGGAGCCCGGAGCGGCTGAAGGGGCGGCTGCCGGTGGGGCGTGAGGGGCGGCTGCCGGGGCGGCTGGAGGGGCCGCTGAAAGGGCCATTCACGAACGCCGTGCCGGTGACCGGCGACCTGCGCGATCCGGCCACCTTTCCCGGGATGCTGGAGGGTGCACGGACCGTGATCGTGGCCGCCCACGGTCTCGTTCCACCCTCCATTTCCAACCACCCCGGCGTGGTGGACGGCCGGGGGGTCCGGGCGCTGGTGGATGCGGCCCGGGACGCGGGTGTGGAGCGGTTCCTCCTTACCTCGGTGGCCGGGGCGGACCGGGGCACCACCGCCTTTGCCCGGGTGAAGCACGCCACCGAGCGGCACCTGGCCGCAAGCGGCCTGCGCCACACCATCCTCCGCCCTACCCTCTTCATGGAGAGCCACGCCCTGGCTCTCATGGGGGAGCCCCTCCGGAGCTCGGGAACGGTGAACTTCCTGGGCCGGGGCGAGACGCGGGTGAACTGGATCGCGGCCGACGACGTGGCGGCGGAGGCCGTGGCCGCCGTCCTGGACCCGCTGGCCCCAAGTGTAACGCTCGAGCTGGGCGGCCCCGACGACCTGACGCGGCGGGAGGCGCTGGTCCTCCTGGAACAGGCCCTGGGGCGCGAGGCGCGACGGAAGCACGTTCCCCTGCCCATGGTCAAGCTGATGCGCGGAGTCCTGGGCGTTGTGCACCCCGGAATGCGATACCTCCTGGACATGGTGCTGGCGGAGGAGGCGGCGCGTGAGGCCCAGGGTTCCGCGGATGCCCAGGGTTCCCCGGGTGCCCAGGGTGCCCCCGGTGCTCAGGGTGCCCAGCCCCCCCCCGGTGCCCAGGACCACCCGGGCGCTCGAGATGCCCCCCCTGAACCCGGAGCGCGGCGGTTCGACCGCGTCGGGCCCACACCTCTGACCGCGGTCATCGAGGCGTGGGCGGCGGCGTGACACGGGGCTGAACGCTCCCGACCCCCCGGGCCACTGCCAGTTCAGCGCAGAGGAGCGCGCCCCCTGCAGCGCCCCGCACCGTGTTGTGGGAGAGCACCACGAAGCGCAGGTGCAGAAGCGGACAGGGACGCACCCGCCCCACCGCCACCGCCATCCCCCCCTCCAGCCCCCGGTGCTTCCGGGGCTGGGGACCGGCCGGGTCCGTCACGAGGTGAAGCGGCTGCCGGGGGGCCGTGGGAAGGGCCAGCTCCTGGGGGAGCCCGCGGAAGCCGACCAGGACCCGGGCGGCCTCCTCCGGCGTGGGGCGCTCCTCGAAGGCCACCGAGAGTGTGGCCACGTGCCCGTCGCTCACCGGCACCCGGGTGCAGTGGGCGCTCACGGCGACCTCGCTCCCCAGGATCTTCCCCAGCTCTCCCTCGATCTTCTCCTCCTCTCCCGCAATGTAGGGGATGACGTTGTCCTGGATCTCCCAGGCCGGGAGCCCCCCCTTCCCCGCCCCGGAAATGGCCTGGAGCGTGGTCACATGAAGCCGGCGCACCCCGAAGGCCCGGTGGAGCGGTGCCAGCGCCAGCGCCACGCCGATGGTGGAGCAGTTGGGGTTGGCCACGATGCCCCCCCCCGCCGGGAACCCCTGCCCGCTCAGGAGCGCCAGGCTCTCGGGGTTGACCTCCGGGACCAGGAGGGGAACCCGGGGGTCCATCCGGTGGGGCCGGGCGTTCGTGACGACCTGGACCCCGGCCTCGGCAAAGCTGCGCTCCACGTCGCCGGCGACGCCGGCCTCCAGCGCCGAGAAGGCCACCGCCGCCTGCGGGAGCTGCCCCGGCTCCGGCGGGAGGATGGGGAGGCGGGCCACCTCCGGGTGCCAGGGGTGTCCTTCGGCGTCCGTGTTGCCCACCACGTCGGCAAAGCACCGCCCCACGGACCGGGGAGACCCGGCCACGCCCACCAGCTCGAACCAGGGATGCGCCTGGAGTCGCGCCACCATGCGCTCCCCCACCGCCCCCGTTGCCCCCAGCACCACCACCGGGGTCCGGGATGCGCCGGCCTGAGGCGCGGCCGCCTTCCCGACGGGGGCGCTCATGCGACCCCCCATGCGACGTGCGGTCCCTTGTGGCGCG
>SKNW01000032.1 GCA_007120305.1 Gemmatimonadota bacterium | reverse complement strand
TCAGTTGGGCGGAAAGAGACTCCGGAGATCCTCGGCCAGCTGCCCTCCGGCCATGTACGCCACGAGAGCGGTCACGGCCTCGGCCTGCCCCACCGAGGTGAGCCCCAGGGTGAAGAGGGGAATCCCCTCCACTTCGTCCGAGGTCTCGTCGATGCGGACGGCGGTCAGGGTCACTTCCTCGCCGGACATGAGCCGGACCAGCACCCCCTCGGAAATGGGGAACCCGTCGCGGATGGGGCGGGGCTGGTCGGCCCGGGCGGTCCAGAACACCTGTTCGGCGGGGACCGAGAGGTCGCCAAAGTGAAGCAGGTAGTGGGTCTCGTCGTCCAGCGGCTGATCCATGTCCAGGTCGATGACAAGGGCAGGCGCCATGACGAAGCGGGGGTCGTCGAAGACGAAGCCCATGGCCTCCAGGCTGGCGTCGAGCCCGGCCGCTTCCTCGACCGACACGGCGGACCGCTCGCGGATCAGGGGCTCGAGCCGGAGTCCCAGGTTCACGTTGCCACGACGGGTCACCGTGGAGGTCTGTCCGCCCGCGAGCATCCCGTCGGGGCTGGGTCCGATCCCCGAGGGGGTGCTCCAGGGTCGGAGCTGTTCCACGTCCCAGAGGTCCTCGGCGGCCTCCACGAAGCGGTACTGGCCCATGGGTGCACCGGATCGGGCCTCCTGGCACACGGCGCTTTCGCTCCCCTCAGGGCAGCGATCCAGCACGGCCGGTCGCACCAGGATGGCGCCGTCGCATTCACCGGCGAGGCGCGGGAGGTCCTCGTCGCGGGCCAGGATGGCGTCCGCCTCCTCCGAGACCGAGGTGAAGGCCTCCTCCAGCGCCTCCACCAGTTGGGCGCGGTGGGCGCGGCGCTCTTCCAGCAGGGCCTCGTTGCCACTCTCGGCGTAGCGTTCGGCCAGCTCCGCATCCCGGGCAAACCACTCCCGGACCCGACGATCCTCGGGCGAGGCGTCGTCGAAGGGCTGCACCCGGTCGGCATCCTCCAGGACTACGGCCTCGTAGAGGACCCCGATGCGGTCCACCCGCCGGGCCAGGGGCTCGAGCTCCAGGTTAAGCTCCTCCAGGCGGGTGAGCACGGGAACGCAGAGCCGGGACCGGGCCATCTCGTCGGCCACCATCCGCGTCGGAACGGGCTCCTGGGCCAGGAGCGAGAAGGTGGCGCCACGCATGCCAGGAGGGCCGGCCGGCGCCACAAGGGCCGGCGCCACAAGGGAAAGAACGGGCAGGAGGACCAGGGGGAGACCGAAGAAGAGGGACTTCCGCACGAAGGGCTCCGGATCAGGTGAGGTCGAGGCGGGAAGATGTGGATGCATCACGACGCGAGCATGATAACGGCGGCAGCGTTGAGGGGACCACCCGGGCCTGTGGGTCCCGGGGCTCATTCGGCGAGGTGGAGGGTAATGTGCTGGCGTGAGGATTGCACCACGGAAGGCTCGTCGCCGGACCTGAGCCACATGCATTACACCACATGACCGGTCCCCTCGCGCCGCGCCACCTGCATCGAAAGGAACCAAGCCATGCCCCATGGCACGAAGCCCATCATCACCGCATCCCCGCACGAGCCGCAGAGGCCGGCGCTCATGAAGAGGCGGAGGGCATCGCATCGAAGCGGAGCCCTTCTTCGGGCCGGGCTCGCCATGCTCGTGACCCTGGTCGCGGCCGGGTGCGCCTCCTTCGCGGGGGGAGAATCGCGAAGCGGCTGGGACGTGGGCGGCGAAGGGCGCGAGACCGTGAGCCTCAGGGTTTCCAACCAGAACTTCAGCGACGCCCGGGTCTACGCGCTCTGGAACGGGGAGCGTCGCCGCCTGGGCCTCGTAACGGGCAACAGCAGCCAGACCTTTACCATGGACTGGCGGCCCGGGGCCACCCTCCGCATCGAGGTGGACTTCGTGGCCGGCGGGAGCTTCGTGTCCGAAGGGATCTCGAGCTGGCCCGGGGAATCCTGGGAGTTCATCATCCCGGCGCGGGTCAGGGACTGACGAACTGCCTGGAAGGCCGTTGAAGGCCCTCCGGGGTGCCGGGATACGCCCGAGCTGACCGCGCCGGAATTCGAGCTCCAGTTCGCCGCTCCGGGCGCGCGGGGCGAACTCCACCAGCGCCGGCTGCTTCCAGCGCCAGGCCTGCACGTACCCCGCCACGACCACCTCCCCGGCCGGAGTAAATCGGACCTGCACGTCGCCGGAGCGGAGGCGTGGATCCAGGACGCTGCGGACCCGCTCCGAGAAGGCGGAGCCGTACCCCTCCATGGGCACGCCGGACAGGGGCGCTCCGGACAGGGGCGCTCCGGACAGGGGCGCACTGGACGGTGCCGCGCCCGCCCCCCCCTGTCGCACGGATGTGCAGGTGGTCACGGAGTTCGGCCAGGTCGTTGAACGCCTGCACCTCGTCCTGCGTCATGGACTGCATGGCGAGCATCAGCTCCGGAATCATGAGCCCCAGGCTCAGCGCGGAGGTGGCCTCGCTCTCGGTCACCTGAAAGCTGAGCCGACGGGTGCTGGGAGCCTCCCGGAAGGCTGCAGACGTCCGGGTCACGAACCCGAGGGCCGCCTCCCGCGTGGCGGGGACCGGCGGTCCGTACTCCTCGGCCAGGGCGGCCACCTCCACGCCGGACGAGCAGGTGGTCACGGAAAGAAGCATCACCAGGACCCCCATGGCGAAGGGGGTCATCCGCAAGGGGCGCCAGCGCCTCCGCCGGCCGCGTCGCCGCGCTCCCCACCGGATCGGGGCTGGGCCTTCTGCAGGCTCGTTCATGCGCGCGACTCCGCCGGGAGGGACGACGCGGGCACTGCCCCGGGACACCTTCGGCCGAAGCGATCCGCTCCAGGTTCCCCCCGGCAAGCTCGAATCAGCGGGCTCGCGCGGCCCGGAGGCGGATCTGCCCCTCCGGTGATAGGTTGGGGCGATCAGCCTCCCCGTCCGGGGAGGCCACGGGTTTCCCCTCTGTCCGGGAAGGTCCCATGCTCACCTGGCTCCTCGTCGCGGCCGCCCTGGTCCTGGTCGGCGTCGTGGTCTATGACCTGACGCAGACTCGCCACGCCATCCTCCGGAATTTCCCCGTGATCGGGCACTTCCGGTACCTGCTCGAATCGGTGGGGCCGGAGCTCCGCCAGTACATCGTCACCGGAAACGACGAGGAGCTCCCCTTCTCGCGGGACCAGCGGAGCTGGATCTATGCTTCCGCCAAGGGGCAGAACAACTACATCGGGTTCGGGACCGACAACGATGTGGAGGGCCGGCCCAACTACCTCATCATCAAGCACGAAACGCTGGGGCGCGCGGGCCTCTCCCACCACGACGACGCCAGCCCCTGGCATCCCCTCCCCTCGGCCAAGATCCTGGGAGGTCCCCGCGGGCGGAAGCACGCGTTCCGACCCGCCTCCGTCGTGAACATCAGCGCCATGAGCTTCGGGTCGCTCTCGGGCGCCGCCGTCCAGGCGCTGAACCGGGGGGCCGCACTCTGCGGGTGCCTCCACAACACCGGGGAGGGCGGCATCTCCCCCCATCACCTCCACGGGGGCGACCTGACCTGGCAGCTGGGCACCGGGTACTTCGGGTGCCGCACGGCGGATGGTGGGTTCGACCGGGACGCGTTTCTGCGAAAGCTGGAGGCTCACCCGATCCGTGCCGTGGAGATCAAGCTGAGCCAGGGCGCCAAGCCGGGGCTGGGCGGCGTTCTGCCGGGAAAGAAGGTGACGCCGGAGATCGCGGCGATCCGCGGGGTCCCGGAGGGCCAGACGGTGATCAGCCCGGCCTCGCACCGCGCCTTCCGGAACGTGGATGAACTGCTGGACTTCGTCGAGGACCTGGCCGATGCCGGGGGCCGCCCGGTGGGGATCAAGTCCGCCATCGGAGACCTGCGCTTCTGGAAGGAACTGGCGGACCGCATGGCCCGGGAGGAGCGGGGCGTGGACTTCATCACGATTGACGGAGGCGAGGGAGGAACGGGGGCCGCGCCCCTGGCCTTCGCCGACCATGTCTCGCTTCCCTTCAAGGTCGGGTTCAGCCGGGTCTACCGGGTCTTTGCGGAACGGGGCGTTCACCAGCGCATCACCTGGATCGGTTCGGGAAAGCTGGGCTTTCCGGAGACGGCGCTCCTTTCGTTCTGCCTGGGCGCCGACATGGTCAACGTGGCCCGGGAGGCCATGATGTCCATCGGGTGCATCCAGGCCCAGCGGTGCCACACCGACCACTGTCCCACCGGGGTCGCCACGCAGAACCGCTGGCTCGAGCGCGGGCTGGATCCCACCGACAAGTCGGTGCGCCTGGCGCAGTACGTGGCCAACGTCCGGAAGGAGCTCCTCCGGCTGAGCCATTCCTGCGGCGTGGAGCACCCCGGGCTTCTGGACAGCGATCAGATGGAGATGCTGGACGCCTCGTTTGGAAGTCGCTCGCTCCGGGAGGTCTTCGGCTACGAGCCGGGATGGGAGTCTCTTGCCCCGGACGACGTGGCCGCCATTCGCGCGCTCATGGCCGGAGGGATCATGGGGTCGGGCGCGGTGACGGCCCGGGCCTGACGGGCTCTCCGTTCACCTCGAGAAGCCGATCGAGGCGAATCTCGATTCCCTCGTCCGTTCGGAGAAACTCGGCGCCGTCGCGCGTGAACACGTCCACGATCCGCCCCTGCTCCTCCCGTAAGCATCCGGCATCGTCCTCGATCACGAGATGCACCCGAACTCCGCGCGTGGCGGCGGCCTCGAGCACGTCGTGCACGTGGCAGTCGAGCGGGACATAGCGATCCGGGGAGGATGCCGATTCGTTCACGGTGGATTTCGTCCTTGAGGGCAATCGGGGGAGAGCGGGTTGGTGGAAGCGTGGATGCGAGTGGCCGCGCTCACAGGAACAATGCACCGGGTCGCCTCCGAGGTTCCCGCTCCTCGCTTCAAGGGTCTTCCGGGAACCGGTCCGAGCCGCGACGCGTTCCTACAGAGGCGAGGGCTCCCCAGCGGGCTCCCCGGCCCGCATCGGGTACCTGCGTCAGGTCCCTGCGTCAGGTCCCTGCGTCAGGTCCCTGCGTCAGGTGCTTGCATCCGGCGCCCGGATCCGCCGCGGCATCTGGTTCCGGGTCCGGGCTCCCCCCTTTCGGTCAACGTGTGAGGCGATGTCGAACGAACAGATCTCCACCGCATCCTTCACCCAGGAGGCCGTCCCCGAGCTGGATGCCGTGTACCGGTACGCCCTGCGCCTGAGTGGCGCTCCCGACGAAGCCGAGGACCTGGCCCAGGAGACCTTTCTCCGGGCATTCCGGAGCTGGGATTCCTACACCCCGGGCACACGCATCCGGGGCTGGCTCTTCACGATCTGCCGAAACCTCTTCTTTCGTTCCCGCGAGCGAGCAGGCCGCCGAGAGGAGATCATGGCCGAGGCGACGGAGGAAGATCCGAGACAGGTCTCCCGCGAGGCCGTGGTCTTCATGGCGTCGCGCGATCGCGACCCGGAGGGGGCGTTCTGGGATCAGGTAATCGATGCCGAGATTCTTCGTGCGGTGGATGGCCTGCCGCCGGAGTTCCGGGAGGCCGTGGTGCTCTCCGACCTGGAGGGCCTTCCCTACGGCGAAATCGGGCAGATCCTCGGGGTGCCCGTGGGAACGGTGAAGAGCCGGGTCTTCAGGGGACGCCGCCTGCTCCAGGAGCAGCTCTATGACTACGCGGTCGAGGCCGGCATCCTCTCCGCCGATTCGACCGGGATGCGACGCCGTGCACGGGGAGGCGAACGATGAACTGGATGGATGAACTGAGGCGAATCCTCGGACGGGCCAGGAGGGAACCCTCGATGGCCCCGCCTCCGGGAAACCTCACCTGCGCGGAGGCGGCGGAACGGGTCTTCGAATGGCTCGACGGCGAACTGGAGGAGGAGATGGCCACCCGGGTGGGTACGCACCTCGAGACCTGTGCCCACTGCTACCCCATGCTTCGTTTCGAGCAGGGATTCCGGGAGGCGGTGACTCGGGCAGCCGGCGGGATCGGAGGGGCCCCCAGCGAACTCGAGTCCCGGATTCTCAAGGCCCTGGATGCGGAGGGTGAGGTCGGATCTACGGGCTCCACCTGAAGAAGGTTCCCGCCGTGAGGGCGGCTCCCGACGTCCCCCTGACGCTCGAGATCAGCCCGGGGTTGCTCGCCGTCGGTCCAGGACCAGGGTCTCCTGGTCCCGGAATGCGATGAGAACAAGGCAGCCGGCGACGACGATGACCGAGGGGAAGAACAGGACATTGGTCCCCTCCAGAACCCATCCCCAGGGATCCACCACGGAGCGCCAGACGCCGAGCATGGATCCCAGGTTGACCAGCAGCATCAGGGGGTCCACCATCCGACGGAAGAGTCCCACCATGGCCAGAAGCGCCAGGCCAACCTGGAGGATCCCCAGCACGGGCATGAGGCCACCCTGGCTCAGGAGACCCCGATAGAAGGTGTCCGACACCCGGATGGCATGCGCCGGGTCCACGATCTTGTCGATTCCCCAGAGGAGCACGAGGAGAGCAATGGTGATGCGGAGCGCGAGGAGGGACCAGGATTTCATGGAGGTCTCCGTTCAGGGTGGTGGTTGCCGTGGAGGAAACCCGTGAGCTGGATTCGCGAGATCCACGAGGAGGACGCGGAGGGGCCACTGGCCGAAGCCTACGAGGCCATTGCCCGGAGCCGCGGGAAGGTTTCGAACATCATGCGGGTCCAGAGCCTGGCTCCGGGAGCCATGAAGGCCCACATGGACCTCTACCTGGAGCTGCTCTTTGCCCGGGGCGGGCTGAGCCGGGCGGAGCGGGAGATGGTGGCCGTGGTGGTCTCGGTGGAAAACCGGTGCGCCTACTGCACCCTCCACCACGAGGCGGCGCTGGCCGCCTGGTGGAAAGACGGCGACCGGGTTCGCCAGCTGAGGGGGAAGCTGGCGGAGGCCGAGCTCTCGGCACGAGAGCTTGCCATCGCAAGCTACGCCCAGACCCTCACCCGCGCGCCTTCCGAGCCGGGCGAGGCCGGCATCCTGGCCCTGCGTGAAGCGGGCCTCGATGACGAAGAGATCCTGCAGGTCAACATGATCACCTCGTACTTCAACTTCGTGAACCGGATCGCCGAAGGGCTGGGTGTGGAGGCGCCGCCCGAGGAGGTGGAGGGGTACCACTACTGACGGCGGCTCCCCGGGCCGGCTCGAAGGGCTCCCGGCGCTCATGGGGCGCGTGGGCCGCGCGGGCCTGCGAAATCGAGCAGCGAGCCCACTTCTCGTCCGATGGTCTCCTCGAAGGTGCCAGCCATGCGTCGTCTCCGTCGTGAAGGGCCCGGCTTCAGATCGTGAAGATCCATGAAGGCAGCAGGTTGACCGCCCTGGCCTCAAGCCACTTGTCGGCCCCCAGGAGGACGGCGATTCCCAGGGCGAGGAGACTCCCGCCCAGGACCTTCTTTCCTGCGCCGCCCATGGCGGGCCCGCCCCGCCAACGCCGAAGCGCGGCGTCGGAGGCCAGCCCGGCCACGAGGAGCACCCCGGCGGTACCCACCCCGTAGGCGAGCATGACGACAAAGGCCACCGGAAGGCTCTGCCCCATGGAGGCCAGGGCGATGGCCGCCCCCAGGGTGGGCCCCACGCAGGGAAGCCAGACCACCCCCAGGAGGGCACCCATTCCGAACTGACCGGCCGGAGAGACGCTGGCCGGATCCCTCGAGGCCCATGCACCCACCCCCAGCCTCCCGACGCTCGCCGAGAGAACCCTTGCCGCACCGTCGCCCAGCGCCGGGACCAGGAGGAGGAGCGCTGCCCCCACCAGGAGGACGGCGGCCAGGTACCGGAACAGCTCAGGATCCAGTCCCGATCGTACCAGTACGAAGGTGAGGGCCGTCCCGGCCACGGCGAAGGAGAGACTGAGGCCGAGGGCGAGCCAGATCGGCCCGCTCCGACCACTGGTCGACGCCGCCGACGTCACCACCGGGACCAGCGGCCATACGCAGGGAGAGAGCACCCCCACGATCCCCGCCATGAAGGCCAGGGGTACGGCGGCCAGTTCCAGGTTCACCGGGGGAGCGCCGCGCCGAGGTCCTGCGCCTCCCCCCGGGTGCCCGGCTCGGCCAGGGCTTCGCGGAGGCGAGAGAAGATGGCATCACGGCGGGTCTCGGCCACCGAAAACCAGAGCCGCTCCTCGCCGCGGTAGAGGATCAGGGTGGACTGCCGCGGGGCCGCGAAGCGAGTCACCACCGGCTTCTGCGTGTCGAAGTTCACCTGGAGAATGTGCAGCTCCGCATCCGGGTGATCCTCTTGGAAGGCCCGGAGCACCCGCTGCTGCTCGGCGCAGGTGGGGCACCATTCGGCCCAGATATCCACGAGGATCACGGCCCCCTGGACCTGGAGTTCAGCGAACCGGGCGTCGGTGAAGTCTTCCTTCTCCTGGGCAAGGAGGCCGTGGGGCACGAGGGCCGACACGGCGAGGAGGGTGAGCGCCAGCGGGAGGAGAAGAGAGCGGTTCATGAGGGGTTCGTCCTGAAGAGGAAAGGTGATTCGGAGAGGGCGGGATCCGGGTGCCGGAACCCTCGCGGTGACTCCCCCAGTAAGGGCGCGAGGGCCCGGCGGATCCCGGAATTCCCGGTGGCAGGCCCGTGGGTGGCCGGATGCCGGACCGGCGGTGGCCAGGTGGCCGGTTGTGGCCAGGTGGCCGGCCTACATCTGGTTCGCTTCCACCGCGATCTCGATGTCCACGTTGCCGCCCACCACCAGGGTGGCGGCCCAGCTGCCCACGCCCACGCCGAAGTCCTGGCGGCGGATCCGGGTGTCCGCAGCGAAGCCGGCGACGCGAGTGATCCCTCCGAGCATGGGGCGCATCTCCTCTCCGATCTCCTGGACACCCAGCACGCGGATCGGAAGGTCGATGGTCTGCGACACGCCCTTGATGGTGAGCGGACCCGTGGCCACGAGCTGGTCGGCGCTCACCTGGCGAACCGAGGTGCTCCGGAAGGTGATGTGCGGATGGGCCGCCGCCTCGAAGAAGTCCTCGGAGCGGAGGTGCTGATCCCGGTCGGCGTTTCCGGTGCTCACGCTGGCCACCGCGATCCGGACGTTGACCGAGCTGTTGGTCGGGTTCGCGGCATCGTACTGAAGGTCGATGTCGAAGTCCGAAAACGTGCCGGAAACAGGGGTGAAGAAGTGGTTCACCTTGAAGTTGATCTCGGTGTGGGCCTTGTCGACGTTCCAGGCCTCGGCGGTCATGGCGGGCGTGGCCGCCAGGGTCGCGGCGGCGAGAAGCACGGGGGCGATGCGGGGCAGAGTAACCATGGGTCGGCTCCTTGGATGGGTTCGTTCGGGAGATGCGGGAGGGAGGGACCGGGCTTCAGGTTCCGGCCTCCCTCCCCTCGTTCACTTCAGGGAAGACGCGTCACCGGCAGACGGTTCCCGGGAGTTCCACGACGCGGTGGTCGGGGTGGCCCCCGGCGCCAGGAGCGTCACATCGGTTCGGTCCAGGACAAGCTTCAACGTCACCAGGAGAAGGGCAGCCGAGAGGGGGATCAGCACCTGGAACACCGACATCATCAGCGACGAGAGCTGGAGCCCGAGGAGGAGCACCAGGCCGGGAGCGCAGCAGGCGCTCCCGGCCAGGAGCGCCGGAAGGGAGGCGAAGATCCCGGCGGACCGGGTGAACCGGCAGGCCGCGGGCTGCCGGAAGGCGATCCAGGTCACCACCAGGTTGAGGGCGGCAAGACCGGCCAGGACGCCCCCGATGAGCAGGTTCAGGGGCGAGACGAGCAGGGTCCAGCCAGGGACCGTGAACTGCGCCACCGGTTCGAAGGTCACCGCCCCGGTGCGCTCGAACATCCGGGACCAAGGCACGCGGAGGAACCCGAACCCGTCCCCCCCCGGGGTCAGGTCTCTGAGCGCGACGAGAAAGAGCACCAGGTAGCCGACCCCCAGGAAGAGAGCGAGCGCCCGGCAGGTGGGAATCCGCAGGATGACCGCGGCCCGCTCATAGGCCCGGAGGGGCCGGCTCATCCCCCGGCGCGCCAGGTGGGCTGCACGCCGGAGAGCCCCGAGTTCCCGCGGTTTACGGGTACGCGTTCCGAGGGCGATCTCCGGTCCTGGGGCGTCCGACTCTCGGGGTAGAAGGCATGCCAGGCGAAGTGAAAGGCCTCCACCGCCACGAGGCGTTCCAGGGAGAGTTCGTGGGCCTCGAGGCGGCGCCCCTCGAACATGAAGCCCCCATCGTCCTCGGGGGTGACGGCGGGAGCCTGATCCCCGGGGACCCGGTAGATCACCCCGGTGTCGAGCCTCGCATCGTAGAGGGCCAGGAACCCCTCCACCTGCAGAACCCGGTGCCGGACCAGCGCCTCCATCGGAAAGTCTGCGGCCGCTTCTTCCGTCCGAGCCCCGATGACCATGGCCTTGGGATGCAGACGCGAGGAGCTGTGGAGGAGGGGAAAGAGGGTGCCGGGCTGCACGTAGTACCCGCCCGGCGGGACGTACGACCCGTAGGGGTCGTTCCGGTAGTTGCGCAGGTGACCGGTTCGCTCCGACAGGACCAGGGTCTCGGGATGGGCGGCCTGCCATCGCTCCCAGGTGGTCCAGACCGCCTGGAGTTCGTCCAGCGTGGCCCCTCGGTGCGCCCCGGTCAGCCCGGTAGCGGCGATCTGCGAGAAGAAGCTCCCCGAGGCCCGGTCAAAGAGCACGAGATTGCTGTTCAGTAGCTGGCCCGAGACCCCCAGGGTCGAGTTCCCCCGCCGAAAGGCCTGGGCCGTGGCCGTGAGGGGGCAGTAGGTGACGGCCACGTTCAGTCCCCCGACCCGGTCGTTCACGATCTCGTGGTAGACCATGATGCGCTGCGGGTAGGCCCGGGCCTCGCCGTTCCAGACGAAGCCGATGACCGGTTCCCGGGGATCCAGGCGGGCATCGGAGGCCGGGACGAAGCGAGGTTCGTCGATGGAGGGGATACCGTCGGGAGGGGGGCCCCCCGACCGCATGGAGCGCTCGTAGCGGTCGATGTCGTCGCCCAGCACGTTGGGCGTGGATGCCAGGGGCAGCTGAGCCGCCGTGAGCCCGCTGGAGGTGGACAACGCCAGCCCTGCGAGGGCGAGGATCACGACGGCGCGCACGACGGGACGCACAACGATACGCATGGGCGGCTGCATGGGCGGCTGCATGGGAGGCTCCCGGAGAGGGGGATCGAAGGGGGGTGAACCGGGAAGTCGACGGGATCAGAAGGTGATGACCTGGAACCCCTCGGAAATGCGCTTCCGCAGACTCGGATGCCCCTCGAACTCGCTCAGAAAGGGAACGCCGGCCGCGCGCACGTCCTCCTTCACGTCGAAGGCCCCCGAGCAGAACTCGCAGGCGCCGGCGATGCTCTCCCGGACCGAGACGAACACCTTGTGGAGCTTGTGCTCCGGGTCCGCGAGGAGGGGAATCCAGCTCACCCCCGCGCCGTCGAAGATCAGCTCCACCTGGTCCCCTGCGGCCTGGCACTCCCGAACGAGCTCCAGGGCGTTGAGGACGCGGGCGAGGTCGGAATGCTGCTCGGTTCCGGCGAGAAGGACGATGGATGCACTGGGCATGACGATGTCTCCGGTCTTCGGGGTGCGTGAAGGACGGCGGCCCGCGGCGATGCGGCGGTCGCCTCTGCCAGGAGAACGCATGATGCCCCTCGCGCAGTTCCCCTGCCCCGCGGTCCCCCGCGCCCGGCCGGCCCACGGTGACCCGCCCGCCATGGCGCAAACGCCTGGCCCCCGGGCATCTTGTCGGGGTCCGGGGGAGGACCCCGTTCCCACGCCGCGTCGGCCTCCGCTCCCTATCCCCTCTCCGGTGCCCCGCTTCCCCCATGCGCCCCCCTCCCCCTGACACCGGCATCAGCCGCGAGCTCTCGGCCTGGGCCGCCTACGAGTTCGCGAGCAACGCCTTCAACACCCTGGTGGTCACCTTCATCT
>SKNW01000070.1 GCA_007120305.1 Gemmatimonadota bacterium | reverse complement strand
GGCTCGGCAGCGGCCTCAGGCTCGGCAGCGGCTTCAGGCTCGGCAGCGGCTTCGGGCTCGGCAGCGCTCTCGGCCTCGATGCCCTCCCCAGTGGCCTCCTCACCCTCGACCGGGGTCTCTTCACCCTCGGCCGGGGCCTCGACCTTCGGCTTGCGCTCGGGGGTCGAGGTGATCTCGAGCACGATCCGGCGGTTGGCCGCGTCGGACTCGAGCACCCGCAGGTCAACCGGGTCACCGGCGGCGAAGAACTCCTCGAGTTCGTTCTGGTCGTCGATGGCGGCATGCGAGGCCGGCACGAAGCCCTCGATGTCGTCGCCCAGATCCACCACCACACCCTTGTCCTGCACCCGGACCACCGTCCCCTCGGACTCGACACCCGGCGCGAAGCGCACCGAGATGCTGGGCCACGGGTCGTCGATCAGCTGCTTTACACCCAGGGAGATCCGCTTGTTCTCGGCGTCGATGTCCAGGACCATGACCTCCAGGTCCTGGCCCTTCTGCACGACCTCGGAGGGGTGCTCCACCCGCTTTGTCCACGACATGTCGGAGACGTGGACCAGCCCGTCGATCCCGGGCTCGATCTCGACGAAGGCGCCGAAGGAGGTGAGGTTCCGCACCTTCCCGACAATGCGCGTGCCGGTGGGGTACTTCATGGGGAGGGAGAGCCACGGATCTTCCTCGATCTGCTTCATGCCGAGGGAGATCTTCTCGTCCTGCGGATCCACCTTGAGCACCACGGCCTCGATCTCGTCGCCGATGGTGACGAGCTTCGAGGGATGCCGGATGTTCCGGGTCCACGACATCTCGGAGATGTGGACCAGACCCTCCACGCCCTTCTCCAGCTCCACGAAGGCGCCGTAGTTGGTGATGGAGACCACCTTCCCGCGGACACGGGCACCCACCGGGTACTTCCGGTCGATCTCGGTCCAGGGGTATGGCAGGAGCTGCTTGAGGCCCAGGGAGATACGCTCTCGGTCCCAGTCGATGTCCAGCACCTTCACGTCCAGCACCGCACCGATGGTGACGACCTCGGAGGGATGACCCACCCGGCCCCACGACATGTCGGTGATGTGGAGCAGGCCGTCCAGCCCGCCCAGGTCGATGAACGCACCGAAGTCGGTGATGTTCTTGACCGTCCCGTCGCGGACCTGCCCGACGATGAGCTCCTTGACCAGGGTGGCGCGCTTGCCCTCGCGCTCGGCCTCCAGGATCACGCGGCGCGACACCACGATGTTCCGGCGCCGCTTGTTCAGCTTGATGATCTTGAACTCGTAGGTCTCGCCGATCAGGTCCTCGATGTTCGGGACCCGGCGAAGGGCGATCTGCGAGCCGGGGAGGAAGGCATCCACCCCCATGAGATCCACGGTGACGCCGCCCTTGATCTTCCGGGCCAGCACACCCTTGACCGGACGATCCTCCTCGTGGGCTGCCCGGATCTTCTCCCACACGCGGAGGAAGTCGGCCTTCCGCTTGGAAAGGACCACCACCCCGTCGTCGTCCTCGAGACTCTCGAGGAGGACGTCCACCTCGTCACCGACCTGCAGCTCCTCGGGATGCTTGAACTCGTCGAGGGAAACCGAGCCCTCGGACTTGAAGCCGAACTCGAGGATCACCGACCCCGACGTGATCTTGAGGATGCGGGCGGAGACGATTTCGCCTTCGCGCACGTCCTGCAGGTCTCCGGCAAACTCGGCCAGCATGGCCTCGAAGTCGCCGCGAGACATGTCCAGCTCTTCCTCTCCGTAGGGATCCATGGAGAGTTCGGGGGAGATCCCGGTGTGGGTCCCGACCCGGGGCGGTGCCTTTTCCAGCTCCGCCGGATCCACGGTAACCACGGCAGCGGCGTCGCCGGCGATGGCTTCGAGGTCGAGGGAGGTGTCGGGGGGGGTAGAGTCCTGCGTCTGTTCGGTCATGGAGGAGGGGGTATCAGCCTGAGGAGGCACGTCCGGTCAAACCGGGGCCCCGGCAGGGTCTGCGGGCACGCGTGGCCCTGGGAATGAAGACGCGGCACCCCGAGGCGCGGGGCGCCCGGGACACCGGACCTCGACCCGACGAGGGAGGAGGTTGATGAATAGAACAGGTAAGGTAGAGAAAAGCCGGCCGAAGGGTCAAGTGCGACCCTGGGCCTCCCGTACCCGTTCCACCACGCGTTCCACCTGTTCCTCGAAGGTGAGATCGGTGGTATCCAGCTCCACCGCGTCGGGGGCCGGCCGAAGGGGAGCGACGGTGCGCTCCGCATCCTCCCGGTCCCGGCTGGCCAGGCGTCGGGCCTCGGCCTCCACCATCTCCCGCTGCGCCTCGTCCCCCAGCGTCTCGGCCAGCCGCCGACGGGCCCGCTCCTCCAGGTCGGCCACCAGGAAGACCTTCACTTCGGCCTCCGGGAAGACCACGGTCCCCATGTCCCGCCCGTCGGCCACCACGCCGCCCTCCAGGCCCGTGCGGCGCTGGGCGGCCAGGAGCCATTCCCGGACGGCCGGGATCTTCGCCACCCGCGAGACCCGCTCCGTGACCTCCGGCGTGCGAAGCCGGGCTTCGGGATACTGGCGCCCGACGCGGACCCTGAAGCCCCCGCCATCGCGCTCCAGCGAGATGTCGAAGGCCTCGAGCTCGGCCACCGTGACATCGTCCCACGCCGCTTCCGGACGACCCTTCCCGGACCCCGCGCCCTCCAGGAGCGCCAGCGTCACGGCCCGGTAGAGCGCCCCCGAATCCAGATGAAGGAACCCGAGCCGCTCGGCCACGGCGCGGGCGGTGGTGGACTTCCCCGAGCCGGCGGGGCCGTCCAGCGTGACCACCGGAGGGCGAGGGGCCGGGGAGGCCGGAGGACGAGGGGCCGGGGAGGCCGGAGGGCGAGGGGCCGGGGAGGCTGACACCCTCGCCAGGAGCTCCCAGAAGCCCGGGAAGCTCACGTCCACCATCTCCGGGGTCTCCACCTCCACCCAACAGCCGGGAAGGGCGCCCAGAATCCCGAAGGCCATGGCGATCCGGTGGTCGTGCCAGGTGGCCACGCTCCCCTGGAGTGGGGCGTCCGTGCCCTCCACGTCCATCCCGTCAGGGTATTCCCGCGCCGTCACCCCCAGGGCCCTGAGGTTGGTGGCCATGGCGGCGATCCGGTCCGATTCCTTGACCCGGAGTTCGGCAGCGTCCCGGATGCGCGTGACGCCCCGGGCCCGGGCGGCCATGGCCGCCACCAGGGGGAGCTCGTCGATGAGCGATGGAATCTCCGGTCCCCCCACGTCGGTGCCCACGAGCTTCGAGGGGCGAACCACCAGCGTTCCGACAGGCTCTTCGGCCTCCGCATCGGGGAGGACCTCCACCTCGACGCCCATGCGGCGAAAGACATGCAGGAACCCGATTCGGGTGGGGTTCAGTCCCACGCCTTCGATGCGGAGACCGGGGCCCGCGCCGCCCAGGGCGGCCAGCGCCACCAGGAAGGCCGCTGACGAGGGATCCCCGGGGACGCTGAATTCCAGCGGTCGCAGGGTATGGGGCCCGGCCTCCAGCGAGGCGGTGCCCCGTTCTCCCCCCCCCTGCCCCGGCTCCGCCCCCTCGGCCAGGCCGACCCAGCGCGACTGGACGGGCACCCCCATGGCTCGGAGCATGCGCTCGGTATGGTCCCGGGAACGCCCCGGTTCCTCTACCGCCATGGGCCGCCCGCTCAGGAGCCCGGCCAGAAGGAGTGCGCTCTTTACCTGAGCCGAGGCCACGGGGAGCAGCCAGCGCCCGCCCCTGAACTCACCCTCGCCCAGGACCCGGATGGGGAGCCGGTCCTGGAGTCCCTCCTCGCGGAACCGGGCGCCCATGGTGTCCAGGGGGGCCGTGACCCGACGCATGGGGCGTCGGAGCAGGGAGGCATCTCCCGTCAGGGTGGCAGGGACGCCTGCCCCCGCCAGCACCCCCAGGAGGAGGCGGGCCGTCGTCCCGGAGTTTCCGCAGTCCAGGGGGCCCTCGGGCGCCCGAAGGCCGGAGATCCCCACCCCCCGGATCCGGAAGGGTGCCCCGTCGACGGGGAGTTCGGGGATCTCCACCCCCAGGGCCCGCAGGGCTTCGGCCGTGCTCTGACAGTCCGCCCCGGGGAGCACCCCCTCGAGCCGGCTCTCGCCCTCGGCCAGGGCAGCCAGGAGAAGAGCTCGGTGGCTGATGGACTTGTCGCCCGGAACCCGCACCGTCGTGAGGTCGTCGGAGGCCGGCGTTTGGTCGGAGCCCGGCCCGTCGTCGGAGCCCGGCCTGTGGTCGGGGTTCGGTGCCGAACCGGAGGCGGCCTTCATGCGACATCCCCTTCACCGTCGGATGCCCAGCCGTGGGTCCGGTCCATGAACTCCACGATGCGGTCCACGTGTCGCCGGGCCAGGAGATCCGCCACCACGTTCATGGCCCGGTTCACCGAGGTCAGCCCGGTCCCGGTGGCCGGAGCCGCGGCCTCGAGGAGCTCGCTCCAGCGATCCGGGCGGGTGGCCGCCAGCTCCACCATGGCCCGGGCCTGCGGCGAGAGCGCGGCGGGAGGGACCCCGGCGGCATGGAGGGCTCCGGCCAGCGCGTTGGAGACGAGCTGCGGGAGAAGGACGGACCAGGCCGCGAGGGTGTCGTGGTCCCGGGCCTCCATCCAGACAGGGGTCGTCCCCACCGACGTCCAGAATCCTTCGGCCCGGGCGCGGAGTGCCGGGGTCGCCTCCGGGGCCGCCGACAGTCGCATCTCCACCCCTTCCAGGAGGTTGGAGCTGGACGCCCCGAAGCCCGTGTGCGGGGTGACGATCACCGGCGCGCCCGACACCCACTGGTGAGCCAGGCCGGCCTTTTCGGCCCGGGTCAGCACGGGCCCGTTCAGCCCCACCACGTCCGTCACCAGCGCGCCGGCAGGAAGGGCGGCCGCCGGTCCGGCAAGGAAGGCGGGGAGGGCGGAAAGAGGGGCGGCGAAGACCACCACCGACGCATCCCCCAGCACCGCATCCCCGGAAGGATCGACCCGCGCCACGACGCCAGCCTCCAGGGCCCGGGCTCCCGTGAGGGGATCCGGCTCCACCCCCATCACCACCCGACCAGGATTCCGAAGGCCGAGGGACCGGGCCACCGAGGCCCCCAGGACCCCGAGCCCCACCACCACCACGGTGCCCGCGAGGGTCTCCTCTGCGGGACCGGAGGCGTCAGGGCCGGAGGTTGGATCCTGCGAGGGGGGGTCCTGCGAAGCGGAATGGGGGGAGGTCATGGGTGGACGCGCAGGGGAGCGGGTTCGAAGACGTAGACGAAGGTCACGCGGGACAGAACCGGATCCCGGGCCACGAGCTCAAGAAAGACCCCCTCCCGCCGCCGGTGATCCACCATGGACCGGAAGGGAACCCGGAGGGTGAGCATGCCGCGGAACGGCGCCCGGGACGGCCACGTTGCCAGACGCACCTCCGTCTCGGGGCCGAAGACATGGCGCGCCAGATCCAGCGCCGACCACTCCCCTGCCCGGACCTCCCACCGGTCATGGGCCACGGACCGATGGTCACGGCGTTCCTCCCAGCCGGGTCCGCGGGCGAGGCTCGATTCGGTGTCGGGATTCATGGATCCTGCGGGTAGGGGAGTTCGAAGGTCAGGCCGTCATGGGCCACCACCGCTCCGGGAAAGATCTCGGCGGCCTCCCGCTCCAGCGCCGCGGCGTTGGCCGAGTAGCGGGCGGACACGTGGGTGAGGGCCAGGCGGCGCGCCCCGGCCTGCCGGGCGATGCGAGCAGCCTCGGCGGCGGTGGCATGGAAGGTCTCGCGGGCCCGGTCCGCCTCGTCGGAGGCGAAGGTGGCATCGTGGACCAGGAGCTCGGCACCCTCGGCGGCCGCCACCGTCTCCGGACAGGGGCGGGTGTCTCCGGTAAAGGCCACGCTGCGACCGGGGCGCGGGGGCCCCACCACCTCGTCGGGACCGATGGTGCGCCCCTCCACCTCCACGACCTCCCCTCGATGCAGCCGCCCGAAGAGGGGACCCTCGGGCACCCCCAGCTCGCGGGCCCGCTCCACGTCGAAGCGGCCGGGGCGCTCGTGTTCACGGAGCACGTACCCCACCGCCGACACACCGTGCCTCACCCCGAAGACCTCGATGTCGTACCCCTCGGCCTCGCAGGAAATCCGCTCTCCCGGCTCCATCTCGTGCACGGGAACCGGGAAGGCGGTGAGCCGCCCCCCCAGGTGGATCACGGATTCGAGCACCGGGAGGGAGCCGGGCGGTCCATGAATGGGGAGGGGATCGGTGCGGCCCTGGAGCGCCATCGTCCGGAGGAGGCCCGTCAGACCCAGGATGTGGTCGCCGTGCAGGTGGGTGACGAGGATGCCCCGGAGGCCGAACCCGCTTCCGAACTTCATCATCTGCCGCTGGGTCCCTTCGCCGCAGTCCAGGAGCCAGAGATCGCCCTCGCGCTGAAGGGCCAGGGCACTGACGTTCCGGGTCACGGTGGGACGGGCCGCGGCGGTGCCGAGAAAGGTGATGCGGATCATCTCGCAAGGTAGCGTCCCCCATCTGCGGATCAACCCGACGCCGAGCCGGCGCGCTGCTGGACAGGAGGAGGTGGGGCGGCGTAGGGTAGAGGGCACAGCCTGCATCCGGAAACGGCCCCGCCCCGGAGGTTCCATGATGTCCGTCCCGTTCGTCCAGACCGCCGATCCGTTCCTGACCGCCGGGACCGTGATCCGGTGGCTGCAGCTCCTGGGGGCCATCCTCCTCCTGGGAAGCGTGGGGTTCCGTCAGCTGGTGGTTGTCCCCCTGGCCCGGAAGCCGGGACTCGCGGAGCTGGGCCGGGCCGCGGCCGCCCCCCTTCGGCGCCTTGCCTGGGCCGGGGCCGGGCTTCTGGTGGTGGCCCTCCCCCTTCGCCTGGTGGAGGCCAGCGCCCGACCCGAGGGTTTCGTGCCCACGCTCTTCCAGACCCACTGGGGAGCGGGATGGTGGGTCTACCTGGTGGTGGCAGGGCTGGCGGTGACGGGCCTGGTCCTGGTTCGGGGTGGAGAGGACCGGGCCCGGGGATGGAGTATCGTGGCCGGCGCTGCGCTTCTTCTTCCGCTGGCGCCCATGCTCGGGGGCAGCGCGTGGACCGTGGAGCCCCGGGTGCTCACGGCTCCGGCCACCTACCTGCATGTCCTGGCGGCAGGACTCTGGCTCGGGGGGCTGGTGGCGCTGCTGGCGGCGGGACTCCCCGCCCTCCGGCACCTGGACGACGGATCGGAGGCCAGGGAGGACGCACCCCCTCCGCTGGCCCTCCTGGTCAACGGGTTCTCGCGGGTGGCCCTCCCGGCGGTGGCGGTGCTCATCGTCTCGGGGATGGTCTCGAACTGGGCCCGGCTCGGGACGCCCCTGGCTCTTTTCGGCACCGGGTACGGCCGGGTGCTCCTGATCAAGCTGGCCCTGGCCGGCGCCGCCTTCCTCCTCGGCCTCTACAACTGGCGGAAGGTGCGCCCCTCCCTGGCAGAGCGCCCGGATCCGGGCGAGCTCCGGATCCCCGCGTCCCTGGAGGCGATCCTGGGGATCCTGGTCCTCCTGGTCACGGCGCTCCTCGTGGTCACCCCGCTTCCGGGGTGACCTCCAGTCCTGGATGGGACGCCGATGTTGTTACGATCGATCGGATGCGCACGGCATGCCTGTTGCTTACCGTAACACAAGGGTAAAGACGCGCGGATCGAACACCGCAGGGAGGCGCACGACGTGGCAGGCGTGGCGAAGGACAAGGTGAAGAGGATCGGGGAACCGGAGGCCCCAACCCCCAGGCGGGAGACGCACCCGGAAGCGGAGGCCTGGGCGGAACCGGGCGCCGACCCCGGTCTGGCTCTTTCGGCGGACCGGCTTGCCGCGTCCGCGGGCGCGCCGCTGGCTGGCTCCCTGGCCGGCTCTCACGCCGATCCCCTCGCCGACCCGGACAGGTTCATCAATCGGGAGCTCTCGTGGCTCGCCTTCAACGACCGGGTGCTGGACGAGGCGCACAATCCCTCCCACCCCCTCCTGGAGCAGCTCCGCTTCCTTTCGATTTCCGCCAACAACCTGGACGAGTTCTACATGGTCCGGGTGGCCGGGCTCAAGGCCCAGGTCCGGGCCGACGTTACCCGGCAGAGCCAGGAGGGGCTGACTCCGGCCGAGCAGCTGGAAGCCATTTCGGAGCGTGCAGGGCACCTCATGCGGCGCCAGCAGGATCGCTGGCGTTCGCTGCGGAAGGAGCTGGCGACGAGCGGGCTCACCGTCCTCTCCGCGGGCGACCTCTCGGAGGCGGATCGGAGCTGGCTGGCCCGGCATTTCGAGGACCAGATCTTTCCGGTCCTCACGCCCCTGGCCTGCGACCCCGCCCACCCCTTCCCCTTTCTCCCGAACCTGGGGTCGGCCATGGTCCTCTCCCTGCGTTCGGAGCGGGGAGGCGGGCTGCCCCGCACCATGACGGCGCTCCTCCCGATTCCCTCCCAGGTCCCCCGCTTCATCCGCCTCCCGGGCAAGGGGAGTCGCCGGATCCACGGGCGGGCGGGCACACCCGGATCCGGGAAGTCGACCCGCTTCCTCCGGCTGGAGGAACTCCTGGAGCTGCACTTCGACCGGCTTTTTCCCGGCTTCGAGCTGCTGGAGAAGGCCTACTTCCGGGTGATCCGGGACTCGGACGTGGAAATCGAGGAAGAGGCCGAGGACCTGATGCGGGAGTTCGAGGTGGCGCTCCAGCGCAGGCGCCGGGGTCAGGTCATCCACCTCCGCGTCTCGAAGGGAATCTCCGACGACCTCCGCGACTTCGTGGTGAACGAGCTGGGCACGGCGCCGGACGAGGTCTTCGAGAAGGGCGACCTGCTGGGACTCGGCGACCTGGCCGAACTCATCGTGGACGACCGCCCGGACCTCACGTTCGAGGAGTACGTCCCCCGCTTTCCGGAACGCATCCGGGACTTTGGCGGAAATACCATGGCCGCCATCCGCCGCAAGGACATCCTGGTCCACCATCCCTACGAAAGCTTCGATGTGGTGGTGCAGTTCCTGCGCGACGCCACCGAGGATCCGAACGTGGTGGCCATCAAGCAGACGCTCTACCGGACCAGCGAGGACTCTCCCATTGTCCGTGCTCTCATCGAGGCCGCCCAGGCCGGGAAGAACGTCACGGCCATGGTGGAGCTCAAGGCGCGCTTCGACGAGGAAGCCAACATCCGCTTTGCCCGGAACCTGGAGCGGGCCGGGGTCCACGTGGTCTTCGGCTTCATGGAACTCAAGACTCACGCCAAGGTGTCGCTGGTGGTGCGCCGCGAGGGGAAGCATCTGCGGACCTACGCCCACCTGGGGACGGGGAACTACCACCCGGTCACGGCGCGGATCTACACCGACCTGTCGGTCTTCACCAGCGATCCGACCATCGGCCGGGAGGCGTCGCGCCTCTTCAACTTCCTCACGGGGTACGCCAAGCCCGAGGCCATGACGAAGCTGGCCGTGGCCCCGTTCGATCTCCGGGAGCGCCTCTACGCCCTCATCGAGGACGAGATCGCCCACGCCCGGGCGGGGCGTCCGGCCGCCATCTGGGCCAAGATGAACTCCCTTGTGGATGGCGGCATCATCGATGCGCTCTACCGGGCCTCGCAGGCCGGGGTCAAGATCCGCCTCGTGGTTCGGGGGATCTGCTGCCTGCGACCCGGGGTGCCGGGGCTGTCGGAGACGATCCGGGTCAAGAGCATCGTGGGGCGGTTCCTCGAGCACTCCCGCATCGTCTGCTTCGGGGCGGGGCAGAAGATGCCGTCGCGAAAGGCCAGGGTCTTCTTCTCGTCGGCCGACTGGATGCCCCGGAACCTGGACCGGCGAGTGGAGCTCCTTGTGCCGGTGGAGAACTCCACCGTTCACCGGCAGATCCTGGACCAGATCATGATGGCCAACCTGAAGGACAACGTGCAGAGCTGGGAACTCCAGGCCGGCGGGGAGTGGAAGCGGAAGATTCCGAAGCGCCGGGCCTTCTCGGCCCACGGCTACTTCATGACGAACCCCTCGCTCTCGGGCCGGGGGTCGGCGCTCAAGGGGGTGCGGAAGATCCCCCGCCTCACGCTGGAGTCGGAAGAGGACGAGTAGGCCCTGCCCCCCTTGTTCGCCGCGGCGGCGCATGACACGTTCGGGGCGGGATTCGGCGGCGCGGCACCGCGTTCGCATCCCCGAACGCACCTTCACCGGCCCTCCCTCCTCCACCGCCCGGACGCCGTGATCAAGACCCTGGGAACCCAGCTTACCCTGCTCCTGCGGGAAAAGGAGTCGCGGAAGGACCTGGCCCCCTTTCTCAAGTTCCTGGTCTTTCTCCTCCTGGTCATGCTCGCCTACTCGGGCATCTTCCAGTTCCTCATGCGGACGGTGGAGGGGCAGACCCACAGCTGGATCTCCGCGTTCTACTGGGTGCTCGTGACCATGTCGACGCTGGGTTTCGGCGACATCGTCTTCCACACGGACCTGGGGCGGACCTTCAGCATCTTCGTCCTCTTTTCGGGGGTCGTGCTTCTCCTCATCGTCCTCCCCTACATCTTCCTGAACTACGTGGCCGTCCCCTGGCTCCAGGCTTCCCTCCGCCTTCAGGCGCCTCGCGAGGTCAAGGAAACCCTCACCGGGCACGTGATCCTCACCGGCGACGACACCCTGGTGCAGGGCACCATGCGGCGGCTGGAGAACCTGGGAATCCCGTACCTCATGGTGGAGCCGGACGCGGACCGGGCCGGGCGCCTGTCCTCGCAGGGAGTGTCCGTGATCACCGGCGAGGTGGATGCCACGGACACCTACGAACGGGCCCACGTGGAACGGGCCCGCCTCGTGGTGGCCAACCTGGACGACGTCACGAACACGAACGTGATCCTCACCGTGCGGGACGTGAGCGGCACCGTGCCCATCATCGCCATCTCCTCTTCCGAGGATGCGGTGGACGTGATGGAGCTGGCCGGTGCCACCCACGTGGCCCCGCTCCGGCGCCAGCTCGGGGAGCAGCTCGCCGGCCGCCTCAACGCGGGTCACGCCGAGACCCACGAGATCGGCCGCGTCCATGGGCTGATCGTGGCGGAGTTTCCCGTGCACAACACCCCCCTGGCCGGGAAGACGGTGCGTGAGACGCGACTCCGCGAGCTCCTGGGGCTCAGCATGGTGGGGATCTGGGAGAACGCCGAACTCCAGCCGGTGACCCCGGAGTACCGCCTCTCGGACCAGTCCGTGCCGGTGGTGGTGGGAACGGAGGCCCAGATGGCGGAGCTTAACGAGCTCCTCTACATCTACGACACCAACTGGAACCCGGTGCTGGTCATGGGCGGGGGAAAGGTGGGTCGGGCGGCCACCCGAGCCCTCCGGCGCCGCGGGATCCGGGTGCACCTCGTGGAGAAGGACGAGGCGCTGGCCCGGCGGCTTGAGCCCCTGGCCGACAAGGTCTTCGCCGGCGATGCCGCGAACCGGGAACTCCTGGAGGCGGCCGGGCTCCAGGATGCGCCGGCCGTCCTCCTGACCACGAACGACGATGCCACCAACGTCTACCTCACGGTCTACTGCCGGCGGCTGAACCCCGATCTTCGCATCGTGAGCCGTGTGACCCGGGCCCGGAATGTCGCCTCCATGCAGCGGGCCGGCGCCGACCTGGTGCTCAGCTACGATTCGCTGGGGATCGAGACCATCAGCTCCGTGGCCCAGGGGCGCCCCCTCATCCTCCTGGGCGAGGGCGTGGAGCTGCTGGAGATCACCGTCCCCAGGACTCTGGAGGGAAAGACCCTGGGCGAATCGGGGATCGGAGCCCGAACCGGGCTCAACGTGGTGGCCCTCGAGATCGACGGCGAGATCGTCCAGGCCCCCGGGGCGCGGGACGTCCTGGCTCCGGGGAGCCGGCTCATCATGGTGGGATCCAGGAAAGGGGCGGACGCCTTCCACGAGGCCTTCGGCGAAGCCTCGGAGAGCTGAACCGCCCTCGCGACGGCAAGCCCCCGGATCAGGCCGGTCTCAGGCCAGGTCTGGCCAGGTCGGTCCAGGTCAGGCCAGGTCAGGCCAGGTCAGGCCAGGTCAGGCCAGGTCAGG
>SKNW01000042.1 GCA_007120305.1 Gemmatimonadota bacterium | reverse complement strand
GCGGCGTCCGCGGCGGCAGGTGCCGCGGAGTTCGCCGCATCGGCCGTGTCGGCCGCATCGGCCGTGTCCGCCGCATCGGCCGTGTCCGCCGCATCGGCCGTGTCCGCCGCATCGGCCGTGCCCCCCGGGGAGGGGGGCGGCCCGGGGCGGCGCTCGGTGGGGGCCACCTCGAGGTCCAGCGTGGTCCCGGCATCCACCCGCCAGGCAGCGGCCAGGTTGTCCGGGAGCGTGATGCGGTAGCGCGGGGGCTCCGCCCCGTCGGTTCGATGCCAGCCGAGCCAGACGCCCTGACGCTGCTGGGAAACCTGCCGCTGCTGGGTGATGCGGGCGCGAAGCACCATCTCACCCTCGCGCCAGGTCGAGAGGCCCTCCCCGAGGAGGGTGACGCCCGGTTCGGTCCCGGTGGTCAGGTCGATGTCCTCTCCGAAATCAGCCAGGGGGCGGAAGGTCGCGTGCTGGAAATGGGTCTTGTACATGGTGGGCGGAAGCCACCCGCCGGCCGTGCGGTGATCCCGGAAGAGAGGAAGATGGCGGGTCTCGCCCTTCAGGGTCGCTTCCAGAAAGGCCGTGATGTACACCCGGGCGAATTCCAGCTGGTCTTCCATGGGGAGGAGCCCGTCCAGCGCCAGCATGCGGGGACTCCGGGGGCCACGGTCCAGGGGCCCCCACCCCTCGTTCCACTGCCCGTGGTTCGCCCGGTAGACGTAGATCGCGGACTTGAAGGCCGGCACCGACCCGCTGAAGCCGACCCGGGCATACTGCCGGAGACCGGCGAAGCTCGTGACGTCCCCGTCGTGGGACCCATGGAAAACCAGGTAGTTCACATCCTCCAGGGGGACCGGACGGCTGGTGGGCTCGTACTGCCCGTCTACCGGTGCGATGGCCACCAGGGAGCGGATGGTGAAGCCGAAATCGAAGGCCAGCGAGGCATCGTCCGGGTAGAAGGCCAGCCGGTTGAACGCCGCGGCGTGCGCCACCGCCTCCCCTCCGCGGGAATGCCCCATGAGGGCGATCCGCTCCCAGTCCACCTTTTCGTGAAAGGGGTTGGCCTCGTCCGCATCGAAGTCCTGCCATGCCTTGAGATGCTGAAGCAGCATCCACCCCCGGGCATCGTTCTCCCCGCGGATACTTCCGTTCAGGAAGTTCATGTCCACCGAGACCAGGATGAACCCGCGGCTGGCCAGGAGTTCACCCAGGTAGGCGTACCCCGGGTCGGAGAAGTCTCGCGGGTTGTGGTTGCCGTGGACGATGAGGACCAGGGGAAAGGGCCCCTCCCCCACCGGGTACCAGACCCGGCCGTTGCGGGGAAAGGCCTCGGGACCAAATCCCCAGTAACGCTTCCGTGAGGCGGCCTCCCCTCCGAGGCTCACGAGCTTCGAGGCATCCACCGGAAGGGTGGTGAAGGCCACGCTGTCGGCGTACTCGTCGCGGTGGCGGTCGGTCCCGCTCCCGTAGGTGAGGAACCCGACCTCCCATGTCCCGGGGGTCGAGGGCGAGGCCCCCTCCACCACCTGGTGGGCCAGGACCGTGGCGTGGTCGCTCTCCACCAGGTGGAGCGAGGTCCCGCAGGCGGTGAGGACAAGGGTCAGGGTCAGGGTCAGGGTCAGACCCAGGGCCAGGAGGGCGGTCGGGGTCCCGGGATGTGATGGGGTGGGCATGCCGTAGATGCGGGTGCGGGAGAACCGGAAGAACCGGAGAAATCGGGCCGGGGGGTAAGCCGGCCGCGCTCCGACCCAAGAGGCCGGGATCCCCGCCGTCCGGCAAGGGGCACGGTGGCCTGGCTCTTTGTAGCCTGGCCGTTGTGGCCGGATCCGTCGGGACATTGCCGGATCCGTCGGGACATTGCCGGGTCCGCCGGCGATCGCGGCCCTGCTTTCCACCCACGGACTCCGGCGATACTCTTTCCGGACGAACCGTGCCGGCGCCCTTGTGGCCTTCGTCTTCGTGGTGGGGGCGGAAGGCTTCGCGCTCCGACTGGCCCTGGCGTGCCCGGCCCTGCTGCGAGGAATCCCTGCCATGATGCGTCGTCCGCCCCCCTTCCGGATCGCCAGCCGGGTCATGTTGGCCGCCCTGGTCTCCGTGGCGTGGCTCGCGGGCATGCCGGCTTCGGGCTCAGCCCAGGCTGCCGCGCCTTTCCCCCTGTTCTCGCCGGAGGCCCAGGTGAGGATGGCGGTCCAGTCCCTTCCGGCCGAAGAGCTCCGGGCGGGTGCCACGGTGCTCGGGTACCTGGAGGAGGGGGGACCACCGGTGGAGCTGCGGGCCGGAGAGGGGGACTTCGTCTGCCTCCTCTCGCCCCCCGGCGTCTGGGTCGTGGAGTCGGCGTGCTACCACGCATCCCTGGAGCCCTTCATGGCACGGGGCCGGGAGCTGGCCCGCGGGGGGATGGGGACGGCCGAGCGGGTCGCGCTCCGGAACCGGGAGGCGGACGAAGGTACCCTCCCCCTCCCCGAGGCGCCGGCCGCGCTGTACATCACCGTGGCTCCCGCCGAGGCGGTGGACCCGGAAACGGGCACGTTCTCCGATGCCTTCCAGCGGGCCGTGATCTACGTACCCTACGCCACGGGGCGCAGCACGGGCCTCTCGGAGCGGGCCGTCCAGGGTGCCCCCTGGCTCATGGACGCGGGGACCCCCCGGGCCCACATCATGTTCACGCCCACCATGGCACTCCCCGAGGCCCTTCAGCGGGCCATGCAGCGGGGTCGGTGATCCGGGGCCGCGGCACCTTTGCCGGGTGCCGCGGCCGGATGTTGGCTGGTTTGTGGACGGTTGGTGGCGGGTTCGCGCCTGGCCACGCCTGCCGGCTCAGCGCCGCTCGAACCTCGGCATCCGGGCGTCCCGGACGGCCCGGGCCTGCCGGCGCTGGACCGCAGGGCGCTGAGCCGAGCTGAAGCCGGCCATGAACCCGGCCCGGAAGGCGGGCGTAGTCTGGAGTCGCATGGCTGCACCCTCGAATCGGGCCGGCGTGCGCGTCGGTGCACGGACCCCGGGTGCGCGCATCTGGCGCTCCCCCCTGGGGGCCATCCCCCTCGGGGCCATCCGGGCCACGTCGGCTCGATCACCTCGAAGCTCTGCTCGGACTTCGGCCTGTAGCCGGCGCATCTGGTCCACGGTAAGGGTGGCGTTCAGCAGTTCCCGTGCGGACCGGTGCTCCTCCTGAAGGAGGCGCATGGCGTCCCGAAGCTCCGGATCAGGGGTGAGGGATTCCTGCTGGCGTTCTCCGCGGGGCTCCTCCCTCATGGCCTCCCTGCGGGCGTCCCGCCGGGCCTCCTGCCGGGCCTCTTGCCGGGCCTCCATGCCGGCCCGCCAGGCCTCGACACGGATGCGAGCCTCTGCGGTCCTGGCCTCGGC
>SKNW01000015.1 GCA_007120305.1 Gemmatimonadota bacterium | reverse complement strand
GACCGTGGGGGGCGACCCTGATCCCCTGGCCTGGGTCTCGCGGGTGCCGTGGGCGGCCCGGATCACGTTGACCGCGCTGGCTCCCTGCGTCACTCTTGGACGTACCCGGACTCCCTCCTTTCAGGCGGGGGCCGTACTTCCCACCTCCGGCCCCCGGAGCACCCTCGTGTCCGACCCCGGATCCACGGCTCCCCGCGAGCCTGTCGTCATTCCCGAGATCACCGCAACCGAACTCCACGCCCGGCTGGAGAAGGAGCATCCCCTGGTCCTCGTGGACGTGCGCGAGCCCCACGAGATCCAGATTGCCGACCTCCCCGAGGTGGGCCAGCACCGCATCCCCGTGGGGGAATTTCCGGAGCGGATGGGGGAACTCGACCCAGAGTCGGCGGTGGTGGTCTACTGCCGGTCCGGCGCCCGGAGCGCGTGGGCCGTTCGTCTGCTCCGGCAACAGGGATTCCAGGAGGTGTGGAACCTGAAGGGTGGCGTCCTGGCCTGGCGCGAGGAGGTGGACCCGAGCCTCGAGGCCTACTAGGTCCTACGGGGAAGAGGCCTGGGGTGGCCGCCGGGCCGGAGCCTGGGCCGAAGCCGTCGCGCTGGCCGGAGCCGTTGCCCTTTCCGCAGCCATCGCTCTCTCCACGGCCGTATCCCTGGCCGCGGCGGTGCCCCTCCCTACCCCTGTGCCGCGGGATCCACGCGCCGGGTCACGGATCTGCTGGCGTGGGCCTCGGCCAACGACGTGAACACCTTCGTCATCGACCTGAAGGATGCGTCGGGGTACCTGAGCCACGCCACGCGGGTGCCCCTGGCCCGGGAGATCGGAGCGGACCGCGACATCCGGATTGCCGATCTGCCCGGGTTGCTCCGGCGGCTCCAGGCGGCGGGCATCTACCCCGTGGCGCGCATTGTCGTCTTCCAGGATCCCATCCTGGCCCGGGGGCGCCCGGATGCGGCGGTCCGCGATTCCGCCGGTGGCGTCTGGATCGACGGGCGGGGCGACCGCTGGGTGAATCCCTGGGATGCGGGGGTGTGGGACTACCACGTGGCCCTGGCAAGGGAGGCCGTGGAGCTGGGCTTTCCCGAAGTGCAGTGGGACTACGTTCGGTTCCCTGACCGGCCCTCCGGGGAGCTGGCGGCAGCCCGGTTCCCCGGGGCCGATGGACGCCCCCGTCCGGACGCCATTCGGGAGTTCCTTCGGCACGCCCGAACCGGGATGGCGGACCTGGACGTGGCGCTCACCGCCGATGTATTCGGGATCACCACCACGGCCCGGTCGGACGTGGGGATCGGACAGGTGTGGGAGTCGTTCATCGATGCGGTGGATGCGGCGCTTCCCATGGTCTACCCCTCCCACTACGCCCCCGGGAGTTTCGGGTTCGAGAACCCCAACGCCCATCCCCGGGCGGTGGCCCGCACGCATCTCGTGGAGGGGGCCCGCCGCATCATTCCCTGGCTCCAGGCCTTCACCCTGGGTACGCCTCCCTAAGGCGTGCCCGAGATCCGGGAGCAGATCCGGGGCGTCCATGATGCGGGCCTCGATGAATGGATCCTCTGGAATGCCTCGTCCCGCTATCCGGACGGCCTGCTGGGTCCGGACGGGTCGTTTCTCGACGATCTGTCCTCGCCTGTGCTCCCATCCCCCGAGGATCGACGCATCTCGGCGGCCAGGGTCTCGGCTTCGGGAAGCCGGTTCGCCAGGAGCGTACCCATCAGGGCCATCAGCCCCAGCACGCCCAGGACCACCGCCACCCCCAACGCGTCCGCCAGGAACCCGAGCCCGGCGGCCAGGGCGTACATGACCCCCACCGCCGTATTGGCCACGGCCACCATGAGGGGACGCTTCCGCTCCGGCGCACCGTCCACCAGGTAGGTCTTCCGCCCGAGGCGGACACCGGCCTCGGCAAAGCCCGACGAGAAGAAGACAAGGGCGAAGAGGGCGAGTCCCCACCCGTTGCCGGCCCAGGCATCCTCGGGAAGAAGAAACGTGGAGAGGGCCAGGATCACGGTGACAACGCTCCACATCCCCCCGGCCACCATGACCTTCCTGGACGACGCATCCGAGAAGCGGCCCCAGAAGGGGGAGGAGAGCACGGAAGCCAGGCTGGCGGCACCCACCATGATGGCCAGGTTCCCCGCCGACACTCCGGCACCTTCCTGGGCCAGCAGGGCGTAGAAGGGGGTGGCCAGCTGGGCAGCCAGCAGGAAGGACCGAGCCAGGACGAAGCGGCGGAAGGCCGGTTCTGCACCGAGGAGATGGACCCCGGCCCGGGCCTCCTCCAGCGCGCTGCGCCCCCCTTCGGTGGCGCCCTTCGGTTCACGGATGGCGCCGAAGAATGCCGCACCGAGGAGCCATAGGCCGGCGGCCCCGCCGAGGAGCGCCACGTAGGGCGACAGGGTGTCATCCTCCGACACCGACTGCCGGAGCCAGACGGCCGCACCCAGGGCCAGGACCCCGCCCGCGGCCGCCCGCACCCCCAGGAGCCTTCCCCGCCGACCCCGGGGAATGGTCTTGGCCATGACGTCCTTGAAGGCCACCGATCCGACGCCGCTGGCCGCCGAGAAGAGGGCCAGGAGCGCCACCACGGCCACCCCGGCCCCCAGCGGCGAGAGGAAGAGGATGGCCGGGATCATCAGGAGGAGCGCCAGGGCCTGCGCCACGCCCGCCCCCACCCAGAAACCCTTCCGGCGCTCCCAGGCCCGAATGCGCCCGGCCACGGCGAGCTGCGGAAGGAGGGCGCCGGCCCGACGCACCGGAACCAGGAGTCCAACCAGCGCCGATGGGGCGCCCACCGCCCCCAGCATCCAGGGGAGCACGAGGCCCGGGGAGGCCAGCTGCTCGGCGAGCTTGGTGGCGGCGCCGTTCAGCGCGTTCAGCGAGAAGTTGCCCGGCACATCGAGGCAGGCGTCGTCGGGAATGGCCTCGCAGGCGCGTTCGTCTTCCTCCCCGGCAACGGCCTCGTAGACCCGCTCTGCCAGAGCCGGAGCCAGGCCCTGGTGCGGGGTCCGCCCGTGGGTGGAGCCTGCGTCGTCCCCTCCGGTCACGGCGCCGGTGCGAACTGGAGTTCGTGGAGCCGGGCGTAGAGCCCCTCCTGGACCAGCAGCTCCTCGTGGGTCCCCCGCTCCACCAGGCGTCCCCGCTGGAAGACGAGGATCCGGTCCGCGCCCTGAACGGTGGAGAGACGATGCGCCACGATGAGCGAGGTGCGGTCCCTCAGGAGCCGCTCCGTGGCCTCGTCGATCCGCGCTTCGAGCTCCGAGTCCACCGAGCTCGTGGCCTCGTCGAGGACCAGGATCCTCGGGTCGAACGCCAGGGCCCGGGCAAAGGAGATGAGCTGCCGCTCGCCCACCGAAAGGGAGGCTCCGCGCTCTCCCAGCGGCTGGTCGTATCCCTGTTCAAGGCGTTCGATGAGGGTGTCCGCTCCCACCTCGGCGGCGGCGGCACGGATGCGATCTTCGGGGATGCCGGTCTCCCCCAGCCGGATGTTGTAGCGCACGTCGTCGGAGAAGAGGAACACGTCCTGGAGGACGAGCCCGACCTGCTCGCGGAGTTCCCGCTGCCGGAAGCGCCGAAGGGGGACGCCGTCGAGGAGAACCTCCCCCCGCTGGGGGTCATAGAACCGCATCAGGAGGTTGATGAGGGTGCTCTTTCCGGCACCCGTGTGGCCGACCACGGCCACCTTCTCGCCCGGGGCCACCCGGAAGGACACATCCTGCAGAACCCAGTCCGGCTCCCCGGCATCGGTGGTGCCGTAGGCGAACCAGACGTTCCGGAACTCGATCTCCCCCTGAAGCGGGCGGGGCACCGGGATCGGATCGGCCGGGTCCCCGATGGCCGATTCCCGGTCCAGCAGCGAGAAGATGCGCTCCGACGACGCCATGGCCCCCTGCACCACGTTGTACTTCTCCGCCAGGTCCTGAATGGGACGAAAGAAACGGCGAGCGTAGAGGAGGAAGGCGGTGACCACCCCCACCGTGGTCGCCTCGGCCAGGATGGCGAACCCACCGTACCAGATGATCAGGGCCAGGGCGATGGCGGTGAAGAGCTCGATGACGGGAAAGAAGAGGGCGTAGTAGGTGATGCTCCGGAGGTGGGCCTCCAGGTAGTCCCGGTTGATCCCGTCCAGACGCTCGGCGTCCGCTTCCTCCTGGTTGAACAGCTGCACCACCCGGACGCCGGTGATCCGCTCGTGGAGGAAGGCGTTCATCCGGGCCACCCGGACCCGGATGTCGCGGTAGGCCTTCCGGATACGGCCCCGGAAGACGAAGGCGGTCCAGATCACGAAAGGGAGGACGGCAAAGCTCACCAGGGCCAGCTGCCAGTCCATGAGGAGCATGGCCGAGACGATGAAGATCAGGGTGAAGAGATCTCCGAAAATGGCCACCACCCCTGAGCTGAACATCTCGTTCAGGGTCTCCACGTCGGAGGTGAGGCGGGTCATGAGCCGCCCCACCGGGGTGCGGTCGTAGTAGGCCAGGTCCAGCTCCTGGAGCTTGTCGAAGATCTCGGCCCGGAGGTCCAGCATGACCTTCTGCCCCAGCCAGGTGGTGACCAGGGACTGGGCGTACTCGAAGCCGAAGGACCCCAGGGTGGCCACGAGGTAGGCGATGGCCAGTGTGGCCAGGAGGCGCCCGTCGCCGCCGGGAATGGCCTCGTCCAGCGCTTCCTTGATGAGCCAGGGCCCGACGATCTGGAGCGCCGCGGCCGAGACCAGAAGGAGCACCGCCCCCACCACCTGCCACCGGTACGGGCGGAGGTACCGAAGCATGCGCCGCATCAGCCGGGCGTCGTAGGCCTTCCCGAAGGCCTCTTCTTCCCGGGCGGGGGCCGGGGCAGGGGCGGAAATCGACATGGCTTCGTGCTACCCCGGCCTCGAAATCGGTTCCGATGCGGCGGCATCCCCATGCCCGGCCTTTCGCATCTCTTACAGGTCGCCCAGATTCCGCCGCGCGCGCGCTGCGGGTCGCGCGGCACGTCGCTTCCTCCACACGGGCGGCCGGCGTCCTTCCCTCTCCAACCCGGAGAACACCATGCTGAAGGAATTCAAGGAGTTTGCGGTCAAGGGCAACGTGCTCGACATGGCGGTCGGGATCATCATCGGCGTCGCCTTCGGCACCGTGGTGCAGTCCATGGTAAATGATGTGATCATGCCCCCCATCGGACTGGTCCTGGGCGGCGTGGACTTCTCCGATCTCGCCATTCCGTTGGGAACCGGTCCCGAGGGCGAGACCGTGGCCATCGGGATCGGGCTGTTCATCAACAGCCTGATTTCCTTCCTCATCGTGGCCTTCGTGGTCTTCATGATCGTGCGGAGCTTCAACAAGCTCAAGCGGGTTGAGGAAGCGAAGCCCGACCCCGTCGTCCCCCCCCAGCCCTCGGCGGAAGAGAAGCTTCTGGCGGAGATCAGGGACCTTCTCCAGGCCCGCGGGTGAGGTCAGGGCTCGTCGCCGCCCTCCTCGTCGCCTCGTCCCTCCTGTTCGGGGGATGCGGCGGCGGGGAAGGGGGCAGCGAGGGGCCCGGGGCCGCCCTGGGGTTTTCGGGATGGGATGGCTCGGGGATTCTCGCCATCGAGGGAGCCCTGGTCTTCACTTCCCCCCTGGCGGATCCCATTCCCGACGGGGTGGTCCTCGTGGCCGACGGATGGATCGAGGCCGTGGGGGCGCAGGGGGAAGTCTTCATTCCCCAGACGGCGCGGCGCGTGAGCGGTGCCGGTGCTTCCCTCCTGGCGGGATTCTGGGACAGCCACCTGCGGTTGGATCCCGTCCTGCTGGAGGCCGCGGCGGATCCGTCCACGCCCGCCGCGGAGCTGGAGGCGTGGTTCCAGGAAAACATCACAGGGTTCGGGTTCACCGGGGTGGTGGACACGGGAACCTCCCTGGCGGATCTCCAGCCCCTGGCGGACCGGATGCGGCTCGAGGGGATCCGTGGCCCCCAGATCCTTCCCACGGGTGGGGCCACCCTCCAGGGGGTTCGGGTGGCTGGGTCCGACGCGGCCGCCTGGACCGAAGAGATGGCCGCGGAGCTCCTGGTGGAGGAAACGACGCTGGTGCCGGCCCTTTCCCTCCTCCTGCCCCCGGGTGACGCGTCCGACATGCAGATCAACGCCGCGCTGCAGGAGCTGGCCCGGGCCCAGGGTCGCCTCCGGGCCTTCGTGGCCACCGGGGGCAGGGTGGCCTACGGGAGCGGCTTCGGGTGGGGGACCACCCAGGATCCGATCCTGGAAATGGAGCTCATGGACGAGAGCGGGATCGGGTTCGCCGCGCTCCTGGCCAGCCTCACCACCGAGCCCGTGCTGCGGTTCGGCTACAGTGACCGGGGGGAGGTGGAACCCGGGATGGTGGCGGATCTGGTCCTGATCGACGGAGATCCCCGGGCCAACATCGCGGCCATGGAGCGGGTGCGATGGGTGCTTCGGGGCGGGATTCCCCTTTACGGAACGGTGAGGTGACGCAATGGCCCAGCAGGTCGTGGCACGGTTTCTCGACGGGCGTGTCCTGAAGGGCACGAGCATGGACGTGGCCGCCAACCGACCCCGTTTTCACCTCCGGCCCGAGGGGGGTGGGGCGGTGGAAGACGTGGCCCTGGCCGATCTCAAGGCCCTCTTCTTCGTCCGGTCCCTGGAGGGAAACCCGGCTCACGAGGAGTCGAGGACGCTGGCGGCGGGGGATCCCCGGGCCCGGGGGGCCCGCCTGGTCACGGCCCGGTTCGCCGACGGAGAGGAGATTGTGGGGCTCACCATCCGGTATCCCCCCATCACCCCCTTCTACTTCCTCACGCCCGTGGATCCGAAGAGCAACAACCTGAGGATGCTCGTGAACGGGAGTGCCGTGCAGACGCTGGAGCCGGGCTGAGCCCGCGGACCGAACCTCGAAGTGGATCAGCCCCCCGGACGTGGCCCGCCGGAGGCGCGCCTGCCCGACGTCACGAGCCGCGTCGTCGGAGCAGTTCCGCCTCGACCTCGGACCAGCTTCGACCCGCCCCCTTGAGGGCCACGAGGACGTGGTAGAGGAGGTCCGCGGCCTCCTCGGAGGCGCGTTCGTCTCCCCGGACCAGGGCCGTGACCAGCTCCACGGTCTCCTCGCCCAGCTTCTTCAGACGGAGATTCTCGTCGGCCAGGAGGCGCGTGGTCCAGCTTCCCTCCGGTCGCTCCCGGTCCCGTTCCTCGAGCACTGCCCAGAGGTCGTCGAGGACGGACGTGGTCCCCGATCCACCCGAGGCCTTGGTGGCCGCTGCCGAACCGGCCCCGTCGGGCGAAACGGCCGCTTCCGGCCCCAGCTCGCCGAAGCAGGTGGCGTCTCCGGTGTGGCAGGCCGGGCCGTCCGTGGTGACCCGGGCCAGAACCGTGTCTCCGTCGCAGTCGGCATGAAGCGAGACCACCGCCTGGAGGTTCCCCGAGCTTTCTCCCTTTTTCCAGAGCGAAGACCGGGACCGCGACCAGTAGTGCATGAATCCGGATGCGAGCGTCCTTCGGAGGGCGTCGAGGTTGGCCCAGGCCACCATGAGGACCTCGCCCGTTCGGGCATCCTGCGCCACCACGGGGACCAGCCCCCGGTCGTCGAAGCGAAGAGCCTCAAGGGCCTCGACGTCGGTCAGCGCGCGGTTCGTCACGCCGCCTCCGAGCCGGGCGCGTCGATGCCGACCGGTCGCACCGGAATTCCCCACCCGGCCAGCGCCGACTTGAGGGCCCCCACCGTGGTGAGGCCGTCGTGGAGGATTCCGGCCACCAGCACGGCTGCGGCTTTCCCCTCGACGAACCCGTCGCGGAGGTGCTCCGCCCGCCCCGCGCCGCCAGAGGCGATGACCGGAACGTCCACCGCCTCGGCCACGGCCCGGGTCAGTTCCAGGTCATAGCCCGTGCGGACCCCGTCCCGGTCCATGGAGGTGAGGAGGATCTCGCCCGCCCCGAGCTCGGCGCACCGCCGCGCCCAGGCCACGACCTCCAGCGGGGTGGCCGTGCGTCCCCCGTGGGTGTGGTGGTACCAGCCGGCCCGAGGCGCCCGGGGGGCGTCGGGCGCATCCCCCAGCGGGGTCCCGGCCTCGACGCGCAGCGCATCGATGGAGGCTACGACGCACTGGCTCCCGAAGAGGTCGGCGCCCCGGGTCAGGACCTCCGGGTCCCGAACCGCGCCCGAGTTCACGCTGACCTTGTCGGCGCCGGCCCGGAGCAGGGCATTCATGTCATGCTCGCTGCGCACCCCTCCCCCCACCGTGAGGGGGATGAAGAGCACCTCGGCGGTGCGGCGCACCGTGTCCAGGAGAGTGCCCCGCCCCTCGTGGGATGCGGAGATGTCGAGGAACACGATTTCGTCGGCGCCCTCGGCCTCGTAGCGGGCGGCAAGCTCCACCGGATCCCCCACGTCGCGCAGGCCGCGGAAGTTCGTGCCCTTCACCACTCGGCCGTTCTGCACGTCCAGGCAGACGATGACGCGCGGTCGGAGCATGCGTCAGCTCTCCTCGTCCAGGGTCAGGGAGACGGCGCCCTTGGTGCTGAAGACGCCGTCGCCCTCGCGGAGGGCCTGGCGCAGGGCCAGCCCCGTGGCCTTCACCGCCGCCTCCACCACGTGGTGACGGTCCCGACCGCGGATCACCCGGACGTGGAGCGTGGCCCCCAGGTTCACGGCGAAGGACTGGAGGAAGTGCTCGTAGAGGTTCGAGGGGAGCCGCCCCACCCAGTACGGGCGCCCGCCCACATCGATGGCTGCCTGCACCAGGGCCTCGTCCATGGGAACGAGGGCCGACCCGAAGCGTTCGGCCCGGGCCGGGATCTCCTCGCGGAGCGCCGTGCCCAGGGCGATGGCCACGTCCTCCACCAGGTGGTGCCGGAGGTCGCCCGTGGCCTCCACCGTCAGCCCCAGGCCGGCGTAGCGGGCCAGGGTCACCAGCATGTGGTCCAGGAAGTCGTCTCCGGTCCGGATCTCCGGGGGGGCGTCGGCAACCGACGTGCGGCTCACCTCGAGGAGGATGCGGGTCTCTCGGGTCTCGCGGCGGATTCGGGTCATGGAAGAGGCTCCGGCATGGACGGGGAAGGAGGGAGAAGGTTCGCCCCGCGCCGAACCCGGGTCAACGGCCGCCCGGGATCATGCCAGGGGCTGCTGCTCAGGTCGACGCCAGGGGGCGGGCCCGGGCCTGCTCCTCCCGGGCCACGCGCCGGCCCTCGTCCACGTTCACGAAGGCGAGGAGAACGGCTCCCACCACGAAGAAGACGGCAATGGAAAGGATGGCGGACCGGCTCGACCCCGTGGCGGCGAGGACCCCGGCAAAGACCGTGGGGCCCACCATCCCGGCAAACTTGTCCATGACGCCATAGAAGCCGAAGAGCTCTCCGGACTTGTAGGCCGGGATCATGCTCGAGTAGAGGGATCGGGAAAGGGCCTGGGTTCCCCCCTGCACCGTTCCGATGAGGCCCGCCAGGATCCAGAAGTGGAGCGCCGAGGTCATGAAGAAGCCGAGAACGGTCACGCCCAGGTACACGGTGAGCCCCACGAAGAGGGCCTTCTTCGTCCCGATGCGGCCGGCCAGCCCACCAAAGAGGAAGCTGAAGGGGACACCGATGAACTGGACCATGACGATGGCCCCGATCATGTGCCCCCGGTCGATGCCCAGGTCGGCCCCGTAGATGGCGGCCATCCGGATGATGGTCCCGATCCCGTCGCCATAGACGAGGTAGGCCGCCAGGAAGAGAAAGGCATTCCGGTACGAGCGGAGCTCGGAAAAGGTGGTCCGGATGCGGTTCAGGGCGAAGCGGACAACGCCTTCGCCCGGGGCGTCGTCCATGACCACTTCCGGGGGAGGCTCGGGCACCTTCCAGAGGAGGGGGAGGGTGAAGACGGCCCACCAGACCGCCACCAGGAGAAAGGAGAGGCGCACCGGAAGGGTCCCCTCGGGGAGCCCGAGAAGGTCGGGGCGCTGGATCATGAAGAGGCAGAAGGCCAGCAGCATCCCGGCCCCCAGATACCCGACCGCAAAGGCGCCGGTGGAGACCCGGTCCTCTTCCCCGGGGCGGGCCACGTGGGGGAGGAGCGCGTCGTAGAAGACCACGCTTCCGTTCGCCCCCAGGTTCACCATCACGAAGAAGACGAGCCCGATCTGCCAGTCCCCTGCCTGGACGAAGAAGAGGAGCGCCGCCCCCGCAATCCCCAGCCCGGCGAAGGCCGCGAGAAAACGCTTCTTCACCGCCGAGCGGTCGGTGATGGCTCCCAGGAGCGGAGCCACCACCGCAACCAGCACGATCCCCAGGGTGGTGGCCAGCGCGAAGAGGCGGGTCGCCCCGCTGTTCGAGAGGTCCGCCGCCACCACGTCGTAGAAATAGATGGGGAAGATGGTGGAGACGATGACCGCCCACATCCCCGTGGTGGCCCACTCGTACATGGCCCACCCCCGGAGTTCCGGGCGGTGGAGCCCCAGCCGTTCCAGGAGGGGAAGAGGCTCAGCTTTCATCACGGATCCGGGCCGCGAAGTCCTCGGCCCCGTCCCATGTCCGGGCCCGTTCGTTGACGAACCAGCGTTCCCGGACCTCCTGAATCGACCCTTCCCAGTCCAGGAGGCCCAGTTCGTGGGCCAGGGCGTCGGAATAGCCCGGGAGCAGGACCCGCCAGCTCTTTCCCACCGGGGTATCGGTGACCCTGTTCACATGGTCCACGATGCGTGTGGTGCAGTTGTCGAACAGGGTATGGTAGAAGGCGGGGCGGGTTCGCAGGAGATTGGCCTCGGTCGCCATGTCCAGGAGCAGCTCCCGGGCGCCCTCGGGGCTGGCCCGGGCGGGGTAGGTGTAGACCGAGTCCCCGCGGTGAAGGGCACGCATCCCCACCAGGTCACGCTCGTCGCCAGCCACGTAGATAAGCTCGAAGTTCCGGAGCATCCCCTTCAGAAGCCCGTAGCGCTCTCCCTCCTCGCGCCGGGCCTCCACCGAGATGGCCAGGAACTCGTCGTCGTCGAATTCGAAGCTGACCAGGGCATGGGCCGGCCCCCGCCATGCCCGGGAGAAGGGGGTGAGGATGTACCAGACCCGGCGCACGGCGTTCAGGTCGTAGCTCCGGGTTTCCCAGAGGGGCTCGAAGGTGGAGGCGCTGGCCCAGGCGAAGTTCCGGACCCCGTGAACGGTGAGGCGGTCGCCCTCCACGACGAACTCCGGCGCCACCCGGTGTTCCTCCGTCCAGTTCCGGTCCGCAGAGGGTCGCGGGCCGAGGAGCATCCACCCGGCCGCTGCCAGCACCGAGAGCAGCGCCAGGGCCAGGGCTCCCGTCCAGATGGTCATGCGGACGGCCGGGCCTGGCGGGCCGAAACGGGACCGAGATTGGCCCCGGGCTCGAGAATTGGCATCTTAGGGAACCTTGTTTTCTCCACCCGACCGGAGGCCGGTGCCATGATTGTGACGACCAGGCAACTCTTTGACCTCGCCTACGGCCGCTTTGCCGTGGGGGCATACAACATCAACAACATGGAGCAGGCCCTCGGACTTTTCGAGGGGCACATCCGCGCGAAGGCCCCCTTCATCGTGCAGCTTTCGAAGGGCGCGCGCGCCTATACCGACAAGCGCATGCTCGAGGCCATGATCCGCACCGCCGAGGAGATCTTCCCCGAGGCGGTGTTCGCGGTGCATCTCGACCACGGCGACGAGGAGACCTGCTACGACTGCATCGACAGCGGGTTCTACAGCTCGGTGATGATCGACGCCAGCCACGAGTCCTTCGACGAGAACGTGGCCATCACCAAGCGCGTGGTGGACAAGGCCCACGCCAAGGGCCTGGTGGTCGAGGCCGAGCTGGGCATGCTGGGCGGGGTCGAGGAGCACGTCAGCGTGGACGAGTCCGACGCCAAGCTCACCAACCCCGCCGAGGCCGAGGCGTTTGTGCAGCGGACCGGCTGCGACAGCCTGGCCTGCGCCATCGGCACCAGCCATGGCGCGTTCAAGTTCGCCGGCTCCCAGGGGCTGCACTTCGACGTCATCCGCGAGATCCAGAAGCGCCTGCCCGGCTTCCCGCTGGTCATGCACGGCTCCAGCTCGGTGCCCCAGGACGAGGTGGACCGCATCAATGCCGCGGGCGGCGATCTCAAGGGGGCCAAGGGCGTGGCCGAGGAACAAATCGGCCAGGCGGCCAAAATGGGAGTGACCAAGGTCAATATCGACACGGACGGGCGTCTGGTTTGGTGCCGGGTCCATCGCGAAGTGTTCCGCGATCAGCCCGACGTGTTCGATTTGCGCAAGCCCGGAACGGTGTTCATTG
>SKNW01000034.1 GCA_007120305.1 Gemmatimonadota bacterium | reverse complement strand
TCGGCCTCGGCACCTGCAGGCGGGGAGACGGGCTTGGCCGACGGCGTGGAGGCCGGGGCCTCGGCAGCAGATGCTCCGGCAGCAGATGCTCCTTCCGCGGGTGCTCCGGCAGCAGACGCCGTGGCCGCCGGGGCCTCGGCAGCGGGTGCTTCAGCCGCGGGTGCCTCGGCGGACGGGGTGTCCGCCTCCCTGCCCGAGGTCGACTCGGCTTCGGGGGCGGCAACTTCGACGGCGCCAGCCACTGGCGCCTCCGCCGTCACTCCGGACTCCTCCGCCTGGGCGGCGGGGACGTCGGCCACGGCGGCTCCGCCGGCCACAGGCTCGGCGGACGCAGGCTCCGGCGCCGGGTCGGCTTCGGGCTCCGGCTCCGGCTCCTCGCGCCGCCGGCGACGACGGGTCGAGGGCCGAGACTCCTCGATGGCCGCCTGGATGGCGGAGGATACGTCCTTCTTGCCCGAGCGCAGTTCGCGCTCGACCCGCGTGCGAACGATGGCGGCATCCGCCTCGCTCACACGGTCGCCCCCAGCCCGGGCTACAATGCCCAGTGCACGGAGGAGCCCCAGGAGCTCGTCCGTCGTCACCCTAAGTTCATCTGCCAGCTCAACGACCCGCATCGGACCCCGATTCTTCCTGCCCGGATCTCGCTTCTTCCCGTCGTTCAGGAAGTCTTCGACCCAGCGTCTCTGCAAAGGAAGGCTCGCTCACGGCCAGTACCGTGAGCGGCCCCGAACCCACCGCCGCCCCGAGGGCGACTCGATCCGGTGCCCACCGGACCGGCAGAGGATGGTGCCGCAGCACCCCCTCCACCTTCCCGAGCTGCCCGGGGGCAGCGTCGGCGGCAAAAACCACGAGATGGACCCGATTCGCCTTCACCGCCGTGCGGACCGCATCGGTCCCGGCCACGATGGCACCGGCGCGCCGGGCCAACCCGAGAAGTCCCATTCCGTCAGGAACGGGCCGCCTCATCGGTCGCACGCTCCACCTCGTCCGTGCCGGCGTGCGACGCCTTGTCCTCTTCCCCACCCTCGCCCTGCTCCGCATCCGCCGCCTCGGCGGTGGCTTCCAGGCCCTCGTCCTCCAGGCCCTCCTCTTCCTCGCCCTCCACCACCGTCAATTCGTCGATGATGCGAAGAATTTCGTCGACACCCTCGTCGGAAAATCCCTCCACCTTGGCGAAGTCGGCGCGCTCCAGGTCGATGATGTCCAGAAACGTACGATAGCCAGCGCCTTCCAGCGCCGCCAGAGTCTCCGGCGCCATGGCCAGTTCCGAGAGCGGGAAGTCGGAGGTCTCCAGGCCGTCATCCACGGGCGCATCGCCGAAGATGGCCGTTCCCACGCCCTTCTCCAGCCACTCCCGCGAGCCGTAGAGATCGATCTGCCACCCGATGAGCTGGGAGGCCAGGCGCACGTTCTGCCCGTTGCGTCCAATGGCCAGCGAGAGCTGGTCCTCGTCCACGATGGCCGTGATCACCTGCCGGGCCGAATCCGGGATCACCCGCGAGACCCGGGCCGGGGCCAGGGCCCGCCGCGCGAAGGTCTCGGTATCGTTGGACCAGGGCACGATGTCGATCCGCTCGCCGCCCAGCTCCGAAACCACGGCCTGCACCCGGGATCCCTTGAGGCCCACGCAGGCCCCCACCGGGTCGATGGACTCGTCCCGGGACCAGACGGCGATCTTGGTGCGGCCGCCAACCTCGCGGGCCCGCTCCTTGATCTCCACGATGCCCTGATAGATTTCCGGAACCTCGAGCTGGAAGAGCGCCTCCACGAAAAGCGGATCGGCCCGGGAAAGGATGAGGCGAGGCCCCTTGGGCGTCTCCTCCACCTTCTTGAGCACCGCCCGGATGGAGTCACCCTGCCGGAACCGCTCCCGGGGGTTCTGTTCCTTCCAGGGGATGATGGCCTCCGCATCGCGGGCACGGTTCAGGATCACCACCATCTTGCCGCGCTCGATCTGCTGCACCTCGCCGGAGAGGAGCTCGCCCACCCGGTGCTCGAACTCGTCGCGGATGCGCTGGCGCTCGCCCTCGCGGACCCGCTGGATGATGCGCTGCTTGACGGCGCCGATGGCGTTGAACCCGAACTCCTCGAAGGTCACCGGGATCTCCATGACGTCGCCGACCTCGTAGGTCGGGTCGTCCCACTGTGCCTTCTCGAGAGAGATCTCGGCCGAGCTGTCCTCCACCTCTTCGACCACGCGCTTCAGGACCACCATGTCGATCTCGCCCGAGACCTCGTCGATGGTGATCTCGGGGCGCACGTTGGCACCGAAGATCCTCGCCAGCCCGGCGGTAATCCCGTCGCGGACCAGGTCGTTCATATCGGCCTGTTCCAGGTTCTTCTGGGCCGCCATCTCCCGGATGGCGGCGACAATCTGTCCGGCGTTGGTCATGGTCAGCATCTCACGCGTTCATGGAACGCACCTCGGGACGACGGCCCCGGGGTACCCCGTCAGTCTTCCTCTTCCCACCGGTACACCAGGTGGACCCGAACCACGGCGCTCCGGGGGAGCACCAGCGTCGTCCCGTCGGGAAGCCGGAGGCGGATGCGGTAGTCCGCATCCCCCTCGCCTCCCTCCCCTTCCACCCCGTCCAGCACGGCTTCGAAGCGGGCCGACGCCACCCCCTCCGGTGCTCGAATCGCCTTTACGCGCACCGCCTCACCCGTGAACCGCTCAAAATCCCGCCGGCGGACCAGGGGTCGTTCCACGCCCGGCGAGGACACCTCCAGGGTGTACCGCTCCGGGAGGCCCGACGACTCGTCCAGCCAGGGCTCCAGCGTCCGGCTCACCTTGACGCAGTCCTCCACCCTGATGCCGTCGCCCGGGGTCGACCCGGGCCGATCGACGCGCAGGCGGAGAATGGGGCGGGCATCGCTGCCTCCCCATTCCAGCTCCACGAACTCGAAGCCGGCCTCCTCCACGCGGGACTCGATCTCCCGCTCCAGCACGTCCTTCCGCAGGGCCACGAACTCCCCTCATTCCGCCTCCGGATCCCGGGACACCGGAGTAAAAAAAAGCGGGGGCTGACCGCTCCCCCACTTCCAGAAACACCGCCCCGGGGCGGTCTCGGCACGGTGAATGATAGCCCGTTCCCGCGCCTCACTCAAGGCCCCCTCCGGTCACCTCACGGCTCCCTCCGGATGGAGGCCCCGATGGCCCGGAGGCGCGCATCGATGCGTTCGTACCCTCGCTCGATCTGCCCGATGTTGTGAATCACGCTCCGCCCCTCCGCGCCCAGGGCCGCAATGAGGAGGGCCATCCCGGCCCGGATGTCGGGGCTTTCCAGCGATCCGCCGCGGAGCTTCGCGGGGCCCACCACCACGGCCCGGTGGGGGTCGCAGAGAATGATCTGGGCCCCCATGCCCACGAGCTTGTCGGTGAAGAACATCCTGGACTCGAACATCTTTTCGTGGACGAGAACGGTGCCCCGGGCCCGGGTGGCCGTGACCACGGCGATGGAGGTGAGGTCGGCGGGAAAGGCCGGCCACGGGCCGTCGTCCACCTTCGGCACATGGCCGAAGGCGTCCTGCCGGATCACCAGCTCCCGGTCGCCGTGCACCACGAGGTCCGGGCCGTCCACCGTGCAGGCCACGCCCAGTCGGGCGAAGCCGAGGAGCGTGGAGTCCATGTGCTCCAGGGGCGCCTCGGTGATGCGGAGCTCGCTCCCCGTGACCGCCGCGAGCCCGATGAAGGACCCGGCCTCCACGTGGTCCGCCCCAATGGAGAAGGTGGCGCTCCCGAGCTGGTCCACCCCCTCGATCTCCAGCGTGTGGGTTCCGATCCCGCGGATGCGGGCGCCCATGGCCACCAGGAGATGGCAGAGATCCTGAACATGCGGCTCGGCGGCGGCGTTCCGGAAGCGGGTGGTGCCTTGGGCCAGCACGGCGGCCATGACGGCATTCTCGGTGGCCGTGACCGAAGGTTCGTCCAGGAAGAGATCCACCCCCCGGAGCTCCGACGCCTCGATCTCGAAGCTTCCGTCCCCCAGGGTGATGCGGGCACCCAGGGCCTCGAAGGCGAGGAAGTGGGTGTCCAGGCGCCGCCGTCCGATGACGTCGCCCCCCGGGGGCGGGAGGGAGACCTTTCCGAAGCGGGCCAGGAGGGGACCGGCCAGGAGAATGGAGGCGCGGATCCGCTCGGCCAGCACCGGGTCGGGGCGTCCGGCGTCCACCGCCGACGCATCGATGGTGACCTCGTTCTCGCCGCTCCAGGCGACCCGGGCGCCCATGTGCTCCACCAGTTCCAGAAGGGTCAGGACGTCGCGGATGCGGGGAACGTTGGCCAGCGTCACCGGGCCCGAGGCAAGGAGTGCCGCGGCAATGCACGGGAGGGCCGCGTTCTTGTTGCCGGCGGGGCGAATGGATCCCGAGAGGGGAAGACCTCCATCAACGACGAAGACGGGCATGCGAGGGGCTCGGCAGGGGGGCGGTCGGAAACCGGTCGGAGGGCGAACGACGGTCGGGAAGCTAGGCCCGGGGCCTTGCAGATACAATGTACCGACCCGGGCTCGAAACGTGCCCGGAGCCGCCTGACCCGTGCTGGTCCCGGCCTTTTGCCGGACTCGCCCCGGACCCGAACCGGCCCGAAACTGGAACGTCGGGGGGGGCTCCCGTTATTCTAAGGACATGATCTTCGCCTCCGCGCTCTCCACGATCCTCACCGTGGGCCAGGCCGTCGGCCGTACCGTGGCCGCCGATACGGTGGTCACCGTGCCGGCCCGCGACGTCTACGACCTGGTCTTCGGCCTCGCGGCCGGGACCTTCGTCCTCCTCCTCCTGGTGCTCATCGCCACCCTCCTGGGGATCCTCTTCCAGGTGCGCGCAGGCATCAAGGCGCTGGACCGGGCCCGGACGGAGTTCTTCAAGGACGAGGCCGTGGATAACCTCCGGAAGACCGCGGGCCACGTCGAATCCATGGCCAGCTCTCTCCGGGGCGAGACGGAGCGCATGTCCAGCTCCATCGCGAAGGTGTCGGACCAGGTGACGCTGGCCTCCCGACGGATGGAGGAACGCATCGAGGAGTTCAATGCCCTCATGGAGGTGGTGCAGGAGGAGGCGGAAGTGGTCTTCCTCGACACCGCGTCCTCGGCCCGGGGGGTCCGAAAGGGCCTGGGTGAACTCACGGACCTGGCCCGGAAGCGCCGCGACGTCCGGATCTCGGAGCGGCGGCGGGCGGCGCTGGAGCGAGGCCTGGAAGACCATGACGAGCCCCCGCTCTTCCCCCCTGATCCATCCGTACAGGAGCCCTGATCCCGTGACCCGCGATTCTGCCGAGTTTTCCGCCGCGCTCCTCCTGGGTGCCCTGGGGGGTGCCGCGGTAGCACTGGCGCTCCAGTCCTCCGACCTGAATCCCCGGCGCCGTCGTGCCAGGCGGCGCTCCCTTGCCTCCCTGGGTTCCGCCTTTGCCGGTGCGCTGCAGGAGCAGGCGAAGGAAGTGCGGGAGCAGGCGAAGGAAGTGTCCGCGACCGCCGAGCCCATGGATCGCCTGCGCGAAGCCGCCCGGGGGCTCGGTCGCCTCCGGGAGCTGGGAGCCCGATTCGGGCGCTGACCTTCCGTGCCCCGCCGCGTTCGCCCCGCCGATGACGCGCCCCCGCCGCCGCACCGCCCCCTGATGCCACACCTGCTCGTTTCGCTCCTCTGGGCCCTGGGATGGGTGCTTCTCACCCCGTCCGAGGCCCTGGCCTGGGGTCCCGCCACCCATATCGCCATCGGCGAGGGCGTGCTGGCCTCCCTGCATCTCCTTCCGCCGGCGATGCGCGCCGTGCTTGAAAAGCACCGCATCCCCTTTCTGTACGGGTCGGTGGCGGCGGACATCTCCTTTGCCAAGAAGTACGCCCCGGCCGGTCGCCACTCCCACCACTGGCACATCGGGGAGGAGATCCTGGCCTCGGCCGACACCGAGGCCCTCCACGCCGTGGGGCTGGGGTACCTGTCGCACCTGGCGGCGGACACGATTGCCCACAACGTGTACGTGCCGCGGCGACTCCTCCTGAGCCGGGGGACCGAGGGCGTGGGGCACACCTACTGGGAACACCGGATGGACGTGCAGCTCGGCGAGCGCTTCACGACGGCCGCCCGGGAGGTGGTCCTTCGCAACGAGCACACGGAGGCGGACCGGCTCTTCGACGACGTTCTCTCGCGGACGCTCTTCTCCTTCCAGACCAACCGGCGGATCTTCCGCGGGATGGTGGCCTTCCAGGACGACGCCCGCTGGCACCGGGTCTTCTCGGGGATCCTGCGCCGCTCCCGCTACGACCTTCCCGAGACCCTCCGGGACCAGTACGTGCGCCTCTCGTACGAATACGTGATGGACTACCTGGTGCGGGGTGACCAGGCGCTTCCCAGGGCACTGGATCCCATCGGCGAGGTCAACCTCAAACTGGCCAAGGAGGCGCGGCGCGAGATCCTGGCCGAGGGCGGGTCCACGGACCCGGGCTTGCTGGACCTCCGGGCCAACGACTTCTTCCCGCTTCCGGGCGAACCCCTCCTCTACCTGCCCAGGGCCCGCTCCATCGAGGTGCCGGGGCTCCGGAAGGCGGTCGACCCGGAGGTGTGATCAGGGGGCGACCCTTCCGCCCTCGCCCACGCCCTCCCCCCGCAGCTCCGGTCCGCCCTACCCCTCCCATGCCTACCCCTCCCCCGCCAGCTCCGCTCCCACCTGGTCCGCCGGAATCCGGTGCCCCACCCGGAAGGTGCCGAATTCGCCGTAGATCGAGGTGACCTCGTCGTACCGCATTTCGGTGACCAGGGCCTTGAAGTCCAGGGGGTCGGCGGCAAAGAGGGTGACCGCCCACTCCCAGTCGTCGAAGCCCACCGATCCCGAGATCACCTGCGAGATGCGCCCCGCGTAGCGCCGCCCGGTGGTGCCGTGCTCCGACATGAGTTCGGCCCGCTTCGCCAGCGGAAGGGTGTACCAGTTCTGCTCCACGTTCCGCCGCTTGTCCATGGGATAGAAGCAGATGTAGGGCATGTTCCCGGGGGGGACCGGCGTCAGCCGCGCCTGCACGTAGCGCTTCTTCCGCTCCTCCGCGAGCTGCGCCTCGGCCAGCTCCGTCCACGCCGGGGTGCCGGGCTCCACCCCGTCCTCCCGGGCCTGGGTCAGAAGCGCGTCGGTAACGGCATAGAGCCCCAGCTCCACCACCGAGAGGTAGTCCCCGGCATGAACCAGGTCCAGGGCCGCAGGGCTCCGGAGCACCCCCCGCTCCGCCTCCCCCAGCGCCTCCAGGGTAGGCCGCAGATGGAGGACCAGCACCTCCGCCTCCCCTCCCACGATCCGGTAGACCGCGCTCCACCCCTTCTCCGGCGTGGGCTCACCCTCGGCCGGCGGTGCCCAGGGAGCCAGCATCGCCTGGAGGGCGTCGGCCCGGGCCCGGAAGTCGGCCGTGGCCTCGCTCCCGTGGATCGGCCCCGGGTCCAGCCGGAAGAACTGGTGGAGCATGAACCAGCCGTCGAGGACCAGGGGCGGAAAGGTGTCGTGGGGCATGGGCGGAGTGGGTGGAAAGGCAGAAGGGGTCGCGTCCGGGCGGACCCCCGAAGCTGACCGGGGCCCGGGGGTCGAGCAAGGGGGTCGAGCAAGGGGATGGACGCCGACGGTCGCCCGAGGCGCGTCAACGCAGCCCCTACCCCAACGACAACGGCCCCGGGGGAACGGAAAGCTCCCCCGGGGCCGTGCGCGCGGATCAGCCCGGATCAGTTGGCCGGCTGCACCACGAAGCGGATCGGGTCGGTGTTCCCGTCGGCGTGGTCGTCGTGCCAGAGGAGGAACTCGAGATCCACGTTCCCGGCCTGCAGGGGATAGATGTGCACGTGGTCACAGTGGAAGATGCCCGGAGTGCTCCCATTCGGGAGCTGGACGAAGTGGAAGGGCCCCGTCGGTGCCGCCGGATGTCGGATGTTCGGCCAGGCGATCACGTTGGTGTTGTTGTTCGTGGGGGCGTAGCGGGCCTCGTCCTCGGTGCAGCTCCGCGCCCGGGCGGGCTCGGGTCCCCGATCCAGGGTCCCCATGTTGATGGGCGCACCCCCGGGGAGGAAGTAGCGCACGGTGAGGGACGCATTCCCCCCTCCGGCTACCAGGGGCTGGAGTCCGGCACCCTCCACGTCGCGGGGCGTGGTGATCTGGGTAATGGCGTTGCCGTTGGCGTCGGTCCACCCGGCGGTGGGCGTCCAGACGCCGATGATGGCGCTGGCGGCGCCGCGGGTCTGGAGTTCCACACGGCCCAGGTCGGAATGAACATCGTCCAGGTCGGTGGAGCTCTCGCAGCCGGCCACGACGAGAAGGGCGGCCGCCGAAAGGGCGAGGGCACCGGTGCGGAAGGACGCGCGGGGATTCGGACGGGTCGAGAACTTCATGGGGCTGCTCCTTGATGAAGCCTTGATGGTTGGGTCGACGAGGATCGTCGACGGCGGTGGCCGACCTCGGCAGTTCGCGAGGTCAGAAGTACACGCGGTACGTGAACTGGACGTTTCGCCCCGGCTGGGGGGCGATGTCCTTGATGCGGGACAGATGGTCCCGCCACTCCCGGTTCGAGAGGTTCCGGGCCTGCAGGGTCATGGAGTGGGTGAGCCCACCCCGGGTCTGGCGCCATCCGGCGCCAGCGTTCAGGAGCCCGTACCCGTCGGTGGGCTCCTGGGGGCGCTCCACGACGTCGCCGATCCGGACCGGGATGGGAACCCGGTCCTGGGCCAGCGAGCCGTCGAATCCCCCGCTCACGAACCAGGGGCCCGTCTCCCACCGGGCCTCGAAGCGCCCCGAGAGCGGGGGGATGAAGGGGAGCGGGTCGTCGTCGCTGCGCCGGGTGGCCCGGGTGTAGCTGGCGGTCAGATCCAGGACCAGCCCGCTCGCCACCTCCCACTGCACCCGGCCTTCGGCGCCGGCAAAGAGCGCATCGTCTCCCCGGGACTCGTAGACCGGGGTCACCCGCGGGGCCACGCCATCGCGGAAGACCCGCACGGTTTCTCCGGTCTGGGCGTAGTAGATGAAGCCGTCGACCCGGTTCCAGAAGGCCGCCACCTCGACGCTCAGGTCGGGGCGGGTCCCCCGGAGAAAGAGGTCCAGACCCAGCCCCCGCTCCGGCTCGAGGCCGGGGCTCCCGATGTCGAAGGAGAAATCCGCCAGGTGGGGGCCGTCGGAGTAGAGCTCCTCCATGGAGGGTGCCCGGAAGGAACGGGCCGCACTCACCCCGGCCACCCACCCCTCGCGGAACTCCCAGAGGCCCGCCAGCGATCCCGACAGGCCGACGAAGTCCCGCGCCGCGACCTCCTTGACGATCTCCCGCTGCTGGGTGCGGACCCGGATGGGGTTGGTCCGCCGGGGCGTGACCTGGTGGCGGTCATACCGGAGCCCGACCTGGAGGCGGTGGGGACCCCGCTGGAACTCCTCGTAGCCGAAGATCGAGGTGGCCAGGTCCTCTCCGGAGCGGGAGCCGGGCGAGACACCTCCCGCCGTCAGGTCCCGCCGCTTGACCGCGAGGCCGTAGGCGCCCTCGGCGCGCAGGGCATCGTCAGGATGCTCGTGAATCGTGTGGTCGTGGCGCGCGATCAGGTTCCCCTCCAGGGTGACCTGGTCGAAGCGGGCCCCGAGGATGCGTCGCCCATCGAGCTGCCCCTCGATCTCGTCGTGGATGTAGCGGTTGGCCGCCCCGTCCAGTTCCACGGAATCGAAGAAACCCCGGAGGGTGAGAATGCCGGCCCTCACCCGGGCGGTGGTCCGCCGGGTATCGATGTCCACGCCCCCGGGATGGCCTCCGGGGATCAACTCTCCGTTGAACTCGCCCGGCACCCCGTACGTGTTGTCGTAGATGCGAAGCGCTCCGCCCACGAATCCCCAGGCCGGGATCCAGCTCGCACCCACGCTCCCGTTCCAGCTCGTGAGGTCGGTGCGCTCCAGGGCGCCGAGAGGGGTTCGGGCATCGTCCATGCTGCGCCCACTGGCCTCGGCCCGGAGGGCGAAGGGTCCTGCCGGAGCCAGAACCACCGCACCCAGACCTCCGCCGCGGCTCACCGATTCGACCTGCGACGAAACGGTGCCGGTGACGCCCGAGGGGAGGGAGCGGGGCACATCGTCGCGGATCACGTTGACCACACCGCCCAGGGCGTTGGACCCGTAGAGAAGCCCGGCAGGTCCACGGACCACTTCGATGCGCTGGGCCGTGAGGGGCTCCACCATGACCCCGTGGTCGGACGCGGAGGCGTACAGGTCCCCGGTCCGATTGCCGTCTTCGAGCACGAGGACCCGGTCGCCGCTCATTCCCCGGATGGAGGGGGAGGCGGCCCCGGGGCCGTTGTACTGCATGTGGAAGCCGGGAACGCCCTGGAGGGTGCCCGGGATGCTGCTGTCCAGCGACCGCTCGAGCTCCCGGCCGGTAAGCGAGGTGGTGGGCTGATAGACCTCGCCGGCTCCACGGGCGCGCCCCGTGCCCGTCACCACGATCCCCGCCAGGTGGAGGGCGGTGGGCTGGAGGGCGAAGTCCACCACCGTGCGCTCGCCCTCGCGCACCTGAACGGTCTGTTCGGCGGGAACAAAGCCGATGTGCTCGATGGTCACGGTGAGGGACCGGGGCGTCAGGCGCTCGAAGACCGCCACCCCCAGGGCATCGGTGATCCCGCCCCGCTCCACCTGCCGAAGGCGGACCATGGCGCCGCGCACGGGCTCGGCCGTCTCACCGTGGAGGACGCGGACCTCGAGGACGCCGCTGGCTGCCTGGCTGGCTGCCTGGCTCGCCACCTGGCCCGCTGCCTGGCCCCTGGCCCCTTCGACCCCCGCCCCCGCGACGAGCGGAGCGAGGAGGAGGGCGACGGCAAGCACCTTCCAGACGGGAGGTGTCCAGGCACGGGATTCCCCGGATGCATCGGATGCATCGGATGCATCGGATGCATCGGATGCACGGGATGCACGGGCGCGAGGTCGCTTGGACGCGCGAACGCGAAGACCAGATGTGACGAACGGGAGGGAGGCGAGCATGACGGCACCGACACGGGGTGAAGTTTCGTCCACCGCGTACCCGGGAGAGGCGCCGGAAGAAATCCGGAGACCTCGGGCCCGGGGGCGAGGAGAACGGGAGCGCGTGTCAGGCGGTCGGGGGGCCCCGGAGGTGAAGCGTGGGAGGCGACCGGTCGAGGAGAATGCCCGCGTCACAGGCCTGGACGCAGGCGTCGGAGGTGCCGGACGCCAGTTCGACGCCAGCCTGTCCCTCAATCCCGGGAAGGGTCAGGAGGAGGCAGGTGACGCAGTCGGGGTCGTGATGATGCGGATCCGACGATTCGGGATCGGGCGTCTGCGCGAGTCGCGCGTCGACTCCGGTCCGGGCATCTCCGACCCCGGCATCTCCGGCCCGGAGATCGGAGCCGTTCTCAATGAAGGCCGAGGCTTCGAGCCCGGCATGCCTCGTGTCGAGATGCCCCGAATCGAGATACCCTGAGTCGAGACCGTGGACCGTGGGGACCACGAACGCGGAAATCGAATACATGACCGCGAGGACGGCCAGGAGCCCGCGTGACAGCGGCCCCGGACGTCGCTCCTTCGCGCCACGGGGGCCACGACGACGGTAATGGGATTCGATTCGCATCAACGGCAAGATACCCCCCCTGTCAAGTCGGGTTCCGACGGCCCAATCCTTCCCGGCGCGATCATCCCGCGTCCGGCACCCGGGTGGCCCCCTGCATCTCGATCACGAACCTGTATTTCACGTCGCTGCGGAGCATTCGCTCATGGGCCTCGTTGATCCCGTCCATGGTGATGGTCTCGACCTGCGAGGTGATCCCGTGCTGGCCGCAGAAATCCAGCATTTCCTGGGTCTCGGCGATGCCGCCAATGAGGGAGCCGGCCACGCTCCGGCGCCCCGCGATGAGAGGCATCACCGCAGGCGAAGGGTGGGGGGAGGCGGGCGCACCCACGAGGCAGAGCGTACCGTCACGGCGGAGGGACCCGATGTACGGGTCCAGGGCGTGGGGCGCGGCCACCGTGTCGAGGACGAAGTCGAACCGCCCGCCCTGGGCGGCCATGGCCTCCTCGTCGGTGCTCATGACCACATCATGCGCACCCAATGCCCGTGCATCCTCGACCTTGTGAGGGGATGTGGTGAAGACCACGACGTCGGCGCCCATGGCCGCCGCCAGCTTCACCCCCATGTGGCCCAGACCTCCCAGCCCCACGACGCCCACGGTCGAGCCCTTCCCGACCTCCCAGTGGCGGAGCGGGGACCACGTGGTGATGCCGGCGCAGAGGAGGGGGGCGGCACC
>SKNW01000089.1 GCA_007120305.1 Gemmatimonadota bacterium | reverse complement strand
GTGGCGACCGGTGGCGACCGAATGGGTGGCAGCCCAATGTCGTGGCCAGCCCGGGGAGGCCGGGGCTCCGGGGAGGCCGGGGCGCCGGGAGGCCGGGGCGCTCGCCGCCAGGGCGCCGACGACGCCAGGGCGCGGGCTGACGCAAGCGGAGGGGAGGGGAGGGGGTGTCTTCTCGGCAAAGATCACCCTCCCGAGACACGATTGTACGGAAACGTGCCCTCTACGGTCACGTTCTCGACTTTGGTGCGACTCCCCGAGGCACGCGTGCTTCCTCTGCTACCGTGGAGGGCCCTGTTCGGTGCTTTCGTCCGAACCAGATGCGACGTTTGCTGACTTCGTGACCCTCCGTTGGCCCAGCCGGAGTCGGCACGATGCGTGCACGGGCCATGCGCATGCCCATGCGCATGCCGGAGGCCGCCCGGTTCAGCCTCCGTCGCCCCGGGGCAGGATCAGCATCGCATCCCCGTAGGAATAGAAGCGATAGCCCTCCCGCACGGCCTCGGCATAGGTCGCCATGGTGCGGCCGTGACCCAGGAAGGCCCCCACGAGCATCAGAAGGGTGGAGCGCGGGAGATGGAAGTTCGTGATAAGTCCGTCCACCACCCGGATGGGGACCCCGGGGTGGAGGAAGAGGCGGGTCTCCCCTGCCCCGGCCCGGACGCGACCCTGGTCGCCCTGGCCGTCATCCCCGCCCTGGCCGTCGTCCCCGCCCTCGCCCCCACCGTCGCTTTCGACCCACGCCGACTCCAGGGTCCGAACCACCGTGGTGCCGACCGCCCAGACCCGACCGCCCCGGGCCCGGGTCCGGGCCACCGCTTCCGCCGCCGCCTCGGGCACCTCCCACCGCTCGGCGTGCATGGCGTGGCCCTCGATCCGCTCCGCCTCCACGGGGCGGAAGGTTCCGGGTCCCACATGCAGCGTCACCCGGGCCACCTCCACGCCACGAGCCTCCACCGCCGCCAGGAGTTCCGGGGTGAAGTGGAGCCCGGCGGTGGGGGCCGCCACCGAGCCCGGGACCCGGGCGTACACGGTCTGGTAGCGCTCCCGGTCCAGCGCCTCGTCGGGGCGCTCCAGGTAGGGGGGGAGGGGGATGCGACCGAAGCGCTCCAGCGCCTCGGGACCGGCGAAGGGGGTCGCGAGGCGAACGATGCGCCCGCCGTCGGGAAGGCCCTCCTCGATGAGGACCTCAAGCTCCCCTGGCGCCACCACCACCCGGCGTCCGGGCTTGAGCTTCGAGCCTGGCCGCACCAGGGCCTCCCACCGCAGCGCCGCCTCGTCCAGGGGGCGCAGAAGGAGGACTTCGGCGGCCGCCCCGGTGGGCTTCGCCCCCAGGAGGCGCACCGGAAGAACCCGGGACTCGTTCAGGACCAGGAGGTCGCCGGGGCGGAAGTACGACGGAAGGTCGTCGAAGCGACGGTGCTCGAACGGGCGCTCGAAGGAGCGCTCCAACGAGCCCCCAGGGGGAGAGGCGGCAGCGTCCGGATTCGGGGCGCCAGCCCCCTCGCGCCGCACCACGAGGAGCCTGGATTCGTCCCGACGCTCGGCGGGGTAGCGGGCCACGAGATCCGGGGGGAGGACGTAGTCCCAGGTGTCGGTGCGGGCCAGGTCCAGTTCTCGGCCCGAGGATGCGGTGCTCACGCCTCGTCGGCGGGTTCGGCGCGTTGGGCGGACTCGGGCGACTCGGCGGACTCGGCGGACTCGGCGGGTTCGGGCGGGAAGAGCCCTGGCTGGAGGCCGAGCTGGAGCTCGGTCCCCGAGGCCGGGTGGCTCGAGGGAAGCTCGAAGCCGAAGCGCCGGAAGGTCCGGGGGGTCGCCATCCGGCCCCGGGGGGTGCGCACCAGGAAGCCCTCCTGGATGAGGAAGGGCTCGTAGACCTCCTCCAGCGTCTCCTGGTCCTCACCCAGCGCCACCGCCAGCGACCCCAGCCCCACGGGGCCGCCGCCAAACTTTTCCAGGAGCGCCCGGAGGATCCGGACGTCCATCTCGTCGAGCCCGTACTCGTCCACGTCCAGCAGGGTCAGGGCGGCCCGGGCGACCTCGCCGTCGATGATGCCGTCGGCTCGGACCTGGGCAAAGTCCCGGACCCGGCGCAGGAGGCGGTTCGCGACGCGGGGGGTGCCCCGGGACCTGCGGGCCAGCTCCCTGGCCCCCTCCGAGGTGGTGGTCACCCCCAGCACCCCGGCGCTCCGGGCGATGATCCGGGCCAGCTCCTCGGGCGGGTAGAAGTTCAGCCGCTGCACGATGCCGAACCGGGCCCGCATGGGCGCGGTGAGGAGGCCGAAGCGGGTGGTGGCTCCCACCAGGGTGAAGGGGGCGATCTGCATGGTCATGGTCTGGGCGTGGGCCCCCTCCGAGAGGCGGATCTCCACCTTCCGGTCTTCCATGGCCGGATAGAGAAACTCCTCCAGCACGGGGCGCAGCCGGTGGATCTCGTCAATGAAGAGGATGTCCCCATCCCCCTGCGCCGTGAGCAGGGCCACGAGGTCGGCGGGCTTTTCCAGCACGGGCCCCGACGACGTGCGCATCTGCACCCCCATCTCGGCGGCCAGGAGGGCGGCCAGCGTGGTCTTTCCGAGCCCGGGAGGGCCGTGGAAGAGGAGATGGTCCAGGGGCTCGCCTCTCCCCTTCGCCGCGTCGATGGCGATCTGCAGCGCCTCCCGCACCCGCTCCTGCCCCACGAATTCGTGGAGCCGCGAGGGGCGGAGGCCGGGATCGGTGGCCAGCTCGTCGGGGAGGGCCTCGGGGGTCGTGACCTCGTGCCGAGGCCTGCTCATCGGCGGTTCATGGGCTGGGGCATCGGTGGGTCCTTGCCAGGGCATCGCTTGATCATCGCTGGGCCAGCGCCTTTCGAATGAGCTCGTCGGAGGAGGCGTCGGGGGCCTCCTCGCGCACCCGCTGGACCGCCGCGTCGGCCTGGTCCAGCGGCATCCCCAGGGCCACCAGCGCCCGCACCGCGGACTGCGCCGGCGAGGCTGAGGCCGCGGCGTCACCGTCTCGGGGCCCCAGGGGGGCGAGCTTGAGGGCAGCCACCCGGTCCGAAAGCGCGACGGCCATCTTCTCGGCCAGCTTCTTCCCCACCCCCGGAGCCTGGGCGAGGATGGCCAGGTCGCGCTCCTCCAGCGCCCGGGCCAGGCGGGGCGCCGGCATGGTGGAGAGAAGGGAGAGGGCCACCTTCCCCCCCACCCCCGAGGCGGAGAGGAGGAGAACGAAGAGGTTCCGCTCCCCGGCACTGAGGAAGCCGTAGAGCGTGGCCCCGTCCTCCCGCATGAGGTGATGGATGCGGAGCTCCACCTGCTGGCCAGAGGGTGGAAGACGCTCCACCACCGTCCGCGGGACCTCCACCCGGTAGACCACGCCCCCGGCGGTGGCCACCTCCACGGCGCCGCCTCCGGCCTCCAGTTCCATCCCTTCCTCCCGGGGGAGGAGAACGCCTCGGAGACGGGAAATCATCGGGTTACGGGACGGGAAATCATCGGGACTCGGGCGCGGGTGCGGGGGGGCGGG
>SKNW01000047.1 GCA_007120305.1 Gemmatimonadota bacterium | reverse complement strand
GGGTGTAGAGAGCCAGGTGCTCCGAGGAATAGGCCTCGGAGAACGCCAGCGCCTCCTCCCGGTCCCGGGCCAGAAGAAGGCCTCCCCGGTCCGCCAGCGCGGCGCTGGCGATTTCCTGCCGGGGCGCTGCGGCCAGCTGCCGGGCCAGGGCGTCCCGAATGCGCCCCAGGAGCTCCGAATCCCATGTAACGGCCGCAACCGCCGCTTCGGGATCGTGCTCGGCCTGGGCCATGAGCTCGGCCGCCACCCGCTCCGGATCGGCCTCGGGTCCGGCCACCACCAGGACCTCGGACGGGCCGGCGGGGGAGTCGATGCGGAGCTCTCCGGCCACCTGGCGCTTCGCCTCGGTGACCCACTGGTTCCCCGGTCCCACGATGGCCTCCACCTGGGGTACCGATTCGGTTCCGTACGCCATGGCCGCCACGGCGCCGGCCCCGCCCAGGGCAAAGAGCCGGGTCGCCCCGGCCAGTTCACAGGCGGCCAAGACCTCGGCCGGGGGCTCCCCTGACGGGCCCGGGGGCGAGCAGACGACGATCTCGGGGACGCCGGCCGCCCGCGCCGGGACCACCCCCATCAGGACCGAGGAGGGGTACGCGGCACGCCCGCCCGGGGCGTACACACCGACGGCGGGGAGCGGGGTGGAACGCCTTCCAAGTCGTATTCCGACTTCGGGTTCCATGACCACCTCCGGCGGGATCTGGGCCGTGTGGAAGGCCTCGATGTTCCGGATGGCCCGCTCCATGGCCCGCCGTACACCCGGATCCAGGGCCTCCAGGGCCTCCTTCCAGCGGGCACGGGGGACCTCCAGGGCCAGGAGCTCGACACGATCGAAGTCCCGGGCCATGCGGACCAGGGCCGCATCGCCGTCCCGGGCGACCTCGTCCAGCAGAGCCCGCACGGCATCCCGAAGGCGGGATTCATCGGCGGGGCGACGATCCAGGAGTACCGCGCGATCCCGGGCGTCCAGCTCTCCAACCTTCTTCTCGATGGCGATCTTCATGGTGAACTCGTTCATTCATGGCCCTGGCGTCAGGCCGGGTTCAGGGCATCAGGCGCTCGATGCGGGTCACGAGGATCCCCTCGGCCCCGAGCTCCTTCAGGCGGGCGATGGTCTGGTACACCTGGTCGGCGTCCACCACGGCGTGGGCGGCGACCCAGGCCTCCTGATCCAGGACGTCCACGATGGTGGGGCCCGAGATGCCCGGCAGGATCTCGCGAACCTGGTCCAGCGTGTCGCGCCGCACGTTGGCCATGAGGTAGCGCTTCTTGCGGGCCCGGAGCACCGACTCCAGCGCCGTGGTCAGTTCGGTGATGTCCCGGGCGGACCCCTTCAGCGCCGCGGCGTTCCCCACGAGGCGGGCAGAGGATTCGAGGATGGTCCCGATTTCCTTGAGCCCGTTGACCCGGAGGGTGGAGCCCGTGGAGGTCAGGTCCACGATCACGTCGGCGACGCCCAGGTGGGGTGCGATCTCGGCGGCTCCCGATACGGGGACGACCTGGATCGCCGTACCAAGGCTCTCGAAGTAGCGTCGGGCAATCCCCGGGAAGGAGGTGGCGACGCGGGTGCCGTCGGGCAGGTCCGAGGGCGTGGTGGTCGAGGCATCGTCCCGAACCGCCACCACCAGGCGGCATCGTCCGAATCCCAGGTCCAGGAGTTCGGAGACTTCGGGCCGGTTGGTTTCGGCCACGAGGTCACTCCCCGTGATACCGAGCTCTGCGGCCCCGTCGGCGACGAACTCCGGGATGTCCTGGGCGCGAACGAAGATGGCCTGGAAGTCGTCGCCGAGGCGGGCGACCAGGGCACGGTCCGCCCGGAACTCCGGACGAAGCCCGGCCGTCTCGAACAGGTCGAGGGCGCTTTCGGAGAGGCGTCCCTTGTTGGGAAGGGCGATGCGAAGCATGAAGGAATCCGGTGAAGGGCGATTCGGGCTCAGGTCGGGCCCGGGTCGGCTCAGGTTGGGCGAGGGACAGGCCCGGGTGGGCTCGGTTCGGCTCAAAAAAAACCGCGACCCGTCGGCTGGACGGGTCGCGGTGGACGATCGGGAGTCTGGCGTGCCTCCGTCAGGCACACACCTCCGCCGCCACGCGCCCCGTCGGGAACGCATGATGCGCGTGGAAGTGATGATGGCGCGAGGCCGGCAGAATCCCGTTGTCCATGCCAAAGGGTAGACATCCCCCGGGTCCCGGTCAACTGCCCCCTCGCCGGGAGGGCCGCCCAGGAGAGGGCCGCCCAGGAGAGGAACGCCCAGGAGAGGAACGCCCGTAAGGCGCGGCGGTAAACAGGCGGTCAGGAGCTTCGCCCTGCCTGGCGGGCCCCACATCCCGGACAAACCTCACTCCATGCTCCCTCCCCGTCTCCGCGCCCCCCTCTCGCCTCCTCCGGCGTCCCGCACCCCGCGGATCTTCGTGGCGGCGCTCTCCCTCCTCGTCTTCTGCCTTCTGATCCCTCCGGTCCCCGCGGCGGCGCAGGGGGTCGAACCCACGGCGGGCACGGCGGATCTGGCACTTCTTCTCCGGCAGCTGGAGACGGAGCGCCGCGTGCTCATGGTGGCCGCGCACCCCGACGACGAGGATACGGCCCTTCTCACCCTCCTGGCCCGCGGGATGGGGGCCCGAACCGGGTACCTGTCGCTGACCCGGGGCGAGGGCGGGCAGAACCTCATCGGACCCGAGCTGGACGAGGGGCTCGGCCTCGTGCGCACCGGAGAGCTCCTCTCCGCCCGCTCCCTGGATGGCGCGGAGCAGTTCTTCAGCCGGGCCTTTGATTTCGGGTTCTCCAGGTCGGCCGCCGAAACGCTGAGCCACTGGCCGGAGGACGAGGTTCTGGCCGACATCGTGGAGGTGATCCGTCGGTTCCGACCCCAGGTGCTGGTCTCGGTCTTCCACGGCACGGCGGGGGATGGGCATGGGCATCACCAGGCCGCGGGCATTCTCGCGACGCGAGCCTTCGAGGTGGCGGCGGACCCCGAGGCCTTCCCGGAGCAGCTCCAGGAGGGCCTCCGCCCCTGGGCTCCGACCAAGCTCTACCGCCTGCTCTGGCGGGACCGGCCGGCGGAGGCGGAGCTCCGCGTGGAGACGGGGGCCCTGGACCCGCTGCTGGGGAGGTCGCACTTCCAGGTGGCCATGGCCAGCCGAAGCCGTCATCGATCCCAGGACATGGGGGCTGCCGAACTCCCGGGTCCCCAGGCCTCGCGGCTGGAGCTGGCGGCGAGCCGCGGCTTCGGCACCGATGACCCGGAGGCGCCCCTCTTTGCCGGCATCGCCACGGATCTTCTCGGGATGGCGGAGGCGGCGGGCGGGGGCATGGCCATTTCCCGAAGCCTGCAGGGATTCGCGGAGGGCATCGCCACGGCGCGGCGCACCCTTCACCCCGAGGATCCGGCCCGGGTGCTTCCCGCCCTCGAGGGCGCGTTGATCGACCTGGAGGTTTCGCTGTCCGAGGCCCGTCGGAGCCGGGAGGTGGCGGGGTCGGCCGAGCAGGAGGCCGGGTGGGCGGAGCTGGAGGACGCCCTGGCGTTTCGGGTCGAGCGTCTTTCCGAGGCCATCCTGGTGGCGGGCGGCATCGTGGTCGAGGCGCGGGTGGACCGGGCGAGGGTCACCCCCGGCGAGACGGTGGAGGTCGAGCTCCTTGTCTGGAACGGCGGGACCCGGAACCTGAGGATGGAGGAGCTGGAACTGGAGGTCCCCGGTGGATGGGAGGTGGAGAGCGGAACCTCGGAATCCGCGTTCAGCGGACCCCTGGAGGTTCCTGCGGGTCAGCTGGTCCGGCGAACGACCGTCCTTCGGCTCCCCCCGGATGCCGCCGTGTCGGTCCCCTACTTCCTCCGCCTGCCTCGCCAGGGGAGCCTCTACGCCTGGCCGCAGGGGGACCCGGCTCGGACCCTTCCCGGTGATCTTCCCCTGGTGGTGGGCAGGGTCGGGCTGCGCCTGGGCTCGACCGTGCTCCAGGTCTCCCGCGCCGCAGCGCACGTCGAGGTGGACAAGGCCCTGGGGCAGATCCGCCAGCCCCTCTTCGTGGCCCCCACCCTCTCGGTCTCCACCGATCGAACGTCCATGGCCTGGCCCGCTCACGTGGAGGGGTCGCGCACCCTGAACGTCCGGGTGGAGAACCTCTCTCTTCGCCCTCGAGAAGGCACCGTGCGCCTGGAGGCTCCGCCCGGGTGGCGGGTGACACCGACCCATCATTCCTGGACCCTGGGGGCTGAACAGGAAGCATCCTTCGGGTTCGCTTTGGCGCCCGTGGAGAGGTGGACGCCAGGGGAGGCCGGGGCATCGGAATTCGCCGTCTTTCGGGCCGTGGCCCAGGTGGACGGCCGGGATCATGACCGGAGCGTTGCCCTCGTCAACTACCCCCACATCGATCCCATGCCCCTGATCACGCCCGCCGAGCTCACGGTGTCGCGCTTCCCGGTTCGGGTCCGGGAGGGCCTCCGGGTCGGCTACGTCATGGGACCGGGAGACGGCGGGCTCCAGGCCCTCCGGGACCTGGGGGTGGAGGTGGAGATCCTGGATGCGGAGGCGCTGCGGGGTGCCGACCTCTCCCGCTACCAGGCCATCGTTCTCGGAGCCCGTGCCTACGAGACCCGCACGGACCTGGCGCAGGCCAACGCCCGCATCCTTGCATTCGCCCGTGGAGGGGGAACCGTGATCGCCCAGTACAACAAGTACGAGTACCCGGAAGGTGGCTTTGCTCCCTACCCCGTGACCATGCGCCGCCCCCACGACCGGATCACCGACCCCGATGCGCCCGTCACCCTGCTGGAGCCTGCGCATCCCCTGCTTCAGGTACCCAACCGGATCGACGAGCGTGACTTCGAGGGATGGATCCAGGAGCGGGGTCTCTACTTCCTCGCCACCTGGGATGCGGAGTTCACGCCCCTCCTGGAAATGGCGGATCCGGGCGAGGACCCGGTCCGGGGCGGACTCGTGGTCGCCTCCGTGGGCGAAGGCGCCTACGTTTACACGGGGCTGGCCCTCTTCCGCCAGTGGCCGCGAGGGGTGCCGGGCGCCTTCCGGCTCCTGGCCAACCTCGTTTCGCTGCAGGGGGGATCGCTGCAGCGAACGGATGTCCCCTGACGTCCATCCCCCCCTTCCATCTCCTTCCCTTCCCTTTTCGAACGCCACGAGGCGACGACGTGCTCCGTACCCTCCGGACCTCCCTGATCCTGACCCTCGCCCTCGGCGCCGGACTGGCCGGGTGCGGAGATGACCGGGACACCCTGGTCGTCTATACCCCCCACGGCCGCGACATGCTGGCCCACTTCGGTGCGGCCTTCGAGGAGGCGAACCCGGGGGTCCGCATCGAGTGGCTGGACATGGGTTCGCAGGAGGTTCTGGACCGGCTCCGATCCGAGCGAACCAACCCGCAGGCCGACGTCTGGTGGGGCGCCCCCGCCGAGATCTTCGAGCTTGGTGCGCGCGACGGCCTCCTCGAGCCCTTCCGCCCCTCCTGGGCCGACCAGCTTCCGCCCGAGGGCCGGGGCGAGGGGGATCTCTGGTTCGCCACCTACCTCACGCCGGAAGTCATCGCCTACAACAGCGCGGCCCTCACCCGGGAGGAGGCGCCCCAGGAGTGGGACGACGTCCTGGACCCCCGCTGGCGGGACCAGGTCCTGATTCGGGAGCCCCTGGCCTCGGGGACCATGCGGGCCATCTTCTCGAGCCTCATCTACCGGGAGTCGGAGGGGACGGGGAATCCGGCAGCGGGATACGACTGGCTCCTGCGCCTGGACGCGCAGACGAAGGAGTACGTCCTGAACCCCACCCTCCTCTACCAGAAGCTGGCACGGCAGGAGGGGCTCGTCACCCTCTGGGCCATGCCCGACATCGAGCATCTGAAGGCCACCACCGACTACCCCATCGACTACGTGATTCCGGCCAGTGGCACCCCCGTGGTCATCGACGGAATCGCGGTGGTGCGGGGCACCCGGCATCCGGAGCTCGCGCGGGCCTTCGTGGAATTCGCCGGAGGCGAGACGGCCATCGTGACGGCGGCGGAACGCTTCTTCCGCATCCCCGCGCGCACCGACATCGATCCGGCGCACTACCCCGACTGGCTTCGCGAGGCCCTTGAGGTGATCCACCCCATGGAGGTGGATGCCGCGCTCCTCCGCGAGAAGACGCCCGAGTGGATGCGGTACTGGGACTCGAACATCCGTCGCCGCGGCCGGGCGGAGGGGTTCTGATGGAGGCAACCGGGAGCGGGTCCGGCGCTCCCCTGGTGGCGCTGGAGGGGGTGACCCGTCGCTTCGGCGAGGTGACGGCGGTGGACGACCTTTCCCTCGCCCTGGCGCCCGGCGAGTTCATCACGCTGCTGGGCCCCTCGGGATGCGGAAAGACCACGGCGCTCCGCCTCCTGGCAGGCTTCGAGCAGGCCGACGAGGGGACGCTGCGTTTCCGGGGTGATGACATCACCCGGTGGACGCCGCAGCGCCGGGGCTTCGGGATGGTCTTCCAGAACTACGCCCTCTTTCCCCATCTGAACGTCTTCGAGAACGTGGCGTTCGGGCTCAAGAGCCGGAAGAGCCCGCCTTCCGACCTTTCGGCCCGGGTGGACGCGGCGCTGGCCCGGGTGGACCTGGCCGGCTACGCGAAGCGCGCGGTCCAGGCCCTTTCAGGTGGGCAGCAGCAGAGGGTGGCCCTGGCCCGGGCGCTGGCCATCGAGCCCCCCCTCCTCCTCCTGGACGAGCCCCTCTCGAACCTGGACCAGGCCCTCCGGGTGCGGACGCGTACCGAAATCCGGGCCCTGGTGCGGGAGCTGGGGATGACGGCCCTCTTCGTCACCCACGACCAGGAAGAGGCCTTCGACCTCTCCGACCGGATCGCGGTCATGCAGGCCGGGCGACTCCGGCAGCTGGGGCCGCCCCGTGAACTCTACGAACGCCCGGCGGACCGCTTCGTGGCCGGCTTCGTCGGGCGGGTAAACGAGCTGCAGGTAGGGGTGGAGGAGGATGCGGTGGTGCTGCCCGGGGGAGTGCGCTGGCCCTTGCCGGCCGTGGTGGCCGCGGGGCGCGATGGACCGTCGCCGGGGTCAGGGCCGGGGCCGGGGTCCGGATCCGGGTCGCAGATGGCGGGGCGCGGGGAGGCGGCGTTCCTCCTCCGCCCCGAGATGCTGGTCCTGACACCACCCGGAGCAGGCCTCCGCGGCGGCTCATCCGGTTCTGCGACCGCCTCCGCCTCCGCCTCCACGCCTGCGCTTCCTCCCCTCGCCGGCGAGGTTGTGGACCGGCGTTTCGGGGGTGCGGTGACCACCTGGCGGGTCCGGGTGGCCGGGGTCGACGAGCCCCTCGAGGTCACCGCCTCCTCAACGGCGCTGGGCCCGGCTGGATCTTCAGGGTCGGCGCCCGATCCAGCCGTGGGCGAGCGGGTCGAGGTGCGCCCCTTCCGGGCCGGAGCCGGGTTCCTCTTCCCGGCGACCGAAGCCCCGGGCGGGTGATCCGGCTGGACCCCGTGCGTTTCAAGGGGTATCGTGCGCCCACTCGCCATTTCACCGCCGTGTATCCGCCGCCGTGTATCCGCCGCTCCCTGGAGGCTCGATGATGCCCCGCCCCCACCCGTCTCGCCCCCACCCGTCTCGCACCCGTCCGTCCCCCTCCGGTCCGTCCCTCTCCGGTTCGTCCCGCTCTCGTCCGACCGTGACCGGGCTGGTCCTCCTGGCTGCCCTCGCGGCCTGCACGCCCCCTGACGCGCCGGCTCCGGCGGATGCGGCGCCCCAGGGCCATCCGGACCGGCCGAGCGCCGCGGAGCTCGGTGTGGCGGGCCCCCTGGACGGACCGGCCCTTCGCATCACGAGGGAGATCCTCTGGGAGGATACCCGCATCCTCTCCGCCGACTCCATGCTCGGGCGCGCCCCGGGCACCGTGGGCGAGGAGCGCGCGGTGCGGCACATCGAGCGGCGCTTTGCCGAGGCAGGGCTCGAGCCGGTGCGCGGCGGAAGCTACCGGCTCCCCGTGGACCTCCTGGGAATGACCAAGAACCTCGAGACGCAGTCCGTGACGGTGGAGGGCGCAGGCGGAGCGCTTGCCCTCGAGATCGAGCGGAACTTCACCTTCTGGTCGACGAACGAGGCGCCCGTGGTGGAGCTCGACCGTGTGCCCCTGGTCTTCGTCGGCTACGGGGTCGAGGCGCCGGAGTACGGGTGGGACGACTTCAAGGGGGAGGATGTGGCGGGGAAGATCCTGCTCTTCCTGAACGACGACCCGGCGCTCACGGAAGACGGTGAGGCGCTCTTCGGCGGCCCCATCCGCACCTACTACGGGCGGTGGACCTACAAGTTCGAGCAGGCGGAGCGGCACGGCGCCGCCGGGGCCATCGTGATCCACACCGACGCATCGGCGGCCTACGGCTTCAGCGTCATCGGGAACATGGGGGAGCGGCAGGTCTGGCAGCGAGACTACCGGCTGGACTTCCTGGCATGGATGGACTCGACGCTGACCGCCCAGGTGGCCGAGGCCATGGGGACCGATGTTCCCGGGCTTTTCGCCATGGGGAACCGGCGGGACTTCCGCCCGCTGGACACCGGGTTCACGGTCTCGGCCCGCATCGAGACGGACTTCGAGCGCGTGGAGGCGCCCAATGTGGCCGGGATGGTCCGGGGGAATGACCCGGCGCTCCAGGACGAATACGTCGTCTTCACCGCGCATCACGACCACCTGGGGGTGGACCCGAGCCTCCCCGGTGACTCCATCTTCAACGGGGCGCTGGACAACGCGCTGGGGGTGGCCGGCATCATCGCCCTGGCCGAGGCCTTTGCCGAGCAGGCGGCGGCGGGGGAGCTCCGCCGCTCCGTCGTGTTCCTTTCGGTGACGGCCGAGGAGGGCGGGCTCCTGGGGAGCGGGGCCTTCGTCCAGGACCCGCCGATGCCGCTTCGCTCCATCGTGGCCAACGTCAACGTGGACTCCCCCCAGTCGTGGGGCCCCACGCGCGATGTGGCCGCCATCGGGATCGACATGAACGACATGGGGCTCGTCTTCGAGGAGGTGGTGCGTTCCTACGGCCTCGAGCCCGCCGGCGACCCGAACCCCATGGCCGGAAGCTTCTACCGTTCGGACCAGGTGAACTTCGCCAAGGCGGGGATCCCGGCCCTCTACCTCCAGGCCGGAAGGGACTACGCCCGCGACCTGGGCTTCGACCCGGCCGCCGTCCAGCTCGAGCGCTACCACCAGGTGTCGGACCGCATGTCGGAGGAGTGGGACCTGACGGGGCTCGAGCGCGACCTCCGGGTCCTCTTCGAGGTGGCCCTCCGGGTGGTGAACGCCGACGAACCGCCCCGCTGGTTCCCGGGGAACGAGTTCGAATCCCAGTGGCGGGCGCTGTACGGGCGGTGAAGCCGCGCGGGCTTCACCTCCGGCCGGTGAGAAGGGAGCCGGGTGAGATGGCGCGCCCGGGGGTCGGGCGCGCGTGAGGCGAAGCTCCCGCTGGCTCGTCTGGCCCGTTCTCGGGATCCTCCTCTGGCTCGTCCTCTATCCCCACCTCTTCGTGGTGGGGGACTCGGTCTGGCTCGATGGGCGGTTCTCGCTGGAGGGATACCGGACCTTCTTCCAGTCCCGGGCCGAACTGGAGGCCCTCTGGGGGAGCCTCTGGATCAGCGCCGGGAGCGTGGTGCTCTCCGCGCTCCTGGGCGTGCCCCTGGCCTTTCTCTTCACCCGGTTCGACTTCCCCGGGCGCACCGTGTTCGGGGCGCTGGCCGCCCTTCCGGTGCTCCTTCCGCCCCTGGTCGGCGTCATTGCCTTTCTCTTCCTGTACGGCGAGAGCGGGATCTTCACCCGGACGGTGCAGCTCGTGCTGGGGCTCGAGCGCGCACCCTGGAGGCTCACGGGGGGGTGGGCGATCCTCCTCGTGCACGCGTACTCCATGTACGTGTACTTCTATCTCTTCGTGGCGGCGGGACTTGCCCGCCTCGATGCCTCGGCGGGGGAAGCGGCGGAGTCGCTGGGAGCGAGCCGAACCCGGATCTTCTTCCGCGTGACCCTCCCCATGCTCGCACCCTCGCTGGGGGCGGCATCGGTCCTGGTCTTCATGACCTCCATGGCATCGTTTTCGGCGCCCTACATCTTCGGGGGCGGGTATCGGGTCCTCACGACCCAGATCTTCACCAGCAAGATGAACGGCGAGCTCACCATGGCCATGGTGGAGACCGTGGTTCTCGCCTCCGCATCCCTCCTCTTCCTGGCCCTGCACCGCCGCTTCGAGCGGGGGCGGGCCTTCGCCGCCGTGGGAAAGGGGACGCCGGCCGCGCGGCGGGAGGTGAAGGGAAAAGGGGCCCGGATCCTCATTCCCCTGGCCGGTGTGGGGGGGGTGGGATTCCTCCTTCTTCCCCACCTGACGCTGGTCCTGGTGTCGTTCGTCCCCGAGGGCGCCTGGACGACCCAGATCCTCCCGAGCCGCTACACGCTGGACAACTACCGGATGCTCTTCACGAGCCCGCAGCTCTGGACCCCGGTCCTGAACTCGCTCCAGATGGCGACCCTGGCCACCGCCGGGAACCTGGTCTTCTGCTTTTTCGCGGCGTACCTGATCGTGCGGGGCCGCTTCCGGGGAAAGGGAGGCCTCCTCTTCCTCACCATGCTGCCCTGGGCCCTGCCAGGGACGGTGGTGGCCATGGCCCTCGCCACCACCTTCTCGGCGAACGAGCCCTGGTTCGGGCGCCTGGTCCTGGTGGGGACCTTCTGGATCCTGCCACTCGCCTACTTCATCCGGAACATCCCCCTGGTGGCCCAGGCGGCCATTGCGTCGTTCCGGCAGTACGACCCGGCACTGGAGGAGGCGGCGCACTCGCTGGGGGCGAGCGCGATCACCACGATGCGTCGCATTGCGGCTCCTCTGGTGCTTCCGGGGCTGGCCGCCGGGGGCCTCCTGGCCTTCGTGGGGGCCCTGGGGGAGTTCGTCTCCTCCATCCTCCTCTATACCTACCGTTCGCGCCCCATCTCCATCGAAATCCTCTCCCAGCTCCGTTCCTTCGACTTCGGAGCGGCGGCGGCGCTGGGGGTGGTGCTCGCGGCGCTCATGACGCTGGTCTTCGCCTTCGGAGGACGGTACGTGCGCGCCGGGGCGACGGGGGCGGCGCGGGGGTAGCGCGCGGGCCTTCGCGCGCCACCCCCTCCCACCCCTTGCAGCAACCGCCCGCCCGGATCAGTCCAGGTGGATCGAGATCGACTGCAGGGTGCTTCCCCGGTGGTTCGCGCTCACCCGGAACCGACCCCCGTCGGCGAGCCTTCCGTGGGCTGTGATCACGACCTGGTGCCGGGGCTCGAAGCGGGGGCGGAGCATCTCCATGAAGTGCTCGGCGGTGCCGATGCGCAGGGAGGTGAACTCCCCGGCAAGGCGGGCCATGGGGAGAAGCCCGTCGGATGTGCGAGCCATGAACTCGTCATGGTCCACGAACCAGAACTGGGCCGGTCCGGAGGTGTTCACCTGGACCGGGAAGGTCCCCAGGGGTGCGTCGGGCTCGATGAGGAAGGTGCCCGAGACCAGGAGTGGGCAGGCGAAGGCCCCGGGGCCGGCGGCCGACGGCGGGTCGAAGCCCTGGAACAGGTTGAAGCCGCCGGGGATGCACGAGGGATCACGGTAGACGGGAATCGCCACCGTGCGACCGTCGGTGAAGACCTGGTTCAGCATCTCCGGGTAGGGCGAGACGCGGGCGTAGTAGGGCGGGCCCGGGTCCTGGGCCGGAAACTCCACCCGGACCAGCCCTGCGGAGCGGGCCTCCAGGGCAGACTCGGGCACCATGACCTGGCTGCTCGGGGTCGTGGGAGCCTGATGGCACCCGGCCAGCGCGGTGGTGACAAGCGCGGTGGCGACAAGGAAGGGAAGTCCGGCGAGGGTTGGGCGGGCGGGGGTCGAGGGGGCAGACAGGCGGATCATGGCAGCGGTCTCCTGAACAGGGGTCTCAAGGGGCGGCATCGTGCCGCTTGGGAAGCACAATGGCCGCGGGGCCTTCCCTGGCTCTTCCCGGACTCTTCCCACGCGGTCCGGACCCTTCCCGTGGGACGAGGGGCGGCCGTATGTTCGGGCCATGTTCGACCTTCGCCTCCTCGGGACGGTGGATCTCCGCCGTGAGGGCGGAGGGCCGGTGCAGTCCATCGTCGTCCAGCCAAAACGGATGGCACTCCTGGCGTACCTGGCCGCGGCCGATCCCCGGGGCCTCCATCGGCGGGACACCCTCCTGGCCCTCCTCTGGCCCGAACTGGACGCCGACCGCGGCCGCGCAGCGCTTTCCAAGGCCCTTCACCATCTCCGGGCCTCCCTGGGCGCCGAGGCGATTCCCGGGCACGGGGACGAGGCCGTGGGGCTGGACCGGACCCGGGTGCGCTCCGACGTGGACCGCTTCGAGGAGGCCATGGATGCAGGGCGGCATGAGGACGCTCTCGAGGCCTACGGGGGCGAGTTCCTGGCCGGGTTCTTCGTTTCGGATGCCCCGGGTTTCGAGCGGTGGGTGGACGGAGAGCGGATGCGCCTCCGCCACCGAGCCGCGGAGGCCGCCGCGGCGCTCGCCGACGCCGCGGACCGTGGGGGTGACAGGACGTCGGCGGTGGGGTGGGCTCGCCGGTGGGTGGCGCTGGCCCCCCTCGATGAGCCGGCGCACCGGCGCCTGATCGGCCTTCTCGATGCCTCGGGAGACCGGGCGGGGGCACTGGATGCGTGGGGACGCCTCGTGGCCTCGCTGGACGAGGCCCTGGGCGTCGAACCGTCGCCCGAGTCCCGGGCTCTCGCCGAGGCGATC
>SKNW01000039.1 GCA_007120305.1 Gemmatimonadota bacterium | reverse complement strand
GGCCTGGTAGGGGTCCAGGAGGGCGCGCCGCCGGTCCAGGTAGGGCTCGGCGAGCAGCTCTTCCACTGACACCCGCATGTGGGCCGGATCCGCCACGTACCGGGAGAGATCCGCGTAGGCCAGCTTCTTGGCCTCGATGAGGTGGTGCAGGTATTCGGGTGAATTGTGCCCCATCCGCTCCAGGGGGTAGGGTTCGAGGATGCGGAGCATCTGGAGCGTGGCGATTCCCTGGCTGGGGGGCGGGATCTGCCACATGCGCACCCCGCGGAAGGGGACGGAGATCGGCTCCACCCACTGGGAGCGGTGGGCCCGGAGGTCCTCCAGCGTCAGGAATCCGCCCAGCGCCTCCAGACCTTCCACCAGGCGGGCACCCAGCGCCCCGCCATAGAGCAGCTCCGGTCCCTCGGCAGCCAGCGCCCGGAGGGTGGCGGCGTAGTCCGGGTTCCGGAACCACTCGCCGGCCTCGGGCGCCCGCTCCCCATCCACCAGGAAGACGGCGGCCGCGCCCTCGTCGCGGCCCAGCGCCTGGACCTGGTTGGCCCAGTCCGCCGCCACCACGGGAGAGACGGGAAAGCCCTCCTCGGCCAGCCGGATGGCCGGCGCCATGGCCTCCGCCAGCGAGAGGGTGCCGTAGCGCTCGAGGAGGTCGGACCACCCGCGGAGTGACCCGGGCACGGTGACCCCGGCGGCTCCCCGGCTGGGAACCTCCTCGTGACCCGCCTCCAGGAGCGCCTCCCGGGTCATGCGGGCCCCGGACTTGCCGTGCCCGTTCAGTCCCACCAGGCGCCCCTCGCGGGCCGACCAGAGGAGGGCAAAGAGGTCGCCCCCGAGCCCGGTCATGTGGGGCTCGGTCACGGTGAGGACGATGGCGGCGGTCACGGCCGCGTCCACCGCGTTCCCCCCGGCCTCCAGCACCGCCAGCCCCGCGCTGGTGGCCAGGGGCTGACTCGTGGCAATGGCGCCGCTTGGCGCGAAGACCGCCGAGCGTCCTCCCAGGGTCAGTTCTCCCGGTTCCTGGGCCGGGAGTGCACCCGGCAGAAAGGGCGAGCCCAGGAGCGAGAGGAGCACGATGGCACTCCGGCAAGGGGAGGTCGGGAAAGATGGAATCCAGTTCATTCTCCGAGGCTACGCGCCAAACCCCGGGCTTCGCAAGGCGACCCCGTCTTGCCGGAGGCCGCCCTGTGGACGTACGCTCTCCCCCCTTCCCCCCAGAGCCGGTCACGCCTCCCGTGCCGGTGCCGCCAAGGAGCCCTCCGCATGCCCAACCCCGCGCCTACCACCCCGCGCCTGACCGCCGGCCCCCTCGCCGTCCTCCTCACCGCCCTCCTGGCCCTGCCCACCGCCTGCGCCCCGGACGGCGAGGGGACAGGCGGCGCGGCTGACGGGCGCAGCTCCCCGGCGGCGACCTCGTCCTTCTTCCCCACGGGCTCGACCGGCTTCGCAGGTCCCACGGGGCTCCCCGGTCAGGCCTCCGTCGAGGCACCCTTCGATCCCTCGACACCGACCTGGGACCGGTACCACACCCACGCCCAGGCCGTGGCCATCCTGAAGGCGTACCACGGGGCGTACCCGGCGCTCACCCGGCTGGACACCATTGGAAGCAGCATTCACGGGCATCCGCTGGTGGTGATGGAGATCACGAACCGGGCCACCGGGCCGGCGGAGGAGAAGCCCGCCCTCTACCTGGACGGGAGCATCCATGCCCAGGAGCTCACCGCCTCGGAGGTGGTCCTCTACGTGATGGACCACCTGCTCCGGGGGTACGGCACCGACGCCCAAGTCACCGAACTGCTGGACACCCGGGCCTTCTACCTGCATCCCAAGGTGAACCCGGCGGGATCCGACCTGGTCCTCCTCCAGGACCAGTGGATGCGAAGCACGCCCCGCCCCGTGGACCTGAACGGCGACGGGATCCCCGACTCCGATCCGCCCATGGACCTGGACGGCGACGGACGCATCCTCCAGATGCGCATCCCCGACCCCGAGGGCGACCGGGTGGCCGACGCCGAGGATCCCCGCATCCTCCGCCCCAGGCGCGAGGGCGACACCGGTCCCTTCTACCGCGTGGAGCGGGAGGGGATCGACGGGAACGGGGACGGCCGGATCGCTTCCGACGGGATCGGCGGGAGCGACATGAACCGGAACTTCCCCTACAACTGGGCCCCGCTCCACCAGCAGCCCGGGGCCTACAACTTCCCCCTGTCCGAGCCCGAAACCTGGGCACTGGCCAACTTCGTCAACAACCACCCGAACATCACCCAGATCATCCATGGCCATACCTCGGGGGGGTTCATCTACCGCCTCCCCTCGGCCTCGAACCCGGCGGAGTTCGACGCCGTGGACCTGGCGCTCATCGAGGAGCTGGGCGCCTGGTACACGGAGGACACCGGGCGCCCGGTGATCCCCAGCGCCACCGATCCGGTGGAGCGCCGCTACGGGACCTTCATCTCGTTCGGGTACTTCGCCTACGGCATCATCGGGTGGGTCCCCGAGTACTGGCCGGGGCCCGCGTCCTGGATCTCCGCCGCCGCCGAGGACGGGCGGGTCACCGAGGCGGACTGGCACCGGGAAAACGACGCGCGCTTCGGCGGCGCCTACTTCACCGACTGGACACCCTTCGAGCATCCCCAGCTGGGCCCGGTGGAGATCGGGGGGTGGCACACCAAGACCTGGTCCCAGAACCCTCCCTTCGAACTCCTGGAGGCCGAGCTCCGCACCCAGGTCCCGTGGATCCTGGAGATGGCGGCCCGTTCCCCCCGGGTGCAGGTGTCGGAGCCCCGCTTCCAGGAGCTGGGAGAGGGCCGCGTGGCGGTGGAGGTCACGGTGACCAACGAGGGGTGGCTCCCCACCCACCTGACCCAGCGGGGCGCGGAGGGGAACGTGGGCTCCGACGGCGAGGTGCGGAATCCCGTGGTGCCCCTCCCGCTGGCCATCCTCGAGGTGGAGGGCGGGCGCATGGAGGAGGGCCACGGTCGCCTGCGCTTTCCCCACCTGGCCGGCACGAATCCCCACACCGACGCCGTCCTCGAACGGAGCCGGGAAGTGCGCTGGATCGTGATGCGCGAGGGGGAGGGCTCGGATCCGATCCGGGTCCAGGTCACCATCGCCACGGCCAAGGGAGGCACGGTTCGGTCGGAGGGGCAGACGGGAGGAGGGAGATGAGCCAGGGAGACGGGAGGGCCATCCCGCTGGCCACCCGGTCCCCCGCACGCGATCTTCCCAGGGTCCGCCTCGCGCTCCGGACGCCTCTCCGAGCAGATCCCGGCCGCCCCTTCCTGGAGGTTCCATGTCCCTCTTCGACCTGATCCGCCGACGCCCGATGTCCAGGGAGATCGAGTCGGAGGTCCGGCCGCGCGACGGCCAGGTGGACCGTCTGGACCACCTGGACCACGGGGGGGCAGAGGACGCAGCCGAGCACAGCGTCGCCGAGCACGACATCACGCAGGACGACATCGCCCAGGACGACGATGCGTCCGGCGAGTCCGAACCCGTCATTCCCCCGCCCCGCCTCGAACTGAGCCAGGCGGCGGTGGAACGGATCCGCGAGATGCTCGAGGAGGAAAACCTGGTGGAGGAGGGGGGGCTCCGCATTGCCGCCCGCACCGGTGCCGGGTGTTCGGCACCCATGCTCTTCAACCTGGTCCTGGAGGCCGAGGCCCGGGAGGACGACGTGGTGCTCGAAGGCCCGGGGATCCGCCTCTTCATGGACCCCGTCAGCGCATGGTCGCTGGACGGACTGGCGGTGGACTGGGTGGATGCCCCCGGACTCGGCGAGGGCTTTGCCTTCCGGCATCCCCGGGGTGCCGGAGGCCGGGCCTGCTGAACCGCATGCCACCCGGATGCCATCCGGACGTCAGCCGGATGCCGGATGCCGGATGCCGGTCGCAGGCGGGCGGCACACCCGCCGCACATGAACCGCAGACAAGCCGCAGACAAGCCGCAGACAGGCCGCAGACAGGCCGCACATGAGCCACAGATGAGTCACGCATGAGCCTCCGCGCCGTCGTCATGCCCGCCCCCGGGGAACCTCTCCGGATCGAGTCCTTCCCGCGTCCGGAGCCGGGGCCCGGCGAGGTCCTCCTGACCACCGTGGCCAGCGAGGTCTGCGGCACCGACGTGCACCTGTGGCATGGCCGGCTCGCCGGCGTCCCCTACCCCATCATCCCGGGGCACGTGAGCGTGGGGAGGGTGGCCGAGGCGAACGGTGTGACCCACGACGCCATGGGGGCGCCCCTGGCTCCCGGCGACCTGGTCACCTTTCTCGATGTCCACGGGACCTGCCACGCCTGCTACCACTGCACCGTGGCCCGCCAGCCGAACCGGTGCCCCTCCCGAAGGGTCTACGGCATCACCTTTCCCGCCTCCGACGGACTGATGGGTGGGTGGTCGGAGGGCATCCTGCTTCGGGCCGGCGTCCGCATCCTGAGGCTCCCCGAGGGGGTTTCGGAGGAGCGCTTCATCGGGGGGGGATGCGGCCTCTTCACCGGCTTCGCCACCGTGGAGCGGTCAGGGCTCGCCATGGGCGACGTGGTGCTGGTGCAGGGCGCGGGGCCGGTGGGGCTCGCCGCCGCGGCATTCGCTCACCTCCGGGGAGCCGGGCAGGTCCTCATGATCGGCGCCCCCGACGACCGCCTTCGGCTGGCCCACCGCTTCGGGGTGGACACCACCTTCGATCTCTTCACCACCGACGTCCGGCACCGGAAGGACCGGATCCTGGCCCTCACCGGAGACCGGGGGGTGGACGTGGTCCTGGAGGCGTCGGGAAATCCCGCCGCGGTGGCCGAGGGGCTCGACGTTCTCCGCGATGGGGGGAGCTACGTCGTGGCCGGACACTACACCGACGCCGGAACCGTCCCCCTGAACCCCCATCTCCAGATGAACCGGAAGCACGTGGAACTCCGGGGGCAGTGGGGCACCGACTTCCATCACCTGGTAGGGGCCCTTCGAATGCTGGCCCGCCACGGCGACGCCCTCCCCTTCGAGGCGGTGATCGGGGGACGCTACCCGCTGGAGCGGGCCGAGGACGCGCTTCGCGACGTGGAGGAACTCCGGGTCACGAAGGCCATCATCGTCCCCTGATCCCGGCGCCTTCGCCCCCCACCCCCGTCAGAGGTTCCGTAAGGATTCCCGTCAGCGGTGCCGTCAGCGGTCCCGGACCCTCGTCAGCCCCTCCTGGGCCGACGAGGCCACCAGGACGCCGTCCCGGGTGAAGACCCGCCCCCGGGCAAAGCCCCGGGCGCCGGCGGCCACCGGCGAATCCACCTCGTAGAGCAGCCACTCGTCCATGCGGAAGGGGCGGTGGAACCAGAGGGCATGGTCCAGCGACGCCACCTGGAGCCGGGGATCCCGCACCGTGAGACCGTGGGGCTGAAGCACCGTGGCCAGGAGCCCGTAGTCCGAGGCGTAGGCCAGGGTCGCCTGGTGGATCAGTGGATCGTCGGGGAGCGGCCCGGTGGTCTTCACCCAGGCCCGCCGCAGGGGGGAGGCCGGTTCCGGGTTCAGCAGGTCCGGCGGGTCCACGGGTCGGAAATCCAGCGGCCGATCCTGCGTCAGGACCCCGCGCACCTCTTCCGGGATCAGGTGGGCGCGGGCGCGGATGCGGTCCAGCTCGGGAGTGAGGGTCTCGGGGTCGGGGGCCTCCGGCGCCTCGGCCTGGTGCTCGATCCCCTCCTCGGCCCGGTGAAAGGAGGCCGAGAGGTTGAAGATGGCCCGCCCGTGCTGGATGGCGGTGACCCTGCGCGTGGTGAAGGAGCCCCCGTCTCGAAGGGTGTCCACGAAGTAGACGATGGGCGCCTTCAGGTCACCGGCCAGGATGAAGTAGGCATGAAGCGAGTGGGCCTCCCGCGGAGGATCGTCATCGTCCACGGTTCGCCGGGCCGCCACCAGCGCCTGCGAGAGCACCTGTCCCCCGAAGACGCGGCCCGTGCCGATGTCCCGGTTCCGACCCCGGTAGATGTTCTGCTCGATGGGCTCCAGGTCCAGCAGGTCGAGCAGCTCCCTCACGGGGTGCGCCCGGCCTCGCCCGCTCCGGCCTCGCCCGCTCCGGGGGCAGCCGCCCCGGAACCACCCGAACCGGAACCACCCATGGGCACGAGGCGGAAGTCGAACTCGAGGCGGATGTCCTCGCGAATGCTCAGGACCGAGCCCACCCGCGGGACCGTGAGGCCCATCTCGTCGAAGGTGAAGCGGGTCTCCGCCCGGCCAATGACGGCGCCCCCGGCAAACTCCGCCCCCACCTGCCAGGTGACGGGACGCGTCACGTCACGGATGGTGAGCTCACCATCCAGGAGGAAGCGGGCCTCTCCCGAGGTGGGGATCGGCGACGGCAGCTCCCGGAATCCGGTGGGAACGAAGACCGCGTCGGGATACTCGTCGGTGGCGAGGGTATTGCGACGCAGGTAGTTATCCCGCCGGTCGGAGTCGCTTTCGAGATCCGCCAGGCGGATCACGAACCGGGAGCCCCCCCGAAGGATCTCGCCATCGGAGGTGACGAGGATGCTCCCGGCGACGGATCCCGTCTCCCCCACGGCGTCGTTTGGAAACTCCAGCCTGGCCAGCTGCTCCCGCACCCGGTAGCGAGCCCGGTTCCCCTCCTCGGCCACGGTGAGGAGAAGGGTGTCCGCCGAGGCCGCCGACATGGGCAGGGCGAGTCCCGGGACGGCGGACGCCGGCGCCACGGGAGCCCCCCCGAACGCCGTCGCGGTCGTGGGGATCGAAACGGGCGCAACCGCCAGGGTGGCAGCGAGGAGCAGCGGGAGCATGAGCGTCGACCTCCGGGCAGGGTTGAGGTAGATTCCGGACATGAAGAACCCCTCCGCCTCCGCCTCCGTTCCCCCTTCCGCCAGGCCATCGCCGCCCTCGGCGCCGGTACCCCGGGAACTGAACCTGGGGCGGGCCGCCCGCCTTCTGGGCCGCGGGCTCCTTCGCCGGTGTCCCAACTGCGGCTCCCGGGGGCTCTTCCGCCGCTGGGTGGTCATGGCCCCCAGCTGCCCGGGGTGTCACCTCAAGACGGACCGGGGAGAGGACGACTACTTCATCGGGAGTTTCGTGGTGAATTTCGTCACCGCCGAGCTCCTGATCTGCGCCGGCGCGCTGGCCGGGATCCTCCTGACCTGGCCCGACGTGCCCTGGACGGCCCTCAAGTGGTCCCTCATCGGGGTCATGATCCCGATCCCCGTCCTCTTCTACCCCTGGGCCAAGACCCTCTGGCTCGCCGTGGACCTGACCTTCCGTCCGGTCACGCTGAAGGACCTGGACGGCCACGGCGAAAACGAGGTCCGGGTCCCACCGGGCACCGTCCTCGACACGCCGGGCCTCACCGCTCCATCGGCTCGAGCCTGACCACCGGGGTCGGCCGCCCCTCCCGCCGGTCGTCGATGACCAGGTAGACGTGCCCCTCGGGACCCTGCCGGATGTCGCGGATCCGCCCGAACCCCGACAGGAGCGCCGGCCGCTCCAGCCGCCCGACCTGCACCCCGGACTCCCATTCCACAATGGGCAGGCGGTGGATCTGCTGCCCGTCGAGCCCCCCCACCAGGAGCTGGTCCTGCCACTCGGGGAAGAGGTCCCCCGTGTAGAGGAGGAGCCCCGACGCGGCAATCGAGGGGGTCCAGAACTGGACGGGCTCCTCCATTCCCTCCCGCTCCCGGGCTTCGTGGATCGGCGTCCCGCCGTACTGGACCCCGTATCCGATGACCGGCCAGCCGTAGTTCTTCCCGGGCTCGATGAGGTTCAGCTCGTCGCCTCCCTGCGGCCCGTGCTCCGTGGACCAGATCCGCCCGGTGGCGTGGTCCGCCTCGAGCCCCTGGGGATTCCGGTGGCCGTAGCTCCAGATCTCGGGGAGCGCCTCCGGGTGGTCCGGATGGTTCACGAAGGGATTGTCCTCGGGGATGCGACCGTCGTCGTGGAGACGCACGATGGTCCCCTGGTGGTTCGAGAGGTCCTGGGCCGCGTGCTCGGTCCGAGGACCCCCCAGGGGGTTCGCGCCACGGTCCCCGATGGTGATGAACAGGTATCCGTCGGCATCGAAGGCCAGCTTTCCGCCGAAATGGCTCCCGGCGGGACTCCAGGCCCGGGCCTCGAAGATCTCCTCCAGCCCCGTGATCCGCTCCCCGTCGAAGACGCCCCGGGCCACGGCCGTGGTCCCCTGGCTCTCGTCGGCATTGGACTTGGCGTAGCTCAGGTAGACCAGGCGATTCGCGGAGAACTCGGGGTGGAGCATGACCTCCAGCAGTCCACCCTGTCCGGCGTACCGGACCTCGGGGGTCCCCGCCACCGGCGCCGGGTCCAGCACGCCGCCCCGGACGATGCGCAGCCGCCCCGCCTTCTCGGTGATCAGGAGGTCTCCGTTCGGGAGGAAGGCCAGCGACCAGGGATCCTCGAGCCCTTCCGCCACCGGAACGATGCGGAAGTCGTGAAACTGGGACGTGTACTCCCACGGTCCCGGACCCGCCCAGGCGTCCTGGGCCGAGATGGGCGCGGCAACGAGGAGGAGGGCGGACGCGAGGCCCGCCAGGACGGCGGTGGCACGGGTCAACGGGACCATGTCAGGTTATCTCCGGGATGCGTGGCGGGCTGCATGAGAGGATGCGTGGCGAGATGCGTGGCGCGATACGGGGGAGGGGATGCGGGACAGAGGCGGGGGTTTGGCGTGTCCCCTTCGGCACCCCGGACGGGCCTCGAGGATCCCCTGGAGGGCTGCCGGGCCCTCCCCTCCGAACACCCTTGCAAAGTCCGTGACGACCACCCTTGGTCCCGGTCCGCCGGGGCCTTAGGTTCCGGATCCGTTGCCCTGTCCGAGCCCCGCCAACCCGGTGTCCTGCGGCATGACCCACCCCGACTCCGCCCCCGACCTCTATCACCCGTCCGACGTCGAGGCGAAATGGCAGGCCGCCTGGGAGGCCCGCGGCACCAACGTGGTTCCCGAAGCCCGCCTCCGGTCCCCGGATCGCCCCTTCTACAACCTCATGATGTTTCCCTACCCCTCGGCCGAGGGACTCCACGTGGGGAACATCTATGCCTTTACCGGGGCCGACGTCCACGGCCGCTTCCAGCGTCTCCAGGGGAAGGACGTCTTCGAGCCCATCGGCTTCGACGCCTTCGGGATCCACTCCGAGAACTTCGCCCTCAAGGTCGGGTCCCATCCCATGGACCTGATCCCGAAAAACGTGGCGAACTTCACCCGCCAGCTCCGCAGGATCGGGGGGATGTTCGACTGGAACCACACCGTCGACACCACCACGCCCGACTACTACCGCTGGACCCAGTGGCTCTTCCTCCAGCTCTACAAGGGCGGACTGGCCGAGCGGAAGGAGGCCCCCGTCAACTGGTGTCCCTCCTGCATGACCGTGCTGGCCAACGAGCAGGTCCAGGGCGGGCAGTGCGAGCGTTGCGACTCGGCGGTGGAGCAGCGCCGCATCGCCCAGTGGTTCTTCCGCATCTCGAGCTACGCCCCCCGGCTCCTCGAGAACCTGGCCACGCTGGACTGGTCCGAGACCACCAGGAAGGCGCAGGAAAACTGGATCGGCCGCTCCGAGGGCGCGATCCTCCGCTTCCCGGCGGCGGGGGATGCGGGGGCCACCGACGGCGGAGCCGCCGGAGACGCAGCCACCGAAGGTGACGCGGCGTCGGACGCCACGAACGTGGAGGTCTTCACCACGCGGCCCGACACCGTGTTCGGCGCCACCTGGATGGTCCTGGCGCCCGAGCATCCCCTGGTGGACCGGTTCACCACCCCGGGGCAGCGTGCCGAGGTCGAGGCCTACCGCGCCGCCGCCGCGAAGATGGACCTGGTGGCGCGGAAGAAGACCGACAAGACCAAGACGGGGGTCTTCACCGGGGGCCACTGCCTCAACCCCGCCACGGGACGGGAAATCCCTGTCTGGATCTCGGACTACGTGCTCATGGAGTACGGCACCGGCGCCATCATGGCGGTCCCGGGGCACGACGAGCGGGACTTCGAGTTCGCCTCGACCTTCGCCCTCCCCATTCCCCGGGTGGTGGCCGGCGAGGGCGACGACGCCGCCACCCCGCTGGAAGAGGCCTACACCGGTCCCGGACGCCTCGTGAACTCCGGCGACTTCGACGGGATGGAGGTGGACGAGGCGAAGCGGGCCGTGACCGAGTGGCTGGCCGAGAGGGGCCTGGCCCAGGGGACGGTGAACTTCCGGCTCCACGACTGGTGCATTTCCCGGCAGCGGTACTGGGGTCCGCCCATCCCCATCGTCCACTGCGAAGCCTGCGGCCACGTTCCGGTTCCGGAGGACCAGCTCCCCGTCATCCTCCCCCGGGTGGAGGACTTCAAGCCCGACGACTCCGGGGTGAGCCCCCTGGCCCGCGTGGCCGAGTGGTACGCCACCTCCTGCCCGGCGTGCGGCGGGGCGGCCCGGCGCGAGACCGACGTCTCCGACACCTTCCTGGACTCGGCCTGGTACTTTCTCCGCTACCCCTCCACCGACGTGGCCGATGCCGCCTTCGATCCCGGCATCACGAAGGCATGGCTTCCGGTGGATACCTACATCGGCGGGAACGAGCACGCGGTGCTCCACCTCCTCTACTCCCGCTTCATCACCATGGCACTCCACGACCTGGGGCATCTGGACTTCGAGGAGCCCTTCACCCGGTTCCGGGCCCACGGCCTCATCGTGAAGGACGGGGCCAAGATGTCCAAGTCCAAGGGGAACGTGGTGGTCCCCGACCCCATCATCGAGGAGTACGGCGCCGACACCTTCCGCCTCTACCTCATGTTCCTGGGGCCCTTCGAGGAGGGGGGCGACTACCGGGACGCCGGCATCGCCGGCCCCTGGGGCTTCCTCAAGCGTGTCTGGGACACCGTGGTTCCGGTGGAGGCTCTCCTGGAGGGCGCTCCGGATCCGGCGGTGGAACGGAAGCTCCACCAGACCATCGAGCAGGTCACCCGGCAGCTCCCGGAGCTGGGCTACAACACCTCCATCGCCGCCATGATGGAGTACCTGAACGCCGTGCGCGCCGGGGGGCGACAGGCTCGACGCGCCGAGGTGGAGCCCCTCGTCCCCCTCCTTGCCCCCTTCTGCCCCCACCTGGCCGAAGAGCTCTGGGAGCGCCTGGGCCACGAGGGCTCCATCTTCGACGGCGCCCACTGGCCTGCCTACGATCCGGCCCTCTGCATCGAGGACACGGTGACGGTGGCGGTGCAGGTGAATGGAAAGGTGCGCGCCACCCTCGAGCTGCCCCGGGGAGCCTCCGAGGCCGACGCCGTGGCCGCCGCCCGGGCCGAGGAGAACGTGGCCCGTTTCCTCGGTGACGCCCCACCCCGCCGCATCATCTTCGTGCAGGATCGACTCCTGAACCTGGTAGCCTCATGACCGACCGCCTCGCCGACACCCGCTCCGACACCCGCGCCGAATCCCGTACCCTGGACCTTCCCGATCCCGACACCCTTCGGCTGGCCGTGGACGCCGTGCGCGTCCTTTCCATGGATGCGGTGCAGCGGGCCAACTCCGGGCATCCCGGGACGCCCATGGCCCTGGCTCCGGCCGGCTATCTGGTCTGGCGGCATCACCTGAAGCACAACCCGGCGAACCCCCAGTGGCTGGACCGGGACCGCTTCGTGCTCTCGGTGGGGCATGCCTCCATGCTCCTCTACTCCCTCCTCCACCTGTCGGGCTACGACCTCCCCATGGATGAGCTGAAGAACTTCCGGCAGTGGGGGAGCATGACGCCGGGGCATCCGGAGACCCACGACACCCCCGGGGTCGAGACCACCACGGGTCCCCTGGGCGCAGGCGTCTCCAACTCGGTGGGGATGGCGCTGGCCGAGCGCTGGCTGGCCGCCCGGTTCAACCGCCCCGGCCACGAGATCGTGGACCACCGGACCATCGTCTTCTGCTCCGACGGCGACCTCATGGAGGGGATCTCCCACGAGGCGGCCGAGATCGCCGGGCACCAGGGGCTCGGCAAGCTCCTCTGGATCTTCGACGACAACGAGATCACCATCGAGGGATCCACGAGCCTGGCCTCCTCCACCGACCAGCTGGGCCGCTTCGAGAGCTATGGATGGCACGTGCAGGTGGTGGCCGACGGCAACGACATCGAGTCGCTGGACCGGGCCATCCGGTCCGCGAACGGGGTCACTGACCGTCCCTCGCTCATCGCGCTCCAGAGCGAGATCGCCTGGGGGAGCCCCAACAAGGCGGGCACCTCCGGCGCCCACGGCGCCCCGCTGGGCGAGGAGGAGATCCGCCTGACCAAGACGGCGTACGAATACCCCAGCCAGGAACCCTTCTTCGTCCCCGACGAGGCCCGGGCGGAATGGGCGAAGGTCGCCCCCGCCGGTGCCGCCGCCGAGGCCGCCTGGGAAAAACGCTTCGAGGCGTACCGTGCCGCGCATCCGGAGCTCGCCGCCGAGTACCAGCGGGTCATGGCAGGGAAGCTTCCCGAGGGGTGGGAGGACGCGGTCCCCGACCTCTACACCCCGGTGGCCGGTGACGATCACGGGGGGGTGGAGGGCGCCAGGTCCGCCGCCACCCGGAACGTCTCCGGCCAGGTGCTGAACGCGCTGGCCGCGGTGATCCCCGAGCTGGTGGGCGGATCCGCCGACCTGGGGCCCTCCAACAAGACCGACCTGGACGGCACCGAGTCCATGTTCCCCTTCTCGCCGGAGGGTCGCATGATCCACTTCGGGGTCCGGGAGCACGGCATGGGGGGGATCCTGAACGGGATGGCGCTCCACGGGGGAGTCCGCCCCTTCGGCGGCACCTTCCTCATCTTCTCGGACTACATGCGTCCCGCCATCCGGCTGGCCGGCCTCATGGGGGCCCCCTCCATCTTCGTGTTCACCCACGACTCCATCGGGCT
>SKNW01000038.1 GCA_007120305.1 Gemmatimonadota bacterium | reverse complement strand
GTCGGTGAGTAGGCCGTTGATGAAGCGCACCACCGGAGCGGCATCCACCTGCTCCCGGAGCGCCGCGACCGAGACCTCCTCGTCGACGTCATCCAGGAGCTCGATGTCGGTCTCGTCCAGGATGTCGGTGAGGATCTCCTGCATCCGCTCGTCGACGGTGTCGTAGTACTTCTCGAGATGCCGACGGAGGGTGGACTCGCCCACGAGGACGGGCTCGATCTCGCACGTGGTGGCAAACTTGAGATCGTCCACGGCCGACAGGTCGGCCGGGTTCACCATGGCCACGGTGAGGCGCCGGCCAACTCTGCGAAGCGGGAGCACCAGGTGCTTGAAGGCGAGTTCAGAGGAGATCAGACGGAGGATGCGGGGCTCCACCTCCACCCGGTCTAGGTCCACCGCCTGGACCCGGTACTGCCTGGAGAGGGCCAGCACGAGGGGACCCTCCTGCACGAAGCCGAGCTTCACGAGCGCGGCTCCTACCCGGGTATTCGCGCTCCGGGCCTCCGCATGGGCCTTCTGCAGGTCATCCCGGGAGACCAGGCCTTCCGCCACGAGGAAATCCCCGATCCGATCCTGGGCCAGCTTGGTACTCATGGGCTCCCTGAAGATGTGAGTCCGGTTGGCAGAAACATTTGATTTCCGAGATTCGACTGCAAGCTATGGGCCCGTCAGCACCGCGGGCAAGCAACCTGTTGCGCTCATGCAACCCGCTGCCCGTCAGGGAACCGCTACCAGGGGCCGAATCCGCTCCAGGAGTGCCGGTCCAACGCCGGGAACACGGGTCAGGTCCTCGACCGTGGCGAAGAACCCGTGGGTGTTGCGACTCTGCACGATCCGGGCCGCAAGGGCCGGCCCGATGCCCGGGAGGCGCTCCAGTTCCGCTTCGCCGACCTCGTTCAGACGCATGGGGGAAGTATCAAAACCCGCCCCCAGACCGCCCGATTCCGGGAATTGCCGGGGCGGCGTCCATCCTGCGGGGGGAGGACCCACCCACAGGTGTGGGCGGAGGCGCTCCAGGGTGGTGGCGCCAATTCCGGGGACCTCGAGGAGTTCATCAACGACACGGATCCACCCGCGAGTGTCGCGAAATGCCACGATCCGATCGGAAAGGGCCGGCCCCACCCCCGGAAGACGCGCCAGCTCCACCGCGTCCACCTGGTTCACATCCAGGCGCTCGCCCGGGGCCAGGGGTACCCTGCGACGGGCCTCCTCGGCCACGGCAGCCTCCACCGCCGGGAGGAGGGTGGCGTAGGCGGTGGTGTCGGGGGGGAGGAGGGGAGGCACGGGGCGGACCTCCCACCCGAAGCGGAGGACGGAAGCCAGGAGCAGGAGGCCGATGCTGACCCAGAGGGCCCGTCGTTCGTCGTCGTTCATGGCTTGAGGCTCGCCCGGGCGGCAGGGCGGCAACATGGGCAGCGGGGACACCGCTCCGTCGACTCCACATCCACGCGAGCGACGCCGGCACGCCCTGCTTCAAGCGACGCGGGTGAGCGACCTGTGCGAGTGACCTGTGCGAGCGACCTGTGCGAGCAACCGGGGAATCGCTAGCGGCGGAAGGGGTCGGACGGGACCCGCCGAGCATCCAGCCGTCCCACCGGCCCGGCCGCGAACTCCATCCTCCCCCAGACCCCCACCTGGAACTGCCGGAACCCGGTTTCAAAGACTCCGAAGGCCGTGCGGTCCAGGAGGGAAACCTGCCCCCCGACCTCGAAGCCCGATACGAAGGTGTCGAGCCCCAGGCTCACCGAGCGGGTCTGGCGCTCCAGGAAGGGGACGCACGCCTCGGTTCCGCTCGGCACCCGACACTCCTCGAGTCGGCTGTACTGGGCCAGAAACGCCAGGCGAAAGGACCCTCCCATGGCCGAGTCGAGACCTCCCCGGGGCCGGAGCCGGGTCTCCAGGGAGAGGCCATGGTCCGACTGCTCCCTCCCGGTGCGCCCGGTGGGGTCGATCCCCTCGCCCCGCCCGACGGTCCCCCGGTACCGTGCCGTCACCCCCGCCGCCCATTCCAGGGTGAGCTCCACCGGGATCCGCGTCTCGGAGCGGCTGCGGGCCTGGAGCCCCTCCCCGTAGCTCACTTCCTCCCGGATCCGGAGCACGCCCGAGGTGAAGGCGACCCGTTCCAGCATCCCCTCCCAGTCCGCCGGCAGCGGGAGATTGGAGGCCCCGGCCCGGACATCGGGCCAGCTCCGCGTTCGCCCGTCGCGCTGGGATCTCCGGTCGAGGGAGGTGACCTCCGTATCCTGCAGGTTCACGTTCAGGAAGAAGGAGGCGGGGAGGCGGAGCCCCGACCCCGCCGTGAGCGCTCTGCGCTCCACCACTGACGCGGCCCGGACGGTTCCCAGGAACGCCAGGTCACTTGCCCCTCCCAGCCCGAACTGGAACCCGGCGCCGGGGTCCACATCCTCTCGGAAGAAGGCGGAGACGACGCCGTCCTGGACGACGAGGTTGAGGGGACTTACCGCCCGGATCACCCGTTCGATGGCACCCGGGGATGGAATGCCCGGGGGGGCAGGAATGCCGGCCGGCCCTGCCTCGGCATCCGGGTCCGCTGGCCTGGTCGTCGGGACCCGGCCGAAGACCAGGACCCCGGCATCGAGAAGCATCCCGACCCGTAGATCCCGTTCCACCCGCACGTTCCGGAGCAGCGCCCCCGGATCCACAACCGGCGATGTGGCGAGGCGCACGACACCCGCCGATCGGTCCGATCCAAAGCGGCTCTGACCGCTGATCTCCAGGCGCATCCCCGGGATGGGTTCGGGGCGAAGCCCGACTCGGGCCAGCATCTGCCGCCTCGTCTCCCATCCCAGATCCATCCCCAGCAGGCGTCGACGTTCGGCCGCGAGAAGGGAGGCCACCCGCGCATCCGGGGCCGATACCCCGGGATCCAGGAGGTCCCGCTCGGAAACCATGTCCAGGGAGGCCGTGAGCGTCCCCCCCGGCTCGAAGGCGATCCTCCCCCGGGAGTCCAGCCAGCCCTCGGGCGCCGAAACGGCGTCGCCGCGGGGATTGACGGACGAGAACCCGGGGTCGAGCCCGGGTCCAGGCGCGCCCGTGAGAATGGAGCCGAACCGGGTGACCTCGAGCTCCCGCTGCCGGAGCAGCGTTCCCGCCCGGATCTCGGAGGGACTCCACTGGAACCTGGCCTCGTTCAGGCGGCGAGCCATGCGAGGCGGGAAGAAGAGCCGGACCACCGGTTCCAGGATCCGGGGAACGAGGTCGGTCCGCCGGGGCCGTGGACGAATTTCGAAGCCCACGCCCGCCTCCACTCCCGTGGCGCTGGACTCGGTGGTGAGGGTCTGCACCGAGGAACGGCTGAGTGCCACCCGCGCATCGAAGGCGGAAAGGAGGCGGTCCACGGCAGGAAGGCCGGTCTGGGCGTCGGTCCGGAGGGTCAGGGAGGCCCGGGTCTCGCGAATTCCCCGGGTGCGCAGGCCGGGGATGGCACCCCCTTGCAGGTCGGTCCCCGACAGAAAGAGCGGGTCCTCTCCCACCCGGTAGTGGGACACTGAAAGGGGCAGGTCCACCCCCCAGCGGGACGGGAGCGCAGCCCCGAGCTGGAGCGAGCCGGAGAGGTTGAGGACGGCGTCGTCCTGGTAGGTGGGGCCCTGGTCCAGGGTCCGGAACCGGGGCGACGTACCCTGGAAGCCGGCCCGGAACTGGTAGGCCCGACCTCCGTCCAGCTCCAGGCTCATCTGCCGGGCATGCCCCGTGCTGCGCACTCCGGCGCCCAGGCGGAGTTCGTTGAACCAGACCTCGCCATCGGCCGGGAAGAGCCCCGGGTTCCACACCCCCAGCGAGATCTCTCGCACCGCCGCCAGGTTGGGCGCCCGGGCCCGGTCGTTCAGCACCACCGCGTAGGTGGAGTCGGCGCTCCAGAGCACAACCGGCTCCCCCCGGGCCGAGGGAGGTCGGAGGAGCAGCTCCTCCTCGGCCAGGCGCCGAAGACGGATCCATTCCTCGAAGGCGAGCACTCGCTCCGGAAGCCAGTCCGTGGGAAGGACCCCACCGGGATCGGCGGCCGGTTCCAGGGGCTGGGTCCAGAGGTAGAAGTTTTCCGGGTCGCTCCCCACCTTGAGGAACACCCGCAGGTCCCCCTCGGCAGGGCCGAAATCCCCCTCCCGCGCGAGCGCCCACAATCGGAGTTCCCGGTACGCCAGGAAGTCCCGGGGGCGCTGAAAGAACCGGGAGTAGACTTCCACCCGGTCCCCTCCGGCGAGTCCCCGGACCCGGAGGGCCAGGGAGCGCTCCGAAAACTCGACGCCCCGCCCACCCACGGCCGAGGTCGGGTCGTCGAGCAGCTCCAGCACGCCCGGAGGCGCCTGGTAGGCGGGTCCCTCGGTGAGAATGCTCACCGGTCGTACGTCGAAGCTGGCCGCCACCGAGACCGTGTCGCCCCCCAGGCCACGGAGCACGCCGTCCCCGGCGCGCTTCACCCAGCGGGAGCCTACCAGCCGCATCCGGGCCAGGGTCAGTCTCGACGAGCGCGGCCCCACCACGGTGAGGCGCAGGTACTGGATGGCCCGCCAGTCCGCGGTGGTCAGCGCTCCCCCGGGAAAGAGGGCATCAGGACCCCTCAGCGGGATCCGGTAGAGCTGGAACCGGGTGCCCGTCTCCTGGCGGGATCGAACCAGGTAGGGAGACGATCCGTCGAGGCGCACCACGTAGCGGGCCGCCCGCTCCTCGAGGTCCAGGACACCGTTGCCGTTCAGATCCTCGGTGTCGCGCCGGCCGTTTCCCCGGGTGCAGTTGGCGTCGGGATCCCCGATGGCGTAGACCCGTCCGGGCTCGGCGCGGCAGGTGCCGGGCCACACGCCCCGGGCATCCGCCTCCCGGTCCCAGATCTCGCCCCGGAGCGGATCGGCCTCCTGGTCCAGGACCCCGAGGCCCCAGGGTCTTCCCGTGTCCTCGCGGATCCCGGAGGTCCGGCCATTCTCGTCGATGAAGTAGGCATCCTCGCTCACCGACCCCAGGTCCAGCACCAGCGTGAGCTGATCGCCCTCCGCCACGTAGAAGTCCAGGAACTCGGTCTGGGAGAGGTCGGCTCCGGTGGAGGAAAGGAGGGTGGTGATGGAACGCCACCGCGGCGCGGCGTGCACGACCCCCGGAGTCTCGCCGAAGGAAAGAAGGAGTCCGGGCTCCCGAACCTCGGTCCCCACCACGGTGATCTGTCGGTCGATGTCCGACCGGGGGAAGAAGCCTTCCGACACGCCGATGGAATCTCCCCCAGGTCCGGATTCGACCCAGCTGTGCTGCCAGACCATACGGAGGGCCGACGGGACATTGAACGCTGGAGGGGCCCGCTCCCCCAGTCCGGTGGCGGTCTCGGGAGCACTCCCCAGGTGCCAGGCGGAGGCCAGGAGCGAGATGCCGCGTTCGTCTCCGGCGTCGAAGTCGTCGAGAAAGGCATCGCCCGACACGTTGGGATTGGGAAGGGAGAGGGCGGCCTCGGCCTCGATCCGGAGTTCGCCTCCCCCCTCCCGGAGATCCGCTGGCCGGGCTCCCAGCAGCCGCATGGCGAGCCTGTCCAGCGGGTCGGTGTTCCACGCCAGCACGCTCCGCACGCCCAGCATCCCCGCCGCCGCAGGCTCCGCGCCGAAGCGGGGCCGGTTCAGGATGCGCTGCTCGGCCTGGTAGAGGCCCAGCACGTTCACCGCCCCCTGCTCCCCGAGAAGGATCTCGGCACTGCCCCCTACCAGGGTGGTGGGCCGCGGTCGAAAGAGGGTGGCCTGTTCCCAGGTGATGCGAAGGCGGTCTGACGAGCTTCGGGCCAGGAGGAACTCGGGCTGGAGGAGGGTGACTACCCCCACTTCGGGGTCCATGAGGTAGTCCACCCCGGGGCGAAGGAGTCGATCGCCCAGGTAGATGCGCTCACTCCCCTCCAGGATTCCGAAGGCGCCCACCGGGAAGCTGGTGGCCACCCCGGAACTCCGGGTGCGGAGAATCAGATTCAGGCGGAAGAGCCCGCTCCCCTCGCGCTCCAGGGGATCTTCCGCCTCGTAGATGCGACGGTTGGCGTTGGCCCCCAGGAGCGCACCTACCTCGCCCGCACCCAGCCCTTCCCGGAGGAGCGGGGGGGGTTCGAGGAAGGGACGCAGCGTGGGAAAGACCAGGAAGCTCCCCGACATCCCCGCCTCCAGGGGGTCCTCCCCCCCGGGCTGGAAGAGGGCGCGGGGGTCCACCCGCTCGAAGGGAGCATCCCTGTCCAGGCCGAAGAGGCGAAGCAGGGAGAGTCGCCGCCCCGAAGGAGCATCCAGGAAGGTGCGCCCCCCGCTCTCCTCCCCCAGGGAGACGGTGAGGTCGAGGGCGTCCAGCTCCACCTCGTTGGAGGTCGACAGGCGGTACACCTGGCGGAGTTCCCGGTCCCAGGTGGCGCGCCCGGGCTGATGCCGGGGTCCGGCGGCCCGGACCAGGCGCAGCCGGGGAACGCCTCCCACGTTCTGAATTCGCTCCGGGTTGTAGTCCCCGATGGTGTCCCCAAGCACGTTCACGTAGGTCACCGCCAGCGCCTCGTCCGGACGAAGGGGAACCCGGAGCCCCACCCAGAGCCCCGACGGATGGAGGTAGTAGTCCACCCCGGGCCGGAGATACCGGAACCACCCCGACTCCCGGACCTCGTCGCCGTCTTCACCTGCCAGGGAGGCGTCGGCGCGGATGTAGCCTTCCACCGGCTGCCGGAGGGAGGGATCCCGCTCCATGCGCCAGAGCTGGATGGGCTCCGCCCCCGGGGCCTCGTCGGCCCGCATGTCGCCCGGCCGCAGGTTCAGGACCTCCGTGTGAGGGTGCCCGGGAAGGAGGGTCGGCTCCACGAGGAAGAAGAACTGCCCCTTCACGTACTGGGCATCCTCCACCACCAGCGTGTCTTCGCGCACGAGCCCGGATCCGTCGCCTCCCAACCGGAACTCCCGGGTCTGCCGAGAACCCTGCTGCTGGGCCACCACCCCCTGGACCTCCACCGGGCCGGTGCCGGCCCGGGCCAGGAGCCCGAAGTTCCCGGCGGGGATCCCCCGGGTCAGGAAGCGGGAATCCGGAAGGGCGAAGGTGACGTCTCCCAGTTCCACCCGGCGCAGGGCATCCCCTTCCCTCCCCCGCCAGTAGACCTGGAACCGGTTGGCTCCCCCGAATTCCCGGGTCTGGTCGTAGTCCACGTCCAGCACCAGCCGGTCGCTGACGGTGCCGGCGGCCTCGAGGCTGAACTGGACGTCGGGCTGAAGGCGGGGGATGAGACCCGGGGAGCAGGTGACCTGGAGCGCGGCATCACAGGGCCGGAACCGGGCCCAGTCGCCCCCGAATTCCCCCCGGGCCCGGAACCGAACCGCCAGGTCACCCAGGGGCGAGCCTGCGCCGCCGAAGAGGCGCTGCGCCGCCGGGAGCGGGACCGTGTCGGCCACCGTCCTCGGCGTGTCGGCCACCGCCTGCCGGAGTTCGACGCCGTGGGCGAGTGCGACCGGGGCCGCACTCCCCACCGGGACCGATCCCTGCGCCTCCTCCGCCACCAGCGCGAAGAGCACGACGAAGACGAGGCGAGTGACCATGGGAAGAGGGTTGGCGGAGATCGGCGGAAGGGGGGACCGGAGACAGGGGTTCCGGGTACGGGGAAGGCTGGGGCAGGGCCGGCGGGCTCGCGGGATGGACGTCGAAGCCAGGAACCCCCCGTCGTCGTCCGCGACCTCCCGGGGAGGGGAGCGTTTTCAGAGGCCGCTTCTCCCCTTAGACTCCACTGTCCTCACGATACGCGCAACGTGCCCCCCGGAGCCACACCGCCTCCCGCGTCCCGATGGCGCGGGCCGTCGCGCGCCGACCGCACCACCAGGCCGGAATGAAGATCCTCACCCGCTACGTGATCCGGGCCCACATCGGCCCCTTTCTCTTCGCCTTCACGGCGGTGACAGGCCTTCTGTTCCTGAACGCCATCGCGCAGCGGATGGAGAACCTGGCAGGGCGGGGGCTGGGCGTGGACGTGATCGGGGAGTTCATGCTGTACTCCTTCCCGCACGTGGTGGCCCTCACCTTCCCCATGGCCGTGCTGGTGGCGGTCCTCTACACCTTCTCGGACCTGACGGGCCGAAACGAGATCATGGCCATGGCCGCCGGCGGCGTCCGCGCCACCCGGCTCCTCTGGCCCCTCCTGGTGGTGGGGCTCGGCCTCACCGCCTTCATGTTCTGGTTCAACGCCCAGGTCCTCCCCAACTCGAACCACCGCCTGAGCACCCTCCTGGCCGACATCGGGAGCACCAATCCCACGCTGGAGCTTCGGGAAGGCGTGGTCAACGAGGTGGCCACCGGGGACGGCCGCCGGTTCTTCCTGGAAGCCCGGCAGATCGACGCCACCACCAACACGCTCTCCGACGTCATCATCACCGACATGTCGCGCCTGGGCGAGAACCGCCGGATCGTGGCCCGCACGGGCGAAATGGCCTTTACCCCGGACCGGGCCGACCTCTACTTCACACTGCACGACGGCGTGGCGCTGGAGATCACCGACGACCGACCCGGCGCCCTCCAGCGCATGGACTTTGACACCCAGATCCTCCCCATGCGCGGGGTCGGGACGGAGCTGGAGCGCCGGGTCAGCAGCGGGACGCGGGGCGACCGGGAAATGACCATTCCCCAGCTCGCCACCTTCGTGGACCAGCAGCTCCGAAGTCTCCATGGGCTGGCGGAGGAGAGCCGGAACGCATCCATCCACGTGGTCAGGACCACCCTGGGTCTTTCGGCGGCGGAGGGCGAGACGGCGGAGGGCGAGACGGCGGAGGGTGGTGCGTCGGAGGGCTGGTTCCGGGTGGACGGCCCGGCAGAGGCAGGAAGCACCCTGAGCCGCCTCGACCCCGGTCTCCTTGATGCACAGCTCGACGAAATCCTCTCGGTCCACCGCATCAATGACGCCCGCTGGCGCGTGCACCGGAGCAACGTCTACCGCTACCGGGTGGAGATCCACAAGAAGTACGCCATCGCCTTTGCCTGCCTCATCTTCATCCTCCTGGGCGCTCCCTTCGCCATCCGCTTTCCCCAGGGGGGGGTCGGGATGGTGATCGCCACCTCGGTGGGCATCTTCTTCCTCTACTGGATGGGGCTCATCGGCGGAGAACGGATCGCGGAACGGGGGCACGTGGAGCCATGGATCGCCATGTGGCTTCCCAACGTCCTGCTGGCCGTTCCGGCCCTGGGTCTGGTCTTCGGGATGGGCAACAGGCTGGCCTCGAACCGGGGAGGCGGGTGGGACAACCTGCGGGCCCGGATCACGGGGATCTTCCAGCGGGGCGAGGTGGCCTGATGGTTCGCATCCTCGACCGGTTCGTGGCGAAGACCTTTCTTCGTCTCTTTCTCCTCTTCGTGCTGGGCGCTCCTCTCCTCTTCATTCTCGGAGACGTGACCGAGAAGCTGGACAGCTACATGGACCGCGGCCTCCCGCTGGGGCAGGTCCTCGTTTCGTACGCCTACCAGTATCCCCAGTTCGTCTTCTGGTCCTTCCCCATCGCGGCGCTGCTGGCGGCCGTCTTCACGATCCAGCCCATGACGGTCCACCGGGAGGTCATGGCGGCCAAGGCGGGAGGCATCTCCTTTCACCGGCTCGTCCTCCCCCTCTTCCTCCTGGGGCTTGTCTTCACCGGCGTGGGCCTCGGCCTCTCCGAACTGGTCCCCCACACGAACACCCGCTCGGCCGAGCTCCGTGGCGATCGCTCGGTCCGGCAGGCGTGGCTTTCGAACTTCGTCTACATCACCGATGCGGGAGAGTCCCTCTCGGCCCGACGCCTCACGGTGGGCGATGGACGCATGGTGGGCGTGGTGGTGCTCCGGGAAGCCGACAGCCGGGACGGGAGCCTCACCCACATCAGCGCCCGCGAGGCCGAGTGGACGGAGGAGTCGGGGTGGAATCTCCGCGATGGCTACCTCCGGGAACTGGACGCCGCCGGAGTGGAGCGGACGGAACGCTTCGAGACCCTGGCCTACGAACGGCTGAGCGAGCGTCCAGAGGACCTGGTGGACACGGTCCGCGATGAAGACGAAATGACCCGGGTCCAGCTGGCCACCCTGGCGGACCGGGTGATCCGCTCCGGGGGGGACCCCGGTCGCCTCCAGGTGAAACGGGAGCAGCGGCTCGCCATTCCGGTGGCGACCCTGGTCATCATCCTCTTCGGGGCCCCGCTGGCGACGTCATCCAAGCGGGGGGGAGCCGCCTTCGGGATCGGGCTCTCGCTCGCGACCACCATCCTCTACCTGGTGCTCTTCCGGGTCTCCGGGGCCCTGGGGTATGCCGGGCTCCTGGACCCATGGCTCGCCGCGTGGCTGCCCAATCTCCTCTTCCTGGGCGGAGGCGTGATCCTCATGGCCCGGGTGCGGACCTGAGAAGCGTCGCATGCGTAGGTGGCTCCCGTTCCTGCTCCTGGTCCCCGGGAGCCTGATCGGCAGTCCGGTGGAGCTGGATTCCGAGCCTTACCGGACCTTCTGCGGCGCGGAGCCCCCCCCCACCGGTTCCCCCGACCCCGACCTGCACTGCGTGGACCTCCTTCCCCGCTTCGAGGTGGGAGAGGCCACGGGGTGGGGCGAGATGCGACCGGCCCCCTCCCCCTTCGGCCTCGCCCTGGACCGGGATGGCACCGTGCGGTGGATGCTCCGGGTGGACGTGCGAGGGCTGCCCACCCCCCGGACCCTGGATCCGGAGGCCACGGCCTGGGTGGCCTGGGCAACGGGACCGAACCTGTTCCCGGAGCTCCGCCTGGGCGTCGTGGACGAGCGCCTGGCGGCCGTGGGCGAGGTGGCGCTGGACAAGTTCCGCATCCTCGTCACGGCCGAGCGCGATCCGGAAACTCCCGTCCGGACCGGTCCCATCGCTCTCCGGGGCGACTCGCCCTCCATGCGCCTTCTCCCCCACGAGGATCCGTGGCTCTTCATTGGGGGCGTGGTGGAGGGCGGAGGGCACGACCATGGAGGCGCGCCGACCCATGCCCACGGGGGGGCCGACCACCGGGAAGGTGACCAGACCGGCGCCGACCTCGGGGAGCCCCCGCCCCTTGCCTGGCGCATGCCCCCCATGCACCCGAAGGTCCCCATGCCCCCCGGGCTGGACCACCTGGTGCCCGCGGTGACCCCGTGGCTTCCTGGCGCCCACCTCTCGCCGGAGGCCATCGCCGCCCTCCCCGAGGCCGTGGCCACCCGGAGGATCCACCTGGAGGACGGCGAGGCGCTGGAGCTGGAGGCCGGGCCGGTGCGGCGGACGATCCGGGGGCGGGAGCATGTGCTTTTCGGATACAATGGCCAGATTCCGGGACCCCACCTGGTGATGGAAGCCGGCTCCACGGTCCGGATCCGGGCCCTGAACGGGCTTCCCTTCTCCACCGCCGTGCACTGGCATGGCCTGCGGCTGGACAACCGCTTCGACGGGGTGCCCGGAGTGACCCAGGACCCCATCCTCCCCGGCGCAGCCTTCGAGTACCAGGTCGCGGCGCCCGACCCCGGCCTCTTCTGGTACCATCCCCACCTTCGGGAAGACGCCACGCAGGGGCTCGGACTCTACGGAAACCTCAGGGTCCTGCCGCGCGCCGGTCCGGATGCCGGCGCCGCCCCGCCCGCCTTTGCCCACCGGGAGGTGGCCTGGATCCTCGACGACCTCCTGATCCACGAGGATGGATCCCTGGTCCCCTTTGGACTGGAGGCCCCGACCCACGCGCTCATGGGTCGGTTCGGAAACGTCCTCCTCGTGAACGGTGCGGAACGCCCGGTGCTGGAGGTGGACCGGGGCGAGGTCGTGCGCCTTCTGCTGACCAACGCGGCGGCAGCCCGCCCCTTCCACGTGGTGTTCGGCGCGCCGGGCCAGGCCCGGGTCAAGCTCGTGGGCACGGATCTCTCACCCTTCGAGCGGGAGGCCTGGGTGGAGGGCCTCCTTGTCGCCCCCGCCGAGCGGTACCTGGCGGAGATCCGGTTTGACACCCCGGGGATGCTGGCGGTGGAGAACCGGGTCCGAGGGGTGGACCCGTTCTATGGAAGCATCTTCCCGGACGTGGACACGGTGGCCTTCGTCCGGGTCCGCGACACGCCTGCCTCCCCGCCCCCCCCGGGGACGCGCCCCTTCGACACGCTCCACGTGGACGCCCGGGTCCGGGCCGAGGTGGAGCCGCTCCGTTCGCATCTCCAGAGGGAGCCCGACCACGAACTGGTCCTGGCCATGGAGGTGGGGGAGATCCCCTTCCCCCTGAGGCCGATGATGCAGATGGACTCGGCCTTCTTCTCGCCGGTGGAATGGGTGGAGACCATGCCGGAAATGAACTGGCCCCTGACCCCGCGCGAAGTCCGCTGGATCCTTCGCGACGCCGCCACGGGGCGCGAGAACGGAGAGATCGACTGGCGCTTCGGCCAGGGGGACCTGGTACGACTCCGTGTGCGGAACGAGCGGGAGGTGCTCCATGCCATGCAGCACCCGGTCCACATCCATGGCCAGCGGTTCCTGGTCCTGGCGCTGAACGGGGTCCCGCAGCAGAACCTGGCCTGGAAGGACACCTTCCTCCTTCCGGTGGGATGGACCGCCGAGCTCCTGGTGGAGATGTCGAACCCCGGGGACTGGATGATCCACTGTCACATTTCGGAGCACCTGGAAGCGGGGATGCAGACGGTGTTCCGGGTGAACCCCGCGGAGGGCCCCCCGTGGGAGGGATGGCGGGGCTTCGAGCCGGGGCTCGGGCTTGGTCACGGAGCTGGCCATGGAGCGGCCCACGGACCTGGTCCGGGACCTGGTCCCGGAGCGGCACACGACGCCGGCCACGACCCTCACCCCCTCGAAGGGCATCCCCCCGCCTTGCCCCCGTCGGGTCCCCGGCCTACTCTGCGCTGAAGCGTCGCCCTCCCGACCCGACCCGCTGCCTTCGTCGCCGTTCGGCGTCCGCCGTCCGGGCACGTCGCCCGGCCCCTGACGCCCCCTCTCCGGAGCCGACCGTGAACCCGACCCTGACCTCGTTGCCCTCCCCCCCGTCTCGGGACCGGTTCCGGGACCCGTTTCGGCCTGGCTCCCGGCCTGG
>SKNW01000009.1 GCA_007120305.1 Gemmatimonadota bacterium | reverse complement strand
TCGTCACCCTGGACGTGGAGGATCGTCTTCGCGATCCGGGGGATCCGGCCGTACTGCTGGGTGCGGAGTTCTCGGCCGGCACAGATGACCGTGTTTACATCCGTGGTGGATACACCCTCGTCAGGGCCACGGGGCTTGAAGGTGCTGCGGCCGGGCTCGGCCTCCGGCTGGATCGCTTCGAACTCGACATCGCCCGGACGCTTCCACGGGGAGCCATCGCATCCCAGCAGGAACCCGTTCACCTCACCCTTGCCGTTCGTTTCTGACCGCAGGAGCTCCATGACGCCCACCGACGAACTCCCCGACCTTGATGCCATTCGGGAGGCCCTCAAGGCCTCCACCAGCGGACCCCTCAAGGCAAAGGACCTGGCTCGCGATCTCGACGTACCGACTCGACTGTACCGGCCATTCCGTGACCGGCTCCGTTCCCTGGAGTCTGCCGGGGAGCTCTACCGGAACCGCAGCCAGCGCTACGCCGTTCCGGCGGAGATTCACCTCGTGGTGGGCAAGCTCCAGGTCGTCCGCTCCGGCGACGCCTTCCTTCACCCGGAGGAGCCGGGTCGGATGGATGTCTACATTTCACAGCGGCACCTCGAGAGCGCCATGGACGGCGATCGGGTGGCGGTCCGGGTAGAGGGTGTCCCCTCGGGGGGGCGAAATCCGGTGGGGCGGGTGGTCAAGATCCTGGGAAGGTCGAGACCCACGGTCGTGGGGCGCTACCAGGCCAATCGGAAGTTTGGTTTCGTGACTCCGCTGGATCGTCGCATCGGCAGGGATGTCCTCATTCCGGAAGGAGCCCAGGGAACAGCACGGGCCGGAGATATCGTGGTGGTGCGCATCCAGCAGTTCGGGGATGCGAAGCGGAACTCCATTGGCGACGTGGAATCGGTGCTGGGACCCATGGAGGCGCCCGGTGTGGACGTCCTCGCCATCCTCCATGGCCACGGCCTTCCTGCCGAATTTCCCGCCGAGGTAGAGGAATCGGCGCGGGATGCGGCGGAGCTCAGCGGCGTTCCCGGAGAGCGGGAAGACTTTCGCCATGACCTGGTGTTCACCATCGATCCGGCCGATGCCCGGGACCACGACGACGCCCTGTCCGTGACCCGGGTCGAGGGTGGTGATTTCGAGGTGGGGATCCACATCGCCGACGTTTCCCACTTCGTCACGGAGGGGTCCCCGCTGGACCTTGAAGCCCTCAATCGCGGGACCAGCGTGTACCTGGTGGACCAGGTGGTCCCCATGCTTCCCCACCTTCTCTCCTCCGACCTGTGTTCCCTCCGCGAGGGGGAGGACCGATTTGCCCTCTCCCTCCTGGTGCGGCTTTCAGCCGACGGGACGGTTCGATCCCACCGCTACGCCAAATCCCTGGTACGGTGCCGACACGGCCTCACCTACGAGGAGGTGCACGGTATCCTGGCGGGGGACCACTCCATCTCCGAAGAGGTGGACCTCGCCGTCCGGGATCTGGACGGTCTGGCTCGATCCCTCCGGGAGCGGCGCCGGGGCAGGGGATCGCTGGACTTCGATCTTCCCGAGGCGCGGGTCGTCCTGGATGCCGAGGGGGCCCCGGTGGACATTCAGCGCGTGGTGCAGCTCGACAGCCACCGCCTTGTCGAAGACTTCATGCTGCTGGCCAATGAGATCGTGGCGGCCGATGCAGTCAAGCGGAAGATTTCGATCCCCTTCCGGATCCACGAGGAGCCGGCCGAAGCCAAGATCGAGGAGCTGAGGGCCTTTCTGGGCCCCATGGGTCATTCTGTTGGGAAGAAGTCAGTTAAGCCTCGCATGCTCCAATCAGTTCTGGATGCCGTGAAGGGACGACCCGAAGAGAACCTGGTGTCCACTGTGGTCCTTCGGTCCATGAGCCGGGCCCGCTATGCCCCGGACAACCTCGGGCACTTCGGCCTGGCTTCGAAGGCCTATCTCCATTTCACCTCTCCCATTCGGCGGTATCCGGACCTGGTGGTGCACCGGGTGATCAAGCGGCTGTTCGTGGATGGAAAGGGAATTCCGGAGCGGTGGTCGGCCTCGATGGTCGACGTCTGCGATCGGTCCAGTGAGCGGGAGCGTGTGGCCCAGCAGGCGGAGCGCGACTCCATCGAGATGAAGAAGATCGAGTTCATGCGCCGGCACCTCGGGGAGGACTTCGAGGGCACGATCGCAGGGGTCACGGCATTCGGCTTCTTCGTCCTTCTGGACCGGGTCTTCGTGGAGGGACTGGTCCACGTCAGTACGCTGGGCGACGACTACTACACCTTCGCTCCCGAGGCCTACGCCCTCGTGGGAGATCGGAATGGTCGGCGATTCCGGATCGGTGACCGTGTTGAGGTGCGGGTCGCCCGGGCCGACAAGGAAGAGCGCCAGATCGACTTCATGCTTCTTGAGGGCGGACAGCTCGCGGAAGGTTCCGGGAACGAAGGGGGCCGGGGGCCGGGTCGTGCCGGGGCAAGGGGGGGAGGCAAGCCGAAGCCCGGAGCCAGGTCCAAGTCTGGAGGCAAGTCAAAGCCCGGAACCCAGCCCAAGCGCGGCGGGAAAGGGCGCCGTCGGTCGTGATCGGTTTGACTTGGATGCCTCGTCTCCATACCGTTCTCGATGGCCGCTCTTGCGGGTGCGGCTCATGGTGTGGTCCAGGGCGTGGCCGTACGTGCCACGCCGATCCCTCCCCGGATGCGGTTCTTTCCGGATGCCGATCAGAACCTGAAGGAGATCGCTGATCCATGGCCGCCGAATGGACGGTCCTTTTTTTCGACGGTGCGGGCGGGGATCCCCCCGACGTCCTTCGCGTCTTCGCCGAGTCCCGTGGGCTGGTCCTCGTGCCGGAAGCGTCGGCTGAGGCGGTGCTCCACAGAATCAACCGGGGTCTTCCCTCGGCGCTCTTCCTCACCGGTGCGAATCACGCCGCCGTGCGGGAGTCGATGGATCTGTGTGCCCGGATCAAGTCCGATGCCTACACCTCGATCCTTCCGGTGGCCGTTCTCCTTCCGGAGGGGTTGGAAGGAGCCGTGAACCGTGCGCTCCAACGGGGCGCCGACGAAGTGATCGCCCTTGAGCGTGGGGCGGAAGAAGCCGATCTGCGCCTGGATCTTCTCCTTCGCCGCGCCGTCAGGGACGTATCGGTGCACCCCACGACCCGCCTCCCGGGGACGCCCCAGATCGAGCGCGACGTGATGGCACGGATTCAGAGGAACGAGCCTTTCGGCTTCTGTTACGCCGATCTGGACCATTTCAAGGAATTCAACGACCGCTATGGCTACAATCGGGGGGATCGGGTCATCTACCTGGTTTCCCTGGTGCTCCGCGACCTCGTCCGGGGAATGGCTCCTGGTGGGTTCGTCGGTCACATCGGGGGAGACGACTTCATCTTTACGGTCCCCCTGCACCGGATGGAGGAGGTGTGCGAGGAAATCATCGATCTCTTCGATGAAATCATCCCCTTCCAGTACTCGGAGGCCGACCGCGAGGCCGGATATTTCCTCGGACGGGATCGGCGGGGCACACTGCACCGGGTGCCCCTCATGACCCTTTCCATCGGGGTCGTGACAAACCTTGCCCAGGCCTTCCGGCATCCCGCCCAGGTCAGCAGCCGGGCCGGGGAAATGAAGTCCTATGCCAAGACCCTGCCAGGATCGGTCTACGTGGTGGACCGCCGGCACGACGATGCTCCCGCCGTTTCGGCGGGGTCCACCACCGAATCCGGGGACTCACCCGTCGACCCGGGGGAATGAAGGCATGTCCGTCCTGACCACTGCACCCATGAACGTCTCCTGCCCGACCTGTGCGTCCTCCTTTCCGGTGGATCCGGATCGAGTTCCGGAAGGCGGGGTCCTGGCCATTTGCTCCACCTGTCAGCGCGCCTTCCGCGTGGTTCGCCCCACAGGGTGGGTGACGGACCTCGACGGAGCCGTGGGCATGCCTGGACAAGGCGACGATGCGCCGAGTGCCGCAGCCCCCTTCGTGGCTGCTGAGGAGCCGGCGGAGGTGGAGGAGTGGATGGCCGAACCTCCCGGAGAGTTGATCGTTCCGCCCCTGGTCATGGAGGTGGCCGAACCTCAGGTCGAGGCGGATGTCGAACCCGAGGTCGAGCGTGCGGTCGAGGCAGAGTTCGAGGTGGACCTCGAGGCTGGGGCTCAGTTCGAGGCCGTGGATGGGGCTGGGTCCGAGATGGAGGTCGAGATTCAGACCGATGCCGTGTTGGAGGTCGATGCGGAACCCTCGGTCGACCCTCACCCCGAACCCGAGCCTCACCCCGAACCCGACCCTCACCCCGAACCCGAGCCTCACCCCGAACCCGAACCCGAAGCCGAACCCGAGCCTGAGCCTGAGCCCGAGCCCGAGCCGAGGCCTGGTGCCGCATCGGAGGCCCTCCCGGCCCCGATGCCGGAGCCACCCATGGAGATCGGTGGAACCTCCGAGTCGGCTCCCCCGCTGGTAACGCCGTCTCCCCCCCGGTCGCCAGGAGCACCCGCAGAGGAGACCGAGGCCCCGACGTCTGCCCGGGCCCGGTTCGGACTTCGGGATCCGGCGAATCGCGCCAAGCGCCTTGCCCGCGTCCTGGCTTCGGACATGATCACCTACAATCCGGCGCGGTACGCGGACGCCCGGCGCCAGGGGACGCTCCGCCAGGACTTCCGGGAGGAGATCGAAAAGTCCTGGGAGGAGTACGTGGAACAGGTGGGCGAGGTGCTCGCCACCACCACGAATCATTTCGCCGACGCACTCAATGAGGTCCTGGCCCAGGGGGAACACCTCTTCGACGGGCCGGGATTCCCGTCCTGAGGCTTCGGCCGTTCCATCCCCTTCCATTGAAGGGGCTTCCGTGGCCCGGTATATTGAAGGGCTCCGGGGGGTACGGGCTCTCCCGGGTCAACGGTTGCGAACCCATACGATCGCCACGCTTCACGCCATCATGCCGCTCCCCGTCCGGTACGGGGGGAGCGGACCAAGGGGTATTCCACGCATGAACGCCGAACGCATCTCCGAACTCCGGTCACTCTGCAAGCGGGTCGACGACCTAAGGGGGTTCCTTTGACCTGGGCCTCAAGGAGCAGCGGGTAGAGGAACTCGAGGCCCGCATGACGAGCCCGACCTTCTGGGATCGCCCCGATGAAGCCCGGGCCGTCATGACGGAGGTCAACCAGTTGAAGGGGTGGACCGAGCCGTGGACCGAACTCGTCGCCAAGGGCGGCGAGCTCATGGAACTGGCCGAGCTGCTCCGAGAGGAGCCGGACGCCGACCTCGAGACGGAGTGGGCCGGAGAGGTGGAGCGGATGGAGCAGAGGCTCGAAACCCTGGAGCTCAAGACCATGCTCCGTGGGGAGAGCGATCACATGGAGGCCATCCTCACCATTCAGTCCGGTGCTGGCGGGACGGAGTCCCAGGACTGGGCTGAGATGCTGCTTCGCATGTACCAGCGGTGGGCAGAGCGTCACGGCAACACGGTGGAGATCCTGGACATGCAGCACGGCGAGGAGGCCGGAATCAAGAGCGTGTCGCTGGAGATTCGGGGTCCGTCGGCCTTCGGCTACCTCAAGGCGGAGAAGGGTGTGCACCGGCTGGTGCGGATCTCCCCCTTTGATTCCCAGGCTCGTCGCCATACCTCCTTCGCCTCCGTGTTCGTCTATCCCCTGGTGGAGGATGATGACATCGAGGTGGTGATCGACCCGGGCGACCTGCGCATCGACACCTTCCGGGCCTCCGGGGCCGGGGGGCAGCACGTGAACAAGACCGACTCGGCCATCCGCATCACCCACGAACCCACGGGCATCGCGGTATCGTGCCAGAAGGAGCGGTCCCAGATGAAGAACAAGGCCACCGCCATGAAGATGCTTCGAGCCGCCCTGTACGAGCGGGAACTCGAGGCCCGGGAGAAGGAGCGGCAGGCAGTGGAGGCCACCAAGACCGACATCGGGTGGGGGAGCCAGATCCGCTCCTATGTGTTTCAGCCCTACACCATGGTGAACGACCACCGGACCGAGCTCAAGCTCACCGATGTCCACGCCGTGATGGACGGGGACCTGGATCCCCTCATCGAAGCCTACCTGAAGAAGTTTGGAGCCCAGACGGCCGCATGACCGACGAGCAGACCAATGATCCCGTCCCTACCCCCGCAGCAGGCGAGGGCGCCGAACTGAGCCAGGTGCTTCGCCACCGCAGGGAAAAGCTGGAGGCGCTCCGGGCGCAGGGGATCGAACCCTTCGCCTACCGCTTCGACCGTACCCACCGGGCCGACGAAGTGCTGGAGCTTTTCGGGCAGGCCGAAGCTGAAGGGGGGCTGGGGGAGGGAGGAGAGACAGGGGAGGAACTGCGGCTGGCCGGGCGGATTGTCTCCTGGCGAAGCCATGGGAAGAGCGCCTTTGCCCATCTGGAAGACGGAGGGGGCCGCATCCAGCTCTACTTTCGGCTGAACACGCTGGGCGAGGTGTCCTTCCGGACCCTGGATCTTCTGGATCGCGGCGACTGGATCGGCGTTCATGGTCCCGCCTTCCGGACCCGGACCGGAGAGATCACGGTCAAGGTGGGAGGGTGGAAACTCCTTTCCAAGTCGCTTCGCCCGCTTCCCTTCGGCAAGGAGGAGGTAGACGCCGAGACCGGCGAGCGCGTGGTCCACTCGGGGTTCCAGGACCAGCAGACGCGCTACCGGCAGCGGTACGCCGACCTGGCCGTGAACCCCGACGTCCGGGAGGTGTTCGTGAAGCGGACCCTCCTGATCCGTGCCCTGCGGACCTTTCTTGACGCCAGGGGATTTCTGGAGGTGGAGACGCCGGTGCTTCAGCCTCTCTACGGAGGAGCGGCCGCCCGCCCGTTCACAACCCACCACAATGCCCTGGACACCACGCTCTACCTTCGCATCGCGGATGAACTCTACCTGAAGCGCCTGATCGTCGGGGGATTCGAGCGGGTGTACGAGATCGGAAAGGACTTCCGGAACGAGGGGATCGACCGGTCCCACAATCCGGAATTCACCATGCTGGAGTATTACCAGGCCTTTGCCGACTACGAGGAGATGATGGAAGGGGTGGAGGCCCTGCTCCGTCATGTGGTGACCGCGGTCACGGGAGGGGAGCGGATCACGGTGCAGGGCGTGGAGGTGGATTTCGGTCCATCCTTCCACCGGATCCCCTTCATGGGTGCGCTGAACGCGAAGCTGGGTGCGGATGCGGCGACGCTGTCGGATGAGGACCTCCGCGCTCGGGCCGGGAAGCTGGGGGAGACGGGGCTGGAAGGGGCAAGTCGGGGCCGCCTCCTGGACAAGCTCTTTGGAGCGCTGGTGGAGCCGGAGCTCATTCAGCCCACGTTCGTCATCGACTACCCCGTGGAGCTTTCTCCCCTGGCCAAGCCGAAGCGGGGGGAGCCCCGGCTCACGGAGCGCTTCGAGCTCTACGTGGTGGGACGGGAACTGGCCAACGCCTTTTCCGAGCTCAACGACCCCCTGGATCAGCGGGCCCGCTTCGAGGCCCAGGTGGTCGCCCGGGACGCAGGCGACGACGAGACCCACCCGGTGGACGAGGACTACCTGCGGGCCATGGAGTATGGCATGCCCCCAACGGGAGGCGTGGGCATCGGCGTGGACCGACTGGCCATGCTGGTGACGGACTCCGCCTCGATCCGGGACGTCATCCTGTTCCCGACCCTCAGACCGGGGGAGGGAGGCGGAAGTTGAGGCTCCGAGCCCGGAAGGCCGGCCCGCTCCGCATCCCACCATGCCCATGACCCGACTCGACTGGTTCCTCGCCCGGCGCTACCTGGCCTCTCGGAAGAAGGGGCAGTTTCTCTCCTTCATCAGCTGGATCGCGCTGGGGGGGATCACCGTCGGGGTCACCGCGCTCAACGTGGTCCTCGGGGTCATGAACGGGATGCAGGACGAACTCCGGGACAAGATCCTGGAGTCCACCCCTCACGTCATCGTGCTCCAGACCGGAGGGGCGCTGCGGATGTCGGACTGGCGCACGGTCATGGACTCGGTGCTGGGCGTGCCCGGCGTGGAGGCCGCATCCCCCTTCGTGCTGACCCAGGTGGCGGTGCTTCGCACGGCGGATTACGTCCAGACGGCCGACCTCTACGGGATCTCGCTGGAGGGGACGCCGGAGGATGCGGTCACCGACATGGAGGAGGCGATCCGTCTCGGGACCCTGGCCCTGGAGGGGACGCCCTCCGGGCTCCCGCCGGTGGTCGTGGGGGGACGCCTTGCCTCCCGCATGGGCATCCTCACGGGTGACACGCTGACCATCGCCTCCCTGGAGAACGTCGGCACGAACCCCTTCGGCTACTCGAGCCCCTTCACGCTGTCGTTCGAGGTCACCGGGACCTTCGACACCGGGATGTACGAGTACGACACGAAGAACATGTACGCGCCGCTGGAAGACGTGCAGACCATTCTGGGACTCCGGGCCGCGGATCAGGTGTCGGGGCTGCGTGTCCGCGTGGCCGATCCGTGGGAGGCCACGGCGGCCGGCGAGCGAATCCTCGATCGACTGGGGCGGGGCTACTTCACCGATTCCTGGATCTCCCAGAACGCCCCCCTCTTCGCGGCACTCCAGCTCGAGAAGCTGGCCATGGGGATCATCCTCTTCCTCATCGTGATCGTGGCGGCATTCAACATCGTCAGCACGCTGGTCATGGTCGTGGTGGATCGAACCTCGGAGATCGGAATCCTCAAGTCCATGGGGATGACGGACCGGGGGATCCTGCGGGTGTTCCTTCTCCAGGGGCTCTCCATCGGGGTGCTGGGAACCCTGCTCGGGACGGGCTTCGGCCTGGTCCTCTGCTGGTTCCTCGATACCTACCAGCCCATTTCCATCCCGCCCGACGTCTATTTCATCGACCGGCTCCCCGTGACGGTGAACCCGGCCGACGTGATCATGATCATGGTGGGGAGCGTGCTCATCGCCCTCGTGGCCACCATCTACCCGGCCGTACAGGCTTCACGCCTGGAGCCCGTGGAGGCCATCAAGCGTGAGTGAACTCGCAGAAGGAAGCCGGGAAGATCGGGTGACCGCGGTCATGCCTCTGGAGGCCCGAGGTGTGGAGAAGTTCTACACCCTGGGAGATGGGCGGCGGCTCCACATCCTTCGGGGGGTGAACCTGTCGGTGGCCACCGGGGAAGCCGTGGCGGTGGTGGGCCAGAGCGGATCCGGGAAGTCCACACTCCTCCACATCCTGGGAGGCCTGGATCGGCCCTCCGCCGGAGAGGTTGTCCTCTCCGGCGAACGGGTCACGCACGTCGGGGAAAGGGAAGGGAAGGGGGAGGCGAAGCGTGGGGCCGGCCGCGATGCGCTGGCCCGGATCCGGAACCGCCGCGTGGGCTTTGTCTTCCAGTTCCATCATCTTCTGCGAGAGTTCACGGCGCTGGAGAACGCGGCCATGCCCGCGCTGGTGGCGGGTCTCCCTCCAGCCGAAGCCCGGGATCGGGCCCGGGATCTCCTCCACGCGGTGGGACTGGCGGCGCGCCTTGACCACAAGCCGTGGCAGCTCTCCGGGGGTGAACAGCAGCGGGTGGCCGTGGCCCGGGCCCTGGTGAACGCCCCGCCCCTCCTTCTTGCGGACGAACCTTCGGGGAACCTGGACCCGGAAACCAGCGAAGGGCTCCACGATCTGCTCTTCCAGATCCGGGCCGACCGCGGACTCGCCCTGGTGCTGGTGACCCACAACCGTGAACTCGCGGCGAAGGCCGATCGGATCCAGAGCCTGCGGAACGGGGTTCTCCAGGAGGCGGGGTCAGAGGAAGCCGCGGCGAGCGGCAACGAGACCGGCCCTGAGGTACCGGAGAATGCACCGGAGGAGGCACCGGATGACGTGTGACGAGTGCGGGGGAGAAAACCCCGTGGTCCACCTGACCGTGGTGGAAGACAACGAGACGCGAACCCTTCATCTCTGCGCCACCTGCGCCGAGGTCAGGGGGGTTCACGGGAATCCCGTCCCGGAGAATTTCCTCCGGGCCGGCGTGCTGGCGCAGCTTGGCGGCGAGGGTTCAGGGGGGGGCGCCTCTCGCGAGGGGGGGGGCACTTCCTCGCAGTCGGCCTGTCCCTTCTGCGGGCTGACTCTCCGGGGATTCAAGGAGACGGGCCGTCTTGGGTGCCCCCACTGCTGGTCTACCTTCGAGAAGCAGCTCCGGCCGCTCCTGAACCGGGTCCAGGGGGCAGTCCAGCATGTGGGGAAGGTGTACCTCCCGCCGGATCCTTCGGCGTCGGAACGGGAGAAGCGACTGGAGGGACTTCGCCGCAAGCTTGACCGCGCCGTGGAACTGGAGGATTTCGAACGGGCCGCAGAACTTCGCGACCAGATCCGTTCCCTCAGGAAGGCGGTACCGTGAGCGATCTGTCGCCCGGGGTCGCGGACGCGGGACTCCACTGGCTGGACGCGTCAGGGGAACATGCCGACATCGTGCTGTCCACCCGGATGCGGCTGGCCCGGAATCTCCAGGGCTTTGCCTTCGGACCCCGCTCCCGGGTCAACGACCGGACCGCGGTACTCCGACGCGTTCGTGCGGCGGCGGAAACGGTACAGCCCCTGAAAGGCGCGTCGGTGGAGGAACTTCGTGCCCTCCCCCCCCACGGTGCCCGTCTCCTCCTCGAGCGCCGCGTCATTTCTCGTGAGCTCCTGGGTGAGGGCGGCCACGAGTCCGGGACCGTCGGCTCGCCGCTGTCGAGCGGTTCGTCAGCTGGGTCCTCCGCCGGGCCGTCGGCGGGTTCTTCCCCGGGATCTCCCTCGGAGGCCTCCTCCGGATCCGGGTCGCTCGACGCGCCCACCCTGGCCGCCGAGGGTGCCGCCGTGGTCCTCCCCCCGGCGTCTCCCGTCAGCGTAATGGTGAATGAGGAAGACCATCTTCGTCTCCAGGTTCTGGTCTCGGGGCTGGACCTTCATGAGGCCTGGAACCGGATCGACATGCTGGACGAGGAACTGGGCCAGTACCTCCCCTACGCATTCCATCCCGAGTTCGGCTTCCTCACGAGCTGCCCCACCAACGTGGGGACAGGCCTCCGTGCCTCCGTACTCCTCCACCTCCCGGGGCTGGTTCTGACCAAGGAGATCGGCAAGGTTCTCCAAGGTCTTTCCCAGGTGGGCCTGACCTTCCGGGGCCTCTTCGGGGAGGGGTCGGAGGTCGTGGGCAACTTCTTCCAGATCTCGAACCAGACGACGCTGGGGAAGACCGAAGAGGACCTGGTGGACCAGCTGGACGCCATGGTCCGACAGGTCATTCAAGTGGAACTCCAGGCCCGTCACCGGCTCCTCAGCCACGCGGGCGCCGTCACCGAAGACAAGGTGTGGCGCGGGTACGGTTTACTTCGGTATGCTCGAAGCCTATCCTTCGAGGAGTTGATGAACCTGCTGAGCGGCGTGCGCCTCGGGGTCAGCCTGAAACTCCTTCCGGGGCTCCGTGTATATGCGCTCAACAAGGTCATGATGTTCACCCAGCCGGCGCACCTCGAGGAGGCGGCCGGCCGGGCCCTTTCCCCGGCGGAACGCGATGCCCACAGGGCTGCGTACGTCCGGCGGATCCTTCTGGACGAGGGAAGGGTTGAAGGGTCGACGCCCGCTTCCGGGACCGACCCGACCCCTCCCCCCGAGGAGCCGGCTTCCTGAGGCCGGACATTTCCTCCTGAGGGCACCATGCAATACAACTTCACTGATCGCGTCCGGAAGGTGCTGGCCATGGCTCGGGACGAGGCCATTCGGCTCCAGCATGACTACGTCGGCACCGAGCACGTCCTCCTGGGCCTGATCCGGGAAGGCGAAGGGGTGGCCGCCGCCGTCCTCACCAACATGAGCGCCGACCTGGACCAGATCCACGAGCAGATCGAGGAGAACGTCAAGCCCGGCAAGGCCACCATCGCGCTGGGCGAGCTCCCCTACACGACGCGCGCGAAGAAGGTGCTGGAGTTCGCCATGACGGAGGCCCGGGAGCTCAACCATTCCTATGTGGGCACGGAGCATCTCCTCCTCGGTCTCCTCCGCGAAGAGAAGGGGATCGCCGCCCAGGTGCTGAACGCGGTGGGGATCTCGCTGGAGGATGCAAGGTCCGAGACGCTCAAGGTGCTGGGCTCCGACGCAGGCTCGTCCGAGCCCGCCGGGATCGGCGGAGGAGGAATCACCCCGTCGTCGGGGAAGGGGGACAAGAAGTCCAAGACCCCGGCTCTTGACCATTTCTGCCGGGACCTGACAGACCTGGCCCGCCAGCAGAAGCTCGACCCCACCATCGGTCGAGGGAAGGAAATCGAGCGGGTTGTGGAGATCCTCTGCCGCCGGAAGAAGAACAACCCGGTGCTGATCGGTGAGCCCGGGGTAGGGAAGACGGCCATTGTCGAGGGTCTCGCCCAGATGATCGCCCGGGGCGAGATCACCGAAGCCCTGAAGGACCACCGGGTCCTCGCGCTCGACATGGCCGCCGTCATCGCCGGCACCAAGTACCGAGGTCAGTTCGAGGAGCGGCTCAAGGCCGTGATGAACGAGATCTCGCAGAATCAGACGGTGATCCTGTTCATCGACGAGCTCCACACCCTGGTGGGGGCCGGGGCCGCCGAGGGGGCCATTGACGCCTCCAACATGCTGAAGCCCGCGCTGGCCCGGGGTGAGCTCCAGTGCATCGGCGCCTCCACGCTCAATGAATACCGGAAGTACATCGAGAAGGACGGGGCGCTGGAGCGCCGCTTCCAGCCGGTCATCGTGGATCCTCCGGCCATCGAGGAAACGGTGGAGATCCTCAAGGGGCTTCGCGGCCACTACGAGGATCATCACCGCGTTGTGATCCCCGATGACACCCTGGAGGCGGCGGCCCGGCTTTCGGACCGCTACATCACCGACCGATTCCTCCCAGACAAGGCCATCGACGTCATCGATGAGGCGGGAGCCCGGGCGCGGATCGCCGCCCAGGTGCCCCCGCCCGACATGGAGGAACTGAAGGAGGAGCTCTCCGCCATCTCCGACCGGAAGGAAGAGGCCATCCGCGACCAGGACTTCGAGCGGGCAGCCGAATTGCGGGACGAGGAGCGGGAAGTACAGCAGCGCATCCGGGCCCGCCAGGAAGCGTGGGAAGTGGAGCGGAAGAAGAGTCGCCCCTCCATCGAGGGGGAGGACGTGGCTTTCATCGTTTCCCGCTGGACCGGGATTCCGGTGACCCGCCTCCGCCAGGCCGAGACCGAGCGCCTGGTGAACATGGAGGACGAGCTCCACAAGCGCGTCGTGGGGCAGCAGGACGCCATCGAGGCCATTTCCCGCGCCATTCGGCGGAGTCGGGCTGGCCTCAAGGACCCCAGGCGGCCCATCGGCTCCTTCATCTTCTCCGGTCCCACCGGGGTGGGGAAGACCGAGCTCGCCCGTGCGCTGGCCGAATTCCTCTTCGCGGACCGGGACGCCCTGATCCGGGTGGACATGAGCGAGTACATGGAGAAGTTCTCCGTGTCGCGCCTGATCGGAGCGCCTCCCGGATACGTGGGCTACGAGGATTCCGGCACGCTCACCAAGGCGGTTCGTCGTCGCCCCTACTCGGTGGTCCTCCTGGACGAGATCGAGAAGGCCCACCCCGATGTCTTCAACCTGCTCCTGCAGGTCCTTGACGAAGGTCACCTGACGGACAACTACGGCCGGGTCATCGACTTCAAGAACACCGTCCTCATCATGACCTCCAACCTGGGCGCCCGGGACATCAGCAAGGGGGGGGGGCTGGGGTTCCACACCAGCTCGGAGGGGTCCTCCTCCTACGAGGTGATGAAGGCCAAGGTGCGCGAGGAGATCGAGCGGGCCTTCAACCCCGAGTTCCTGAACCGGGTGGACGACACCATCGTCTTCCATCCCCTTTCCCGGGAAGAGATCGCGGAGATCGTCCATATTCTCCTCCGGGAGGTGCAGGATCGTCTCAAGGCCGAGGAACTCACGCTTCGACTCACTGACGACGCCGTGGCCTTCCTGGTGGACAAGGGCTACGATCAGAAGTTTGGCGCCCGTCCCCTCCGCCGGGCCATCCAGCGGTACCTGGAGGATCCCCTCTCCGAGAAGATCCTCGTGGCGGAATTTGGCGCCGGCGCCGAGCTCGAGGTGGATGTGGATCCCCTCGGCGAGGCCCTGTCCATCCGCGAAGCCTCGACCACGAAAACCTGACGGACGCCTCCGCACGCATGCATCTCATTTCGTTGATTCCCCCGCTCCGGCGGGCCGCCCTCCTTGCCGGGCTGGCCGCCGGGGCGGCGGGGTTCGCAACTCCGCACCCGGCTCAGGCCCAGGTTCCGGACGTTCCCCTTCCCGTGCCCTCCGCGGCTGCGGATACGGTGGGCGCGGTCCTCGACTCCATCGTGGTGGTGGGAAATCGGGGCCTCGAGTCGGCCGTGATCCTCGGAACGTTTCGCGTTCCCGTGGGGGAGCGCATCACCTACCGGGACATCCGCGAGGGTCAGCGCCGGCTCTGGGAGACCGGGCTCTTCCGGGATCTCGAGGTCCTGGTTCGGGGCGGGGTCGAGGGGATTCCCGTCGTCCTGACCCTCCAGGTGGAGGAGCGTCCCCGGGTCCGGCAGTTCGTGGTGGAGGGGCTCACTCGCATCACCGAACGGACGGTTCGGGACTCGCTGGCGATCCGGTCCGGTGAGCCCTATTCGCCGGACAGAGCGGCGAGGGTGACCCAGTTCGTGAAGGACGAACTGGCCACTCGTGGCGTTCCCTTTGCCCGCGTCGAGATCCGGGAGGAGCCGGTCGAGGGAGACGACGGACTCATCGACGTCATCTTCCAGGTCGAGGAGGGCGCCCGTGTGGCGATTTCCGCCGTCCGCTTCATTGGGAACGAGGCCTTCTCCGATGCGGACCTGGAGAAGGTCATGGGTACCCGTTCCGAGGGGTTCTTCTGGTTCCGGACCGGCCAGTTCGAGGAGCTGACCCTGGAAGAGGACCTGGCTGTCCGCCTTCCCCGTTTCTACGCTTCCAGCGGATTCCTGGACTTTGCCGTGGTCCACGACACGCTGGTGGTGGATCCGGAGACAGGGAAGGGGATTCTCGAAGTGCACGTGGACGAGGGCCCCCAGTACCGGGTGGCCAGCTTCACCGTGGAGGGAAACCGACGGTTCCCCACGTCCCAGCTGGAGGCGATGTACCGGGCAGAAGAGGGGGGCATTCTGCGGACCCTGGGGATCACGGGCCGCGGGCGGGATTCGGATGCCTTCGACCAGCCCGGCTTCCTCGATGCCACCCGCCGGGTTGAGGAGCTGTACGCCAACCAGGGCTACATCTACGCAAGTGTGAATCCCGTCATCAACCCGCGGACGCAGCCGGATGGCGAAGGCGATCCGGTGGTGGACCTGGTGTGGGACGTCCAGGAGGGGCAGCCGGCCTACATCCGCCGCATCCACATCACCGGCAATACCTTCACCTATGACCGTGTGATCCGGGAGCAGATCAATCTCCTTCCCGGGCAGGTCTACTCGCAGCAGGACATCCTGGCGAGCTACCAGCGGATCGCGGGGCTCGGGTTCTTCGAGACGCCGCTCCCCTTCCCGGACGTCCAGCCGGATCCGGAAACCGGGGATGTGGACATCACCTTCGAAGTCGTGGAGCGCCAGACCGGCTCCATCAACTTCGGGGCTTCCATGGGCGGGATCGGGGGGGTGGCAGGGTTCCTGGGGTACGAGCAGCCGAACCTCTTCGGACAGGCCAAGTCCGGGAGTCTGCGCTGGGACTTCGGCCGATTCCAGAACAACTTCGTTCTGTCGTACACGGATCCGGCCCTCCGCGAGTCCCGGCTGAGCGGCACGGTCTCCATTTTCGACTCCCGCGATCGCCTCTTCTCCTTCTCGTCGGGGGAGCGCAAGCGTCGCGGGTTCCTGACCCGTGTCGGCGTACCCATCCCGGGGGCCCTCTACACTCGCGTCTTTGCCGGATATTCCCTCTCCAGGACCGAATACCGGCTCGCGGGAGGCGTGGACGACACCTCGCTCTTCGGTCGGCCTCCGGGCACCCAGAGCCAGCTTTCCGTCACGCTCCGCCGCCGGACCCTGAACTCCCCTCTCTTCCCGACGCAGGGATCGGAGCAGTCCTGGACCACCGAGTTCAACGGCGGGATTCTTGGCGGTGACGGAGACTTCACCCGGCATCTGGCCGAGGGGACGTGGTGGATGCCGGTAGGTCAGGTGGGAGGCGGTGAGGGGTCCCGGCCCATTGTATTCGCCCTGGGACTTTCCGCGCGGCTTGGGACGGTGGTGGGGAACGCCAACGACTTCCCCTTCGACCGTTTCTGGCTCGGCGGTGTACAGTTCGGGCAGCAGCTGCGGGGATACGAGGAGACGACCATCACCCCGCTTGGGTACTTCGACCGCGGGTCCAGGGGCATCTCCGACATCCAGCGCCTCGGAAACGCCTATCTGGTGCTGGGGCTTGAGTACGCGGTGCGACTCAACGACAATATCTCGATCTCGACGTTCTACGAGGCCGGAAACACCTGGCAGAACGCCCGGGAGATCGATCCGACCCGGATGTTCCGGGGCGCAGGGCTGGGACTCCAGCTCGTGACCCCCTTCGGCCCCATCGGGATCGACTACGCCTACGGCTTCGACAAGCCGGTGCCGGGGTGGCAGCTTCACTTCCGGATGGGCGGTGTGGGAGGCGGATGACCGGGACCGGGCAGGGCGGGGGCCGATAACGGATCGGGGCAACGTTCCCGGCCAGGCGGTCAACAGGCGGAGTTCGGGCAGAGGGCCCGCCCGCAGCACTTTCATTGGAGAAGTCTGATCATGCGCGTTCTTTCGTTGGCCCTCGGCGGCCTCCTCCTTCTCGGCGCAGCCACCACGGTGGAGGCCCAGACGCCGCGGATCGGGTACATCGACTCCCAGGCCATCCTGGCCGAGGCGCCCGGCTCCCGCGAGGCACAGCAGGCCTTCGACCGGGAGATGGATCGTTACCGCGGGGAGATGCAGCGACTCGGTGAGGAGCTCGATCGCCTCATCACCGCCTACCAGCAGCAGGAGCGGAATCTGACGCCCGAAGCCCGAGAGGCGCGGCAGCAGGAGATCCGTCGCAAGGAAATGGAGTACCAGGGGCGCATCGAGGAGATCGACGAGGAGGCCAGCCGGAAGCGTCAGGAACTGGTGGAACCCATCCTCGAGCAGATGTCGCTGGTCATCGAGCAGATCCGCGAGGAGGGGAGCTACGCCCTGATCTTCGACACGGCCGCTCGGGCCATCATCGCGGCCGACCCCGCGCTGGATCTGACGGGCGAGGTGCTCCGGCGGCTGCAGCAGACTGCCTCGGGTGGCAACTGACGTCCGTCTCTCGAGGTCCTTGACGTCCCCCGGGCTCCCTCGCCGCGCCGATCCGGACGCGGGCGGGGGAGCCCGGTCGCATTCCGGTTCCCGGAGGCGCCCCCTGCGTTCCCTCTGCCCATGGAGATCGAGCCATGACCAGCTTCGCCCTGCGGTCCCGTGACCTTCGCCTCCCAACCCTGGCCGAGCTCGCGGAGATCCTGGGGGTCCCGGCGCCGGAGACCGGGGGGGAACTGGAGATCACCGGCCTGGGAACGCTGGACCGGGCCGGTCCCACGGAGCTGGGGCTCCTTTCCAGCACCCGCTTCGTGGAGCGAGTTCCCACGTCCCGGGCGGGTGCCCTGCTGGTGACGGCCGAGCTGGTGCAGGCGGTGGCTCGCCGGGAGGCTTCGGATCCTGACCGGACGCCTCGCCCCTGCCTCGTGGTTCCGGATCCGCAGCGGGCCATGCGGCGGATCCTGGAACGGATCTTCCCGGAGGCCCCGCTGGAAGCCGAGGTGCATGCGACGGCCGTGGTGCACCCCACGGCGGTCCTGGGCCCGGGGGTCAGGATCGGCCCGTACGCGGTGGTGGAGGAGGAGGCCGTGGTGGGCCCCGGGAGTCGGATCGGGGCCCACGTCGTGGTGGGAGCCGGGTCCCGCATCGGAGCGGAGGTTCACCTTCTTCCCCAGGTCGTTCTCTACCCCGGGACCGTCCTGGAGGACCGGGTGATCCTGCACAGCGGGGTCCGGGTCGGCGTGGACGGATTCGGGTACGTGTTCGAGGACGGCGTTCACCGGAAGATTCCCCAGGTGGGCGGCTGCGTGATCGAGGAGGGGGTGGAGATCGGCGCCAACAGCTGCATCGACCGGGGATCCATCGGGGAGTCCCGACTGGGCGCCGGGAGCAAGCTGGACAACCTCGTCCACCTGGGGCACAACGTGACCGTGGGGGCGGCGAGCATCCTGGTGGCCCAGGTCGGCGTGGCCGGCTCCTCCAGGATCGGGCGAGGCGTGATCATGGGGGGGCAGGTGGGCGTTAGCGGTCACCTGGAGGTGGGCGACGGTGCCCGTCTCGCCGGCCAGGCGGGGGTCATCGCCGATGTGCCACCCGGAGAGACGCAGATGGGCTTCCCGGCCCGGCCCCGCCGGGAGTATCTCCGCGGGGTGGCGGGACAGTACCGGGTTCCGGAGCTGATCCGGGAACTCCGGGCCCTCCGCACCCGGGTGGAGGGCCTGGAGGCGGCGCTGGAATCCGCCCTGGCCTCCGGGTCGGAATCCGTGTCCGAAGGCCATCCACCGGGGGGCGGGTCCAAATGACGAGGCCGTGTTACATTATTTCCGGTCGGGAACCTCGTGGTCGGCCTTGGCCCCCGGGGTCCGCGTGCGTCCACGAGGGAAGGGTGATCGATCCAACATGACGGGTGCCAGACATCGGACCGTGGTCCGTCCTGTCCACGTGGCAGGCATCGGCGTTCACTCCGGGCGGGAGGCCCGGCTGACGATCCATCCCGATCCAGGGGCCGGAGGCCTTCGCTTCCTTCGCACCGATCTGGCCGACGCCGTGGAGATCCCTGCCACGCTGGACCACGTGGTGGGCACGGACCTGGGGACTTCGCTCGGGACCGACGACACCAACCAGGTCCTGACCGTTGAGCACCTTCTGGCGGCCCTGGTGGCCGCGGGGGTGACGTCGGCTCTCATCGAGCTGGACGGCCCGGAGCCGCCGATCCTGGACGGGAGTTTTCTTCCCTGGCTCGAGGCGCTGGAAGAGGCAGGCACGGAGGAGCTGGACGCCCCCTACCCGGTTCTCCAGGTCCGGCGAGCCCTCCATGTGGATGCGGGAGACGGAACGAGCTACGTGGTGGCCCCCTGCGAGGGGTACCAGGTGGGGGTCACGGTGGACTTCGAGCACCCGTCCATCCGGAGGCAGTCGGGGAACTGGCTCCTCACGCCAGGAAGCTTCCGCGACGAAATCGCACCGGCCCGTACCTTCGGCTTTCAGGCCGAGGCCGAGGCGCTTCAGGCTCGAGGTCGGGCGCTGGGGAGTTCACTGGAAAACACCGTGGTCCTCTCGGACTCGGGCGTGATCAACCCGGAGGGGCTTCGCTTTCGCGACGAGTTCGTCCGCCACAAGGCCGGGGACCTCCTGGGGGACCTGGCGCTCCTGGGGATGCGCATCGAAGGCCAGGTCGTGGCTGAACGCCCCAGCCACCGGGGGAATGTGGAGCTGGCCCGGACCCTGGCGGTGGAGCACCGCAGGGACCCGGAGGGTGAGGCCATCGTGGACGCGGCCAAGATCATGGAGTACCTGCCCCACCGCTATCCCATGCTCCTGGTGGACCGCATCATCCACTTCGAGACCGGCAAGCGCATCATCGGTCTCAAGAACGTCACGATCAACGAGCCCTTCTTCCAGGGCCACTACCCCGGGCATCCCATCATGCCCGGGGTTCTCATCGTGGAGGCCATGGCCCAGGTGGGCGGCCTCCTTCTCATGGACACCATCGAGCGGCCCGAGGAAAAGGTTGTCTACTTCATGAGCCTGGACAAGGTGAAGTGGAGACGGCCGGTGACCCCGGGGGACCAGCTGGTGTTCGAACTGGAGCTCCTCCAGTTCAGGCGCGGGATCTGCCGGATGCGGGGAGAGGCTCGCGTGGCCGGGCGACTGGTGGCGGAGGCCGAGCTCATGGCCCGGGTGATGGACCGATGACGACCGGCTCCTCGCCCGTCACGATCCATCCTACCGCGCTGGTGGATCCCGGTGCAGAACTGGGTCCGGGCGTCACCGTCGGTCCCCGGGTCATCCTGGGTCCTGGGGTCCGCGTCGGGGCCGGCACCGAGATCGGTCCCGGTGTCCTCGTGGAACGGAACACCGAGATCGGCGAGGAATGCCGGATCTTCCAGGGGGCGGTGCTCGGCACCGATCCCCAGGATCTCAAGTTCGAGGGGGAGGAGACCTGGCTCCGCATCGGAGATCGCACGCAGATCCGTGAATACGCGACGCTGAACCGGGGGACGTCGGCCTCCGGCGAGACGCGGGTGGGGAGTGACTGCCTCCTGATGGCGTACGTGCACGTGGCCCACGACTGCGTTCTCGGGGATCACATCATCATCTCCAACGCGACCCAGATGGCGGGGCACGTGACCATCGACGACTGGGCGATCATCAGTGGCCTCGTGGCCATGCACCAGTTCGTTCGCATCGGTCGGCATGCCTTCATCGGAGGACTTTCCCGCATCGCCCAGGACGTGGCCCCCTTCTGCCGGGTCTCGGGAAACCCCCCCAAGATCTACGGGCTGAACACCGTGGGCCTCGAGCGCCGGGGCTTTCCGCCCGAATCACGGGCTGCCCTCAAGAAGGCGTACCGCATGCTCTTCCACTCCGAACTGAACCTCTCCCAGGCGCTGGTTCGGGTCAGGGAGGAACTTTCCATGGAGGGTGAGGTGGGCGAGTTCATCGAATTCATCGAGTCTTCCGAGCGCGGGGTCACCTTCTGATGGGGAGCATGGCACAGGGAGGGGGATCCGACGTTCGCCTGGGGGTGGTGGGCGCCGGGAGCCTGGGGTTCCATCACACGCGCATCGCGCGGGACCTTCCGGAGACCCGCTTCGCCGGGATCCACGAGGCCAACCCGGAGCGCGCCCGCCAGGTGGCCGAGGAACTGGGCGTGCGCGCCTTCCCGACGCTGAGTGCGCTCCTGGACGAGGTGGATGCCGTGATCATCGCCACCCCGACCATCACCCACTGCGCGGTGGCCGTAGAGGCGCTGGAGCGCGGGATCCATGTCTTCATCGAGAAGCCCATCGCGCCCTCGCTGGAGGATGCCGATCGGATCCTGGATGCTGCCGCGCGGGGAGGGGCCCTGGTGCAGGTCGGGCACGTGGAGCGCTTCAACACGGCGGTCGTGGGGGCTCGACCCTACCTGGATCAACCCCTCTTCATCGAGTCTCACCGCCTGGCTCCCTTCACCGAGCGCGGCACCGACGTCGCCGTTGTCCTGGACCTGATGATCCACGACGTGGACCTGGTGGGCAGCCTCGTGGGGCGTCCGGTTCAGGAATTCCAGGCCGCCGGGGCCCCTGTCCTCACCCCGTCGGTGGACATTGCCAACGCCCGGATCACCTACGAGGGCGGGGCCGTGGCCAACCTCACCTCGAGCCGGGTTTCGCTGGAGCGGCTTCGGAAGGTTCGGATCTTCCAGCGGTCGGGGTACCTGAGCCTGAACCTGGCCAACGGCACGGGCGAGTTCCTCCGACTGAAGACCGATCTTCCCGCGCTCCAGCCCGGACCCGAGGCTGAAGCGGCCATGGCCGGACTCCTCGCCAGGGACCTCTCGTCCATCATCCAGCGCATTCCCCTCCAGGCCGAGCCCGCGGAGCCCCTGCGGCGCGAACAGGACTCCTTCCGGGAGGCGGCCCTCGGGCGCATCCCCCCGGCCGTTTCCGGCGTCGAGGGCCGAAGCGCCCTGGAGGTCGCCCTCGCCATTGAAGCACGGATCCTGCGCCATGTCGCTGATACACGTACGTCGTAGCCGAAAGAAGGCGGGCGCCGACGCCAAGCCCCCGAAGTCGCCCAAGGTGCTTGCGCTGCTCCTCGCCCTGGTCGTCATTGCGTTCTGGTACCTCACCTTCCGGTACTGAGCCGGGGCTCCCGGTGACCCCTCGTCGCCCGGTTCTCCTGCTCCTGGCAGGGGAACCCTCCGGGGATCTCCACGGGGCCCATCTGGCACGGGCCCTCCGGTCCCGATTCCCAACGGCCCGCCTCCTGGGCACCGGGGGCGAACGGATGGCCGCCGAGGGTGTGGAACTCCTGGCCGGACTGGACGAGCTGGCCGTCATGGGGTTTGCCGAGGTCGTGACCCGTCTTCCGTATTTTCTTCGCCTCGAGCGGCAGGTGAAGGCGCTGCTGGCGTCGGAGCGGGTGGACCTCGTGGTCCCCATCGACTACCCGGGGTTCAACCTGCGGATCACGGCAGCGGCGCACGCCCGGAGGATCCCGGTGGTCTACTACATCGCGCCGCAGGTCTGGGCATGGAAGGCCCATCGCACCGCTCGCCTGGCAGAGCAGGCCGACCGGATCGCCGTCATTCTTCCCTTCGAGGCGGAGCTCTTCGAGGCGGTGGGTGGGGAAGCACGATACGTAGGCCATCCGCTCCTGGACGATGTCGGGGCGGTCCCGGACCGGGCCGCCTTCAGCCAGGCTCATGAACTGGACCCGGCCCGGGAAATCCTGGCCATCTTCCCGGGATCCCGGGCCCAGGAGATTCGGCGTCACCTGGCGCCCTTTCTGGATGCCGCCGACCGGATCGCCCGTGCCCGTCCGGGGATCCAGCCTGTGGTGGCCCGGGCCCAGGGCGTCGAGCTTGCCCTCCCGGAGCATCTCCCCTCCGGGGCACCTCTGACCGCGGTCACCGATGGACGGGGGCTTCTGGCTCACGCCCGGGGGGCCCTGGTCAAGTCCGGGACCACGACCCTGGAGGCTGCCCTGGCCGGCGTGCCCTTCGTGGTGGCGTACCGGACCCACCCGGTAACCTGGCGGATCGCCCGGAGAGTCGTCCGGGTGAAGCACGTAGCCCTGGCGAACCTCGTGGCCGACCGGCGGGTGGTGCCCGAGCTCCTTCAGGACGAGGTCACGGGTCCGAAAATGGCCGAAGCCCTTCTCCCCCTGCTGGAAGAGGGGGGCGCGCGCATGACCTTGCTGGAGGGCCTGGCACGCATCCGGGACCGCCTCGGGGATCCGGGCGCGGCGGAACGTGTGGCCCTGCTCGTGGAGGAGGTGCTCCTGGAGCGGGGAATTCCCCTTCGACCCCGACCCGGAGGCAAGGGGGAGGCGCCGGCCGTCGGGAACGGCGAAGAGGAGCTCCGGTGAAGGAAGACACGGGGAACCGTCCCGCGGGTTCCGGACCCGCGCGGGGGACCGCAGGAACAGGGGGGACAGGAGGGACCGAGAGCGCGGCGGAAGATGACGCGGCCATCCCGGCATTCCCCCCTCTTCCACCCCGTCGCCGACTCATGGAACTGGCAGGCACGGGAGTTCTCTGGCTCCTGGGATGGAGCTGGCGATTCCAGCTCCATGGGCGGGCAGGGTTCCAGGCGTTTCGGGAGCGGGGCGAACCCGTCATCTTCCTCTTCTGGCATTCCCGCATCCTCCCCCTGGCTCACCTCCACCGCAACGAGGGCGCCGTGGTCCTCATCAGTGAACATCGCGACGGCGAACTCATCGCCCGCCTGGTACAGCGCCGGGGTTTTCTCACGGTGCGGGGGTCCAGCACCCGGGGCGGTGCCCGAGCGTTCCGGGGGATGCTCCGAGCCCTCCGCAGCGGTTCGGACCTGGCCGTGACCCCGGATGGACCCAAGGGACCGCCCCGACACCTCAAGCCTGGGGTCCTTCTGGCTGCCCAGCGATCCGGAGCCCCCCTGATCCCGGTGGCTGCCGGGGCGCGTCGGGCGTGGCGCCTGAACTCCTGGGACCGGTTCCTGGTCCCGTGGCCGCTGGCCCGGGTGGAGGTTCGCTACGGGGCGCCCATCCATGTGGATCGGGAACTGGACGAGGAAGGGCTCGAGCGTCTGGCTCGGCAGGTGGAGGAGGAACTGAATCGCCTCACCGACACGGTGGACCAGGAGAACCCGGATCCGGTTCGCCCCGGGGGAACGGAGAGCGGCTCCCGATGAAGCCCCCACCGAGGCAGGGAACCATGGAACGCGGAGTCAGACGCTACTGGAAGGGGGATGCGGGACCGCTGGCGGCCACCCTTCTGACTGCGGTCACCGCCCCGATGGCGGCCCTCTTCGGTGTTGCCGTGCGGCTCAGGAACCGGGCCTTTGACACCGGCCTCCTCCGATCCCGTACCGTTCCGGTCCCCGTGATCTCGGTGGGCAACCTGTCGGTGGGAGGGACCGGGAAGACCCCTGTGGCCGGGTGGATCGTGGACCGCCTTGTGGCCCGAGGGTGCACGCCCGCCGTGGTAAGCCGGGGATACGGAGAGGACGAGATCGCCCTCCACCGGCGATGGCACCCCCGGGTGGCGGTGATCGCCAATCCGGACCGGGTGGCGGCTGCGCTCGAGGCGGTGGACCAGGGCGCCGATGTCGTGGTGCTTGACGACGGGTTCCAGCACCGGGCCCTGGCTCGGGATGCGGACATCGTCCTCGTGTCGGCTCACGATCCGTTTCCGCCCCGACTCCTCCCCCGCGGGCCCTGGCGGGAGCCCCTGGGGTCGCTGCTGCGCGCCTCCCTCGTCCTGGTCACCGGAAAGGGAGACGAAGGGGTCCGGTCAGGGGAGGATCTCCTGGTGGTGCTCCACGACCTTCCACAGCATCCCCCCCTGGGCCGGGTGGGGATCCTGGCCTCCGGGTGGACGACGCTGGGGGGAGAGTCCGCCCAGCCCCCCGAACCGGGAGAGGAGGTGCTGGCGGTGGCTTCCATCGCGCATCCGCAGGAACTGGAGCGAATGCTCCGCGAGGCGGGCCTCGGCGGTGGTCCCGAAGGGCCTTCCCTCGAACTTCTGGCCTATCCGGACCACCATGCCTATACCGAGGCGCAGCTGGGTCGCATCCTGGAGCGGGCCGGTGGGCGCCGCATCGTCACCACCGAGAAGGACGCCGTGAAGCTCGCCGCCTTTGCTCCCCTCGCGGAGGCCGTCCCGGCCCCCCGTGTGCTCACGCTCCGGGTTGATCCGGCACCCGGGGTGGATCGACTCCTGGATCGCCTCCTGGACCGAGCGCTGGCCCGGGGTGGGGATCGCGCAGGGGGGCGAGCGTGATCCTCCTGATGGCCGTGGGGAGGGTCCGGGGTGTCCTGGAGCCTGCGGTGGCGGAGTACGAGGCTCGGGTGGCCCACTACTGGAAGTTCGACGTGGTGGAGGTGGACGCGGGAACGGGGCGGGGTGGGCGGGCGGAGCCTGCCCGCGTCATGGCGGCGGAGGCCGAGCGGATCCTGGCCCGCATCCCTGACGGCGCCGAGCTCTGGGCCCTGACCCGGGAGGGTCGGCCCATGGATTCCAGCGCACTGGCCAGGGAACTTGGGGAGCGCCAGCTTCGGGCGGCCCCGCCTCTGGTGCTGGCCCTCGGCGGCGCCTTCGGGTTCGATCCCGCCGTACTCCGCCGCGCCACCCGCCAGCTCTCCCTCTCCTCCATGACCCTGCCCCACGAAATGGCGCGCCTGGTCCTGGTGGAGCAGCTCTACCGCGCGGGGACGATTCTCCGAAATGAGCCGTACCACAAGGGAGACCGATGACCGACGTGGAGCAGGAGGCCCTGGTCCCCTGGTACCGAAGCTGGTTTGGCGAGGAGTACCTCCATCTCTATCCGCATCGCGACCAGGAGGAGGCAGACCGGGCCGTGGCCCTGGTCCTTCGGGCAATTCCGCAAGGCCACCCGCCCTCGGGGGAGGGGAATGCGCCTCGGGTTCTGGACCTGGGATGCGGTGCGGGACGTCACCTGCGGGCCTTCCGGGAGGTGGGGATCGACGCCGTGGGGATGGACCTCTCGGCCCCGCTTCTTCGCCAGGCCCGAAGCGCCGCCCCGGGATGCCACCGGGTGCGCGGAGACATGCGGCATCTGCCCTTCGCCGACGGGAGCTTCGACCTCGTCACCTCCTTCTTCACCTCGTTCGGGTACTTCGATTCCGACGACGAGGACCGGAAGGTCCTGGCCGAGGTTCGCCGTGTCCTGCGGCCGGAAGGGCGGGTGATGCTGGATTTCCTGAATGCCCGACGCGTGCGGGAATCCCTTGAACCCCGGGACGAGCGCCGGATCGGGGGGAAGCGCGTGGAACAGGTGCGCCGCCTGGTGGACGGGGGACGGCGCGTGGAGAAACGGATCCGGATCCGGGGAGAGGGCGTGGAAGAGGACTTCGTCGAGCGGGTGCGGCTCTACGATGCGGCGGACCTGGCGGCGCTTTTCGACGCGGTCGGGCTCGTCGTGGAAAGCCGCTTCGGGGACTACGCGGGAGCACCCCCGTCCCCTTCGGCCCCCCGTGAGATCCTTCTGGCTCGCCAGGGGTAGTCGCGGGTCGCCGCGAACGAGGACCACGACCCCCGCGCGGGACCCCGCGCCCGGCGAGCGCCCGCGCATCCCCGTTTCGCCCCCACCCGTTTTGCCTCCATCGGTCCAGCCGCCCTGTCCCCCCCCTTTCCTTATCCGGACGCGAGCCCCACGTGAATCTCCAGATCCAGGCCCTCACTGGCTCCCACCTGGTCCGCCAGTACCTCGAGGGAAGCCCGGAGGCCCTTCGCTTCTATCCGGGCGGGCACCCGGCGGAACTGGAGGCCTACCTGGCCAAGGCCCGGGAGGTGGACGGGCGCGTCCACCGTGCGCACCGGGAGCGCCTGGCCGGGATCCTGACCGGGGGTGGACCCGATGGCCCCGCGCGACTGCAGCGCTTCGTGGACGAGGGAGGGTACGCCGTGACCACGGGGCAGCAGCCCGGGCTCTTCGGCGGGCCCCTCTTCTCCATCTACAAGGCCCTCACGGCCGCGGCGCTGGCCCGGCGCCTGGAGGGCGTTGTGGGCCGCCCCGTTCTCCCGGTGTTCTGGGTGGCCTCGGAGGACCATGACTGGGAGGAGGTTCGGAGAGTGTCCCTTCCGGACCTGGGCAACGAACTGGTCACCCTCGAGTTGCCCGACCGCGAGGGGGCGGGAGAACGACCCCTTCACCGGATGCCGCTGGGATCCGACATTGACGAGGTCCGGGCCGCCCTCCTCGACCTTCTCCCGCCCTCTGACTTCCGCCCAGGCATCCAAGAGGATCTCGCCTCGGCCTACCGGGAGGGGGCCACGCTTCCAGAGGCCTTTGCCGAACTCCTGCGGCGGCAGCTTGCCTCCGCCGGCGTCTTCCTGCTTTCGCCGGAACACCCCGAGGCGCAGGCCGCCGCCCTCCCTGTCCTCCTCGCCGAGGCGCGGGAGGCGGAAGCCAGGTCCCTGGCCCTCGAGGAGCGATCCCGGGCGCTGGAGGAGGCCGGGTACGCCACCCAGGTCACGATCCTCGAAGGGGGAGCCAATCTCTTCCTCGAAGGGGCCCGGGGGAGGGATCGCCTCTTCGTGGACGGGCCCGGAACGTTGCGCCTGCGCCACGAAGGTCGGGTCCTGGACCTGGAGACCCTGGCCGCCGAAGCCGGAGCGGATCCGGCACGTCTTTCGCCCAACGTGCTCCTGCGCCCCGTGGTGGAGAGCGCCCTGGTCCCGACGCTGGCCTACGTGGCGGGACCGGGGGAGACGGCCTACTTCGCCCAGACCGCACCGGTCTTCGAGGCGCATGGCATCCTGCAGCCCGTGATCCACCCGCGCCTTTCGGCCGCGGTGATCGAGACCCGGGTGGAAAAGGTCCTCCGGAAGTTCGACCTGGAGGTGGCCGAACTGGCCCGACCCCATCACGAGGTGGTGGGCCGGGTCGTCCGCGAGGAGCTTCCCGACGAAGTCCGAAAGGCCCTGGGGGACCTCCGGGGCGCCATTGCCCGGGGCTCCAGGGCGCTGGGCCTGGCCGTCCGGGAGGTGGATCCGACCCTGGCGGGGCCGGTGGACCATCTCCGGAACCAGGGGTTCTCGCTCCTGGACGATGTGGAACGGAAGGTGGTGCAGGCCCGGAAGCGCGAGAGCGGGATCGCCCTCCAGCAGATCGAAAAGGCCCAGGTCCAGCTCTTCCCGGGGGGAGTTCCCCAGGAACGCGTCGTTCCGGCCCTCTACTTCCTGGTCCGGTACGGACCGGAGTTGATGGAGCGCTGGAGGGACGCGGCGGAGACGGCGGTCCTTCCGCTGGAGGCCGGGTCCCATGATTGAAGCTCGGGCATCCCCCGGCCGTAGTCTCGACGAAGGGAGAGGCCGCCGGAACGTCCGGACGCGGCCGTTGCCCCCCGGTCCCGCACCCCGGTACCTTTCGACATGATCTGGATCGCCCTCATCGTCCTCGCGTTCATGATCCCCGAGATCCTCTCCACGGTTCTCGATTCCCGTCTGGGTCGTGCCCTGGCCGCCCGCGTCGAAGACCGCCGCCTCGGGGCGGGGGAAGACGTGGTGGTAGACCGTGTCCGCTACCTGGAGGGCGAAGTGGACCGGCTCTCCCGAGAGATGCAGCGGCTCCACGAAGAGGGAGAATTCCTCCAGAAGCTCCTGACCGAACGTTCCGAGGGCCGGCTTCCCGGTGGCTCCCCGGACTGACGCCGTCGGTGAGGCCGACGCGCTGATCCCGGAGCGCCGGGCTCGCAGCGCCGGCCTCGTCTCCGCCGGCATCCTCCTGAGCCGAATCGCCGGCCTGGCCCGCGAACGCGCCCTGGGGCATTTCTTCGGAGCCTCCGTCCATGCCGATGCGTGGCGGGCGGCGCTCCGACTTCCCAACGTGATTCAGAACCTTCTGGGCGAGGGAACCCTCTCGGCGTCCTTCATTCCCGTCTATGCCCGGATGGTGGAGCAGGACAGGAAGGAGGCGGCCCGCCGCTTTGCCGGTGCGGTGTTCGGACTCCTCTTTCTGGCCGCCGGGGGAATGGTGCTGGTGGGGATGGCACTGGCGCCCCTCCTGGTCTCGGTCCTCTTCCCCCGCTTCGATCCGGAGCAGCACGCCCGCACCACGGAACTCGTCCGCATCCTCTTTCCCATGACCGGGGTCCTGGTGCTGTCGGCCTGGTCCCTGGGCGTCCTCAATACCCACCGCCGGTTCTTTCTCCCGTACGTGGCGCCGGTGGCCTGGAACGCGGCCATCCTCGTGGCCCTGGTGGGCGGCGGATGGCTCCTGGGATGGGAGGCGGACGCCCTGATCCGTCTCACCGCATGGGGAGCCCTGGTGGGGGGCGCGCTTCAGTTCGGGGTCCAGTTTCCGGCGGCGCTGCGCCTGGCGGGAGGTCTCGGCGGGAGCCTGCGGCCCTGGATGGCGACCCGGGTGGAGGGTGTGCGTGAGGCGATGCGTGCCTTCTTCCCGGTCCTCGCGGGACGAGGTGTGGTGAACGTGGGGGGGCTCCTCGACTATGCCCTGGCCGGGCTCCTCGCCGCCGGCGCCCTCTCGGTGCTGGGGTACGCGCAGGTGCTGTACATGCTCCCCATTTCCCTCTTCGGGATGGCCGTGGCGGCCAGCGAGCTCCCGGAACTCGCCCGGACCCGAGCGGGTTCTGAGACGCAGGTGACACCGGGGAGTCCCGCCTCCCTGGCGCTGGCCGACTCGGTGCGATCCGGGATGCTGCGGGTGGCCTACTTCCTGGTCCCGTCGGTGGCCGTGTACCTCCTGCTCGGCGACGTGGTGGTGGCCGCCCTGTACCAGACCGGCGCCTTCGGTCCGGTGGAGGTTCGCCTCACCTGGGCCATCCTGGCCGCCTACGCGCTGGGGATGGGGGCGTCGGCCACCTCGCGCCTTCTTTCCTCCGCCTTCTACGCCCTCGGGAACACCGCCACGCCGGCCCGGGTGGCCGTGCTCCGGGTCGTCGTGGCCCTCGCCTTGGGCGCCACGCTCATGTTCCCCCTGGACCGGCTCGAGGTCGGAGACGGCCTGCGGTACGGCGCGGTGGGGCTGGCCCTGGGGTCGGCGGTCGCGGCATGGCTCGAGCTCGTCGTCCTTCGGCGTCGCCTGGCCCGGGACATCGGCCCCCATGGGAGCGGGGCGGGCTCCGTTCTTCGCCTGGTTGCCGCCGCCGCCGCCGCTGTCGCCGCCGGCTCGGGGACCCGCCTCGGGCTCGTGGCCATCGTTCCGGGACTCCACCCGATTCCGGTGGCGGTGGGCACGCTGGGCATCACCGGTCTCGTCTACCTGGGCCTCACCGCCCTCCTGGGCGTGCGGAGCCCCCTTCGGGAGGTGCTGGGACGCCGCCGGAGGAAGGGGAGCGGAAGAGGAGGCGAGGGGACCCCATGATCGAGGAGCGCCGACTTGATGCCCTCCCCACCGCGCCCGGCGTCTACCTGTTCCGGGATGCGGGGGGCGAAATCCTCTACATCGGGAAGGCCAAGTCGCTCCGGGCCCGGGTCCGGAGCTACTTTCGCCACGACCGGAATCGGGGCATCCGGCTCCAGGAACTGGGACGCCGAGCCGTGGAGGTGGACACCATCGTGGTGGACTCGGAGGCCGAGGCCCTCCTCCTGGAGTCCAACCTCATCAAGGAGCACCGCCCGCGCTTCAACATTCAGCTCCGGGACGACAAGAGGTACCCCTATGTCAAGGTCACCGTGAACGAGCCCTTCCCCCGGGTCTGGATCACCCGGAGGGTTCGGGAAGACGGGGCCCGGTACTTCGGTCCCTTCACCCGGGTGGGCGCGCTGCGCCAGGCGCTGGAGCACCTGAAGCGGGTGCATACGGTGCGGTCCTGCCGCTACCGGCTGCCGAAGGAGGCGCCCCCGCGGCCCTGCCTCGACTACCACATCCATCGATGCCAGGCCCCCTGTGTCGGATGGCAGAGCCGGGAGGCCTACCGCGAGGACATCGACGACCTGGTGCGCATCCTGGAAGGCCAGACCACGGGCCTCCGCCAGGAGATGGAGGCGGCGATGCGGACCGCCGCCGAGGAACGCCGCTTCGAGGATGCGGCCCGCTACCGCGACATCCTGGCGGGCGTGGAGTCCCTGGAAGGTCAGCAGCGGGTCGAACGGGTGGACGGGGGGGACCAGGACGTGGTCGGGATTGCCCGCGACGGGGACGACGGGGCTGCCGTGGTTCTCCGGATCCGGCGGGGAACCCTTCTCGGCCGGGAGAGCCACCGGTTCGAAGGGCTGGCCGGGGATGCGGACGCCGACCTCCTCCAGGCCTTCGCCTCCCGCTACTACCTGGGGCGGGGCGCCGTGGGGATCGCCGAGCTTCCCGACGAGATCCTCCTCCCCCTGGACTTCGAGGACCGGCCTGTCCTGGAGCGTGTACTGGGGGAACGTGCGGGGCGGCGGGTGGAACTCCGGGTGCCGCAGCGGGGCGCCAAGGTGCGGCTGACCGAGCTGGCCCGCACGAATGCCCGCCACGTGCTGGAGGACCGGGTTGCAGCGGAGGCCGATCCCTCGGAGGTTCCCGAGCGGGCGGACACGGTTCTCTACGACCTGCAGGAGCGACTGGGGCTCAAGGTCGTCCCCCGCTTCATCGTGTGTTTCGACATCTCCCACACCGGGGGAACCGAGGTCGTGGCATCCGCGGTGGCCTTCGAAAACGGGGAGCCCCGGAAGGCGCTCTACCGCCACATGCGGATCCGGGGGAGCTGGGGCAACGACGACTACCGGTCCATGGCCGAGGCGGTGGAGCGGTACCTGAAGCGTCGGCTCGACGAGAACGCGCCGCTTCCGGAGCTCATCGTCATCGATGGCGGGAAGGGGCAGCTTTCCGCCGTTCTTCCGGTACTCGCCGCGCTGGGGACCGAGGAGGTCGCGGTCTGCGCGCTGGCGAAGCGGGAGGAGGAGGTCTTCCTTCCGGGGCGGCGGGAGGCGGTCCGGATTCCCCGGCGGGACCCGGCGCTCCGCCTCCTGCAGCGGGTCCGAAACGAGGCGCACCGGTTCGCCGTCTCCTACAACCGCAAGCTCCGAACAAAGCGCACCCTGCGCAGTGAGCTGGGGGAGATCCCCGGTGTGGGCCCGTCACGCCAGCGAGCGCTCCTGACCCGGTTCGGGTCGGTGGAGGGCGTCCGCGAGGCCGGGGTGTCGGGGGTGGAGCGAGTCCCCGGGTTTTCCCGGGTTCTGGCCGAACGCATCCTGGAGTACCTTGAAGGCGGCGGATCCCCCCCCGACGGCCGGGATCCGCCCCCCGAGGGTGGCGACCCGCCTTCCCCGTCCTGAACCCCTCCCGCGTTTTTCATCCCGAGATTCCCCATGGTCCGGACCCGCTTCGCACCCAGCCCCACGGGGCAACTTCACCTGGGCAACCTCCGGGTGGCGGTCTTCAATCACCTCTTCACCCGCCATCACGGCGGAACCTTCGTGATCCGGGTGGAGGACACGGACCGGGAGCGGAACGTCCCCGGTGCGCTGGAAGCGATTCTGGAAGACCTGGCGTGGGCCGGACTCCACTGGGACGAAGGGCCCGATCGCGGGGGACCCTTCGGTCCGTACCTCCAGAGCCAGCGCGAAGAGCGACACCGGGAGGCGGCCCTGGAGCTTCTCCGGGCCGGAAAGGTCTATCGCTGCTTCTGCTCCGATGCGTTTCTGAGCGCCGTCCGGGAAGAAGGGGAAGGGGGAGCCCCCGGCACAGGATGCCCCGGGGCGTGCCAGCAGCTGGATCCGGCCGAATCCGAGCGCCGAGTCGGGGATGGGGATGCGGCTACTCTCCGCTTTCCGGTGCCGGCGGAGCGAATCCGGGTGGAGGACGCGGTCCGGGGAGAGGTGGGATTCCACGGTCACGACATCGGCGACTTCGTGATTCTCCGCGCCGACGGTCGCTCCACCTACAACTTCGCCGTGGTCGTGGATGACATCGACATGGAGATCACCCACGTGATCCGCGGGGCCGGGCACCTCTCCAACACGCCGAAGCAGGCCCTTCTCTTTGATGCCCTGGGTGCACGCCGTCCAGTGTTTGCCCATCTCCCCATGGTCCTTGGCGACAACCGGAAGAAGCTCTCGAAGAGAGAGGGGGCGGCGGGTGTGGCCGAGCTTCGCGCCCATGGGTACCCCCCGGATGCGGTGGTGAATTACCTCTCTCTCCTGGGGTGGTCTCCCGGCGATGACCGGGAGGTGCTGAGCCGCGAGGAGCTGGAGTCAGAGCTCTCGCTGGAACGGGTCGGCGCCTCCGATGCGGTCTTCGACCTCGAGAAGCTCCGCTGGATCTCGGCGCAGCACCTGGCCCGCCTTTCCCTCGATGCCCTGGTGGCGGCGGTGGAGCCCTTTCTGGACCGGACGAAGTTTCCCCTCGAGGGCCAGGACCTTCGCCGGGGGGTGGAGGCCATCCGCACCCGCCTGCATACCCTGGGGGAGGTCAACGAGCACCTGGAACTCCTCTTTCCTGAAGCATCGGCACTGGCGGCCGGCGTGGAGGAGGTCCGCGGCGAGGGGCTGGAGGCCATGCGGGTGGTGGCGGGCGTCAGGGAGGCGCTGGCTCGCCTGCCGACCTGGGAGGCCGAGCCGCTGGCGCAGACCGTCCGCGACGCCGGCAAGGCCCTGGGTGCCCGGGGCCCGGCCCTCTTTCATCCGGTCCGTCTTGCCCTCTGCGGGGCCCGCTCGGGCCCGGACCTGGGACTTGTGCTGGCGGCGCTGGGGCGCGACCGGACGCTGGAACGGCTGGGGGCTTCCCGTCTGACGGACTTGGGGCTTGATGGGGTTTGGGTTTGACGGGGATTGGGGACCATAGATAGCTTGCTGGGTTACCACACAGGGCATCGAGTACACGGAGTCCGTCCCCGTGGGGGGCGAGTCCCACGATCTCGACCCGCCTGGCTCGGGATCTCTTGGAACGTTACAGGGAGGATAGCTGGATGAATTTGCGATTCGGGGCCATGGCGGTCCTGGGAGCGGCGTTTCTCATCGGTGGATGCGCGTCCTCGGGTGAGACGCGCTCTCCTGAGAGTTCGATCCTGGGCGCAGGACTCCTGGAGGACGATCTCCCCCAGTGGGTCATGGATCTGCCTGAGGGCATTGAGCCCAGGGACAATGAACACACGAACCAGGCGGCGCTCTTCCTCCTCCAGGCCGCGAGTTCGGGATCCGAGGAGCAGGCCCGTGCCCGGTATCAGGAAGCACTGGGCCATGCAGAGGCCGGCATTCAGGCCGACCCCGAGAATCCCCAGTCCTACCTCCAGGCCGGGGAGGCTCTGCTGGGGCTCGATCGCCTGGAAGAGGCATCTCGGCGGCTCGATCAGGCCGAAGAGCTCTACCCCCGCTACGTGCTGGAGACCGCCGGTCTGCGTGAAGCCGTCTGGATCGAGGCCTACAACGTCGGCGTGGAACTCCTGGCAGCCGAAGATTTGGAGGGCGCGATCCGCAGTTTCGAGCGGGCCGACATGATCTACGATCTCCGGCCCGAAGCCGCGCTGAACCTGGGCAGTACCTACGCCCAGGCCGGGCGGTTCGAGGAGTCGGCGGCGGCGTTCGGCAAGGTCGTGCAGATCGTGGATGGCCCCTGGGCTGACCGGGTCGACGATGAGGTGCGAGAGGAGTGGATGACGTTCCGTGGCCCGGCCATGACCAACCAGGCCCAGCTCCTCCTTCGCCTCGAGCGCTTCGACGAGGCGGCTGAGATCTACGCGGCCCTCCTTGAATCCGAGCCCGATAATCTGGAGTACCTGACCACGTATGCGTCGGCCATGGTGGCCGCCGGGCGTGGGGAGGCGGCGCAGGATCTCTTCGCGGATCTCCTCTCTCGCGAGGGTCTTGATGCCTCTGATTACTTCACAATCGGCGTGGGCCTCTACCAGGTCGACGAGTTCGAGGGGGCGGCCGACGCCTTCCGGCGGGCCCGGGAGGTGGTTCCCAATCACCGGGACGTGACCTTCAACCTGGCACAGACTCTCTATCTGATGGAGGCGTGGGAAGAGCTGGATGCGATCTCCGCCCACCTCCTTGAGATTGATGCGCTGAATGAGCTGGGGTACCGCTTCCGGGCCAACGCGCTCCTGCAGCTGAATCGGGGCGACGAGGCCATGGAGGTCTACACCACGGGGGAGGATCTCCCCGTCGTGATGGACGAGGTGGCGCTTCGTGCCAGCGGAGCCGACCTGGTCCTGGGTGGCCAGCTCTCGAATCACGGGGCCCCCGCTGGAACTGCGCTGCGACTTCGCTTCACCTTCTACGCGATCAATGGGAGCGAAATCGGAACGGGAGAGACCACGGTGCGATTCGAGGCCCAGGGCGAGGCCCGGGCTTTCGAGCTCGACGTCCCCGCGGGGGAGGTCTTCGGCTTCAGCTACCGGGTCATGGACTGAGCCGGTGGACC
>SKNW01000079.1 GCA_007120305.1 Gemmatimonadota bacterium | reverse complement strand
GATCTTCGTTGGGCCGCTTCACCGATGCTGCCGCATCGCTTTCAGCCACCCGCCTTGACCCGGACACGGTCGATGCAGCGCCGTTCGAATTCCAGCGAATCTCTGACTCAGGACACGAGGGGGAGGAACCGGAGACCGGCAAGCATGGGGGTGCTTGCGGCGGCCCCGCCGGGTGCGCACTGTGGCCGAGCCTTGCGGACGAATCGTGGAGGCGAGGCGTTCACCCCGGGAGGAGGGAGACTCGCGTGCCCGTGCAGGTCCGGAACCTGGTATTCGAGGGCGGGGGCGTGAAGGGGATCGCCTACGTCGGCGCCATGCAGATCCTGGAGAACCGCGATCTGCTTCGGCACGTGGTCCGGACGGGCGGTGCCAGTGCCGGCGCCATCAACGCCCTCATCTTCTCGCTTGGGTACACGCCCTGGGAGCAGCTCCAGATCCTGCAGTCCACCGACTTCCGGGACTTCATGGACCGCTCCTTCGGGCTGATCCGCGACATCCGGCGACTGGCCAGGAACTTCGGCTACTACCGGGGCGATTTCTTCGAGCAGTGGATCGGGCACCTGGTGGCCGAGCGCATGGGGGATCCCCGGGCCACCTTCGGCGACCTTCGGGCGCGGGGCGCCCCGGAACTCCACGTCATCGGGACGAACCTCTCCACCGGGTTCTCCGAGGTCTTCTCCCACGAACGGCATCCCGACATGCCCCTGGTGGAGGCCGTGCGGATCTCCATGTCGATCCCCCTCTTCTTCCAGGCGGTGCGCCATGGTCCCCGGGCCGACGTCTACGTGGATGGCGGGGTGCAGCTGAACTACCCGGTGAAGCTCTTCGACCGGATGCGCTACATCGACCTGGACGAGGAGGCCTACGCCGTCCGGCCCACCGACTACTACAACCGGGAGAACGCCCGCATCGAGCTCGCCCGCCCCGGGCGGAGCCCCTACGTCTACAACCGCCAGACGCTGGGGATGCGCCTGGACACGACCTCGGAGATCGCCCTCTTTCGCTACGACGAACCCGTGGAAGGTCGCCCCATCCGGAGCTTCACCGACTACGCCCGCGGCCTTCTCAAGGGGCTCCTGAACGTGCAGGAGAACCTTCACCTTCACAGCGACGACTGGCAGCGTACCGTCTACATCAACACGCTGGACGTGGGGACCACGGACTTCGACCTGAGCGAGGCGAAGAAGCAGGCCCTGGTCGAGCAGGGGATCCACGGGGCGGAGACCTACTTCACCTGGTTCGAGGATCCGGCGGAGACCCCGGTGAACCGGATCGAGATGGGCGGACCTGACCGGAAGCCCGCGGAAGACGCCGCCGAGGAGGGGACGGGCGGCGCGACCGGACCAACGCTTTGACCGGGCGGGATGTCGTACGCGGTGGGTCCCGCCGTATGTTGCGCCTCCCGGGCACGCCTGCCCTTCGTCCCTCCTGCCCCGACACGGGACCGACTCGCACATGACCACCTTTCTTCAGCGCTTCACCAACATCCGCCGCGACGAAGTTCCGGCCCTCATGGCGTCGGTGGCCTTCTTCTTCTGCGTGCTGAGCGCCCTCATGGTCATCCGGCCAGCGCGGGAGGCGCTGGGGATGCGAAGCGGTCTCGACACGGTCCGGTGGCTCTTCGTGGGCACCGCCATCGTGACGCTGGCGGTGAACCCGGTCTTCGGGTTCCTGGTGTCGCGGTTTCGCCGGATCTCGTTCATCGCCGCCACCTACCTCTTCTTCTCGGCAAGTCTCCTCGTCTTCTGGGCGCTCCTCACCTTCGCGCCGGAGGCCACCGGGGAGATCTCGGGGCGCGTGTTCTACATCTGGTTCAGCGTGTTCAACCTGTTCAGCACCATGGTGTTCTGGGCACTCATGGTAGACCGCTTCTCGCTGGAACAGTCCAAGCGGCTCTTCGGGGTCATTGCCGTGGGCGGGACGCTGGGTGCCATGTTCGGCCCCTGGCTGGCGTGGACCTACGTGGATGACCTGGGGACGGAGAACCTGATCCTCATTGCCGTCGGGTTCCTGATGCTCGGCGTCGTGGCCGCCTCGGTGGTGGCGCGCCTCCAGCCCGAGAGCCTGAGCGAGGTGGACCCGGAGGACCCGGAGGCGCCCCCGGTGGTGCGGGAGGAGGAGGTGATCGGCGGAAGCGCCTGGGAGGGCTTCCGGGCGGTGGTCAGGTCGCCCTACCTGCTGGGGATCTGCGGGTTCGTCCTGGTCATGGCCATCATGGCCACCTTCATCTACTTCACCCGGCTCCAGATGGTGGCGGCCATGGCGGAGGAGATGGACCGGCAGACGGGCCTCTTCGCCCAGATCGACTTCTGGACCCAGTTTGCCACCTTCGTCCTCCAGCTCCTCCTCACCGGTCACATCATGAAGCGAGTGGGCGTGGGGATCGCGCTGGCCCTCCTCCCCATCACCGTCAGCCTCGGCTTCCTGGGTCTGGCCCTGACCGGGACCTTCACCGCCCTGATCCTCCTGGAAGCCGCCTACCGGGCCATGCAGCGGGGGATCACCCGCCCGGCCCGGGAAACTCTCTTCACCGTGGTGGGACGCGAGGACAAGTACAAGGCCAAGGCCATCACGGATACCTTCGTCTACCGGACCGGCGACGTGGTAGGCGCATGGAGCGAGGGGCTCCTGGGCCGGCTGGGGGCCGGGCTCGTGGGGCTCACCGCCGTGGTGGTTCCCCTGGCCGTGGCCTGGGCCGGGCTGGGATTCTGGCTGGCTCGCCGCCAGGGGAAGGCGGCGGCGGCGATGCAGCGAGAGGAGGAGGCGACAACCGCGCCCCGGGGCTGAGATGGCTCAGGGGGCTGAGGGGGTGAGGGGCAGGGCGTTTCTCCCGGAGTTCAGGCTTCCTCGGGGTCGCCCAGCCGGGGGAGGAGGATCCGGAAGGTCGTGCCCTGGTCGGGGCGGCTCACCACCGTGATGGCGCCCCCGGCCCCGGTGACGATGCCATAGACGGTGGCCAGGCCGAGTCCCGTACCCTTGCCCTCGGGCTTGGTGGTGAAGAAGGGCTCGAAGATCCGGCTCCGGATGGAGGGCGGGATGCCGGACCCCCGGTCGGCCACGTGCAGCTCCGCGTACTCCCCGGGGGAGAGGGTCCCCGTGTCCGTTCCCAGCTCCCGGGAGAGCCGGATGCGGCCGGTCCGGACCTCTACGGGACCGTGGGCCTCGGAGGCATCCCGTGCATTCAGGACGAGATTCAGGAGCACCTGTTCGAGCTGAGCGGGGTCGGCCTCCACCCACCCGGTGCCGGGATCCAGGCAAACCGAGAGCTGGATTCCGTCGCCGGCCAGGCGACGGAGGAGCCCTTCCATCTGCCCCACCACCCGGTTCAACTCCAGCGGCTCGGGCTGAACCACCTGTTTCCGGCTGAAGGTGAGGAGCTGGCGTGTCAGGGTGGCGCCCCGGGTGGCCGCGTCCAGGATGTCGTCGGCGCTCTCCCGGACGTCCGCATCTGCCGATCGGTCCTCCCGGAGGAAGTGGGCCGAGGTGGTGATGACGGTGAGCAGGTTGTTGAAGTCGTGGGCCACGCCACCTGCCAGGCTCCCCACCGCCTCGAGTTTCTGAACCTCGCGGATGCGCGCCTCCAGGATGAGTCGCTCGGTCAGGTCCTCGACGATCCACTCGAAGGCCATGTCGCCCACCGCATCCCGGTGCATGCTGCCGTGGATCCGGACGGGAATCGGGACCCCCTCCCGGGTGATCCAGGTGGTCTGGACGCCGGCCACCGGCGAGCCTCTCTCGAGGCCCGCGCGGAGCGCAAGAACCTCGTCGGGACGTTCGAAGAGGGCGGCGACCGGCTGCCCCCGGAGCCCCTCCGTCGACGGCGTGCCCACGATCCGGGCCAGGGCGGGGTTTGCTTCCCGGACGCGGTCGTCGGCTCCAGTCACCAGGATCCCGAACACCGCGTGTTCCAGGACCGAGCGATACCGCTCGAGGCTCCGCAACCGGTCCGCCTCGGCGCGGCTCCTCGCCTCCAGGGTCTGGTTGAACTGGGCCGCCACCTTGCGGACCTCGTCCGGCCCTCGTTCGGGGATGGGTCCCTCCTCCCCCGAACCCACCCGTTCCGTCGCCTCCACCAGGTTCCGAAGGGACACACTCACCCGGCGGTAGAGGAGGATGGAGACGCCCCCCATGGCCAGCAGCGCCAGGGCAATGAGGATGGCCCTCCGAAGCGCGGCCTGGCGGACCGGTCCATACACTTCCGACACGGGAATCCCCGCCCAGGCCCGCCAGGGTGTCCCCTCGATGGCGGTGAAGCCCCAGACTCGCTCCACCCCTTCGGCGCCGGGTACCCGCGTGCTTCCTTCCGGCTGCTCCAGGATGTCCGGAGAGAGGCCGCTTGGCGGAAGCCTCCGTCCCACCCATCCCTCGGGGTCCAGGGATCGGGCGACGACCACGCCGTCCCGATCGTCGATGGTGAGAACCGATCCCTCGGGGAGGGACACCTGCTCCAGCACCGTCTGGAATCCGATGAGGTCGATGGCTCCTCCAATGACACCCCGGGCCTCTCCCTCGTCGTCCAGCACGGGGGAGGCCAGGACGGACACCCATCGCCCCGAGATCCTTCCCACCTGGGGACTTCCGGCCTGGAAGTCCCGCTCGCTCACCGCCCTTCGGAACCACTCCCGGTCCACGACGGGATCGAATCCCCCCGGGGGGGGAGGGAGTGCCGAGCACACCACCGCCCCGCCGGCATCCACGACAAAAAGGTTCGCAAACCGGGGCAGGACCCCGAGAAACTCCGCCAGCAGTTCCCGGCAGGGCCCCGGGTCCAGGGACTGGACGGCGCTCCGGGTGGCCATGCTTCCGAGGACCAGCTCCGCTTCGCGGAAAAACCGGTGCACCGAGGTCGCCGTGGTCTCCGCCACGGCCCGGGAGTTCCGTTCCGCCACTTCCAGCCCTTCGCGGGTCTCCAGGACCAGGGCCTGGATCAGGAGCACCAGGAGGGGGAGAACGGTGATGACGACCAGGGCAAAGAGGTGGCTTCGGATCGACCAGGAGCGTGGACGGATCATGGGAAGCCCGGATCGGGTCGGGGACGGGAAAGGGGCGACAGACCGACTCCCTGGGTGCCGTGGGCATCCGGAGGGGCGGTGGTGCGGAGGAGAAGAGCCCGGCACGAACCGGGACGCCCCCTCTGCAAGAAAAAGGGACCGCCCCCCGGCGGCAACACGCCGGAGGATTCCGGCGAGCCCGGGAAGACGGCCCGGGAGGGGACCCCGGGTTCCCGGGGCCCCCTCTCACGTTTCATCGAGAGGCGCCGGCTCACGCCGTCGGGAGTGCCTCCACGTAGGCCACCATGCGGCGTCGCTGTGCCTCGTCGGGGACCCGACCCATGGCGCCGCCCAGGTTGTCCACCATGTGGTGGGGGCGGGAGGTGGCGGGGGTGACGCAGGTCACCGCCGGGTGCGAGAGGCAGAACTTGATCATGAACTGCGCCCATGTCTGGGCATCGAAGTCGGCGGCCCACTCGGGGAGTTCCCGGTCGCCGATCCGGTTCCAGAGCCGGGTGCGTCCGAAGGGGACGTAGACCAGGACCCCGATGCCCCGCTCCTGCGCCAGCGGGAGAATCATCTCCTCGGCGCTGCGGTTATCCACCGCGTAGTCCACGCCAATGAAGTCAATGGGCTCGTTTCGCATCACCGCTGCCAGGTCATTGTAGCGACCCTCGCTGGTGGAGGTGACCCCGATGTAGCGGATTCGGCCGGCCTCCTTCATTTCCTTCAGAATCCCCATCTGCACCGGGATGTCGCCCAGGTTGTGCACCTGGAAGCAGTCCACGGGATCCGTGCCGATGCGCTCGAAGGACCGGGCAATCTGCGCCCGGGCGGCGGCAGGATCGGCAGAGCCCTGCTGGGCCACGTTGACCTTCGTCGCCCAGAAGATCTGGTCGGAAAGCCCGAGTTCCCGCGCGATGGTCCCGGCGACTTCCTCCGAGGCCCCGTAGCTCGGCGCGGTATCGAAGACCGATCCACCGTTGTCCACGAGGGCACGGAGCACGTCCCCGAGGGCGCTGAAATCCTCGCTTCGGGCGACCTGAGAGAAGGTGGCCGAGCTTCCAAGCCCCACCGAGGTCACCATCTCCCCGGTGGAGGGGATGGCCCGGCGAATCAGTTCGCGCGTCAGGATCTCCCGTGACCCGAACGCTTCGAGCAGTCGCGGGGCGAAGGGGAGAGCGGCGCCCGCCAGGGCGGTTCGACGAAGCCAGTCGCGGCGTGAGAGCATGGCAGTCCCTCGAGGTTGCGGGTGCGGAACGCGGGTGCGTGAACGAGATGCGCATGGGTGAACCCGGTGCGAAGGGCCTGACACCACGTATCCGACCCACGCATCCGTTTCGTACATTCCCTGACACGTGAAGGGTCCATCGTGTTGGACGCCGCGGAGGTGGATGAGGCGTGCCTCAGGAGCGGGCCCGGTGCCAGGCCTCCAGGACCCGGACCTCGGCTTCCGCCGTGGCTCCGGCCCGCAGGGTGGCCCTCCGCTCCGCATCCCGGGCGTGATGGAAGGCCAGGGTGGCTACGGCCGTATCGGCCAGCGAGCGGAAGGTGAGCCCTGCGGCCACCTCGCGGCTCAGGTCGAAACGGGCAAATCCCTCGAATCCCGGCGTGGGGGGACGCCACACCGGCATCTCCTGGTAGGGGCGGAATCCGTGCTCCGCCAGGAACTCCCGGGGCACCCAGGTCCACGAGAGGGGCGTGGTGGTCACGGCGGCGATCCCGTACAGGAACTCGGCCATGGAACGTCCGTTCTCGGGACCCACGGCCATGAAGGTTCCATACGTGCGGTCCTCGCAGAGCCGAACGGCCCACTCGCAGAGGTCGCGGACATCAATGACCTGGATCCGGTCCTCGTCCGGATTTCCGGGGGCCAGGATCTCTCCTCCGCGTTCGATGCGGACCGGCCAGTAGGTGAAGCGGTCGGTATCGTCGCCGGGTCCCACGATGAGTCCCGGGCGGACGATGGTGGTGCGGGCCCCGAAGGCCGCCACCGCCTCCTGCTCCGCCAGGGCCTTGGCAAGGCCGTAGGTGTAGGGCTGCCCCTCGCTCCAGTTCCGGGTGGTTTCGCGGGTAAGGACCGGGGCGTCGACGGTGGCCGGCACCTGGCTCAGGTCGGCGAAGACGGAGCGGGTGGAGATGAACAGGTACTGATCCGCCTGGCCGCGAAGGAGGCCCGCCGAGTCCCTGACCCAGTCCGGCGCGTCGGACCGGGCGGCCGAGTTGTCGATGACCGCATCCCATGTGCGGCCGCGCAGGGCGTCCAGCTCCCCGGCGGCACGGTCTCCGGTGAGCTCCTCCACACCGGGAAACATGCCCGGCGCCGACTGACCCCGGTTGAAGATGGTGACGTCGTGCCCCCGCTCCACGGCGTAGCGAACCTGGTGAGGCCCGATGAACCCCGTGCCGCCGAGGATGAGGAGGCGCAGGCGGCGCGCGGGGGGAGCCACGGGGCGGGGGAGGACGAGGGGAGACGAAGAGGAGCCGGGGAGACCCGCGCCCGACCCTGCCAGGGCGCCGGGCCACGCAAGGCCAGCGGCGGCAGCGCCACCGGCGGTGGTGGCGGTCTTCAGGAAGTCTCTGCGTGTGGGCATGGTAGGCTCGCGGGACGGAGTGGACGGGTCGGGGCTGGCGGGGTGCGGGGGCCAAGGTAGGTGGCCGGCCCTCCGTTGCCAACGGTCCGGACCCGCCGCGTCGGGGAGCGGGTACCACTGCCCAGCCCGTGGAGAGCGCCTCGCCGAGAGCGTCTGGCGTCGGCGCCTCAAACCGGAGTCCCCCCCGGGGTCTTCATTTCCCCCGGGGTTCCCATCGGCCCCCTTCCCACCGACCTTTCCGGGATGCCCATGAAGCACGTTCTTCCTCGCTGGCCGCGCCGCCCTCTCGTCCTCCTGCGTTCCCCTCGTTTCGGTGGGGCCTCGCGAGGCGGACGAAGCACCCTGCACCTCGTCCTGCTGGGCCTGGCCGCCTCCTTTGGCCCGGGCCTTCCGGGTGTCGGAGCTCCGGGCGTCGGCATTCCCGGGGCAGGGTTCCTGGCCACCCAGGCGGTTTTCGCCCAGGCGCCGTCGGCTCCCGCGACCTCCGCCGAGGCGCTCGCCATTCTCACACGTGCGGCCGAGCGCTACGAGGGAATGGCCGGGTTCTGCGCCCAGTTTCGCCAGGTGGTGGAAAACGACCTCCTTCGCCAGACCACCCGCAGCCGGGGCGAACTCTGCCAGCGGCGCCCGGATCGCTTCGACATGCGCTTCACCGACCCCCAGGGGGACCGGGTGGTGGCAGATGGGCGATACCTCTGGGCCTACTTTCCTTCCACGGACCCGGGGCAGGCATTCCGCACCGACCCCGGGGCCGCCGAGGGACGCTTCGACCTGCACCGGGAGTTCCTGGGCGAGCCGGGGGAGCGGTATGCCCCGACTCTGCAGGGCCGGGAGACGCTGGAGGGCCGGGTTGTGCACGTCCTCGCACTTCGCCCCCTTCGCACCTCGCCCTTTCTGCGGGCCCGCATCTGGGTGGATGTGGACGAGGCCCTGATTCGAAAGATCGAGATCACCGAGACGGAAGGTTTCGTCCGCACCCTGGAACTCTCCTCCATGCAGCTCAATCCCTCCCTCCCCGATGCCCGCTTCCACTTTGACGTTCCCCCCGGCGTGCGGGTGGTGAGCCGATGAAGTCGGCCTCCGGTGAGGTCCCGCACCCGGACATCCTGCGCCCCGAAAACCCGCGCCCTGGCCAGCGGGTCCGCACCCGCGACCTTCCGGTCTTCCCGGTGGTACCCGAGCCGGTGCGCCCCGACGTTTCCCGGGATGCCCGGGCCGTGGAGTATGCCCTGGAGGCCGCCGGCCACTACGACGGACCACGCATCGGGCTCGTCACCCTGGGGTGCGACAAGAACACGGTGGATTCAGAGCGGATGATGGCCGCGCTGGTGGGCCACGGGGCCCGGGTCAGCTCGCAGGTGGAGGGGGCCGATGTGGTCGTCATCAACACCTGCGGGTTCATCGAGTCGGCCCGGGAGCAGTCGGTGGAAACGATTCTCGAAGCCTGCGCCCTCAAGGAGGCCGGCGACATCCGGGCCGTGGTGGCGGTGGGATGCCTCGTCCAGCGCTACAAGGACGAGCTGGCCGCGGAGATCCCCGAGGTGGACCTCTTCCTGGGCCTAACCGAGATGCAGGGGCTCGTTCCCGAGCTTCGCAGCCGCGGCCTGCTCTCCGAGGCTCCGCTCCTTCCCACCATGGAGCGGCCCCTTCGCATCCTCTCCACCGACACGCCCCACACGTCCTTCCTCAAGGTTTCGGAGGGATGCGACCACACCTGCGCCTTCTGCGCCATTCCGCACATGCGGGGGCTGCACAGGTCGGCGCCGCTGGAGGAACTGGTCCGGGAGGCGAGGGAGCTGGAGGCGCGGGGGGTCCGGGAGCTCAACATCATCTCCCAGGATACGACCTGGTACGGGCGGGATCTCCGGCGGGCGGCAGTCCAGGCTGCCGGGAAGGGTGGGATACCCCTGGCCACCCCCGTCCTGGAGGACCTCCTGAGGGCCCTCCTGGATGAGACCGGCATCCCCTGGTACCGGCTCTTCTACATGTACCCCTCGGGGATCACCCCCGGGATGGTGGAGCTGCTGGCGTCCGAGCCTCGACTCCTTCCCTACCTGGACATGCCGCTCCAGCACGGCTCGGATCCTGTGCTCCGCCGGATGCGGCGCCCCGAACGCCAGGCCACCATTCGCGAGCGGGCCGGGTGGCTTCGGGATGCCGTTCCCGACCTGGTGCTCCGGACCACGGTCATCGTCGGCTTTCCCGGCGAGACGGAGGCCGAGTTCGAAGACATGCTGGGCCTGCTGGAGGAACTCCGGTTCGAGCGGGTGGGCGCCTTCACCTACTCCATCGAGGAGGGTACCCCGGCGGCGGAAATGCCGGACCAGGTGGACCCGGAGGTGATGCAGGACCGTCTGGAGCGCCTCATGGATCTGCAGCGCGAGATTTCATTCGCGGCGAACCAGGCCCTGGTGGGGCGGCGCGAGCGGGTTCTGGTGGACCGGCTTGTCCACGAGGATCCGGAGCAGGCTGCCGAGGGCCGGACGCGGGGGCAGGCCGCCGAAGTGGACGGGCTTACGCGGATCCTGCACGGAGCCGACGCTCTCGGAGCCGGGCAGTTCGTGGAGGTGGAGATCGTGGATGCGCTGGACTACGACCTGGTGGCGAGGGTGGTGGATACGGCGGACTGATCCGCCGGACGGAGGGTGGCCATCCAGCTCCGGGGGCGAGGGGTGGAATTCCGGCGCCGGAGAGGGTACGATCCGGAAGATCATCCAGCCGTCGGCTCGCGGTGCTGCGGCACCCTCCCGACGGTTTTCCACGGTCTGTTCCCCACGCCCAGGATTCCCGATGAGCGACGCCTCAAGGGCAACCTCTCCCCTCCCGGACGGTGGCTCCGCCGCTTCTTCCGCTCCCGTCCACGCCTCCCCCCCGGAGGATTCCTCGTTCGATGCCCTCTGGGCCCGGGCCCGGAAGGTCCTGCCAGGCGGCGTGAACTCCCCGGTCCGGTCCTTCCGGTCGGTGGGTGGCCGTCCCTTCTTCGTGGACCGGGGCGAGGGACCCTACCTCATCGACACCGAGGGGAAGCGGTACATCGACTACATCATGTCGTGGGGCCCGCTGGTCATGGGCCATGCCCACCCGCTCCTGGTGGAGGCACTGGAGGCCCAGCTCACGCGGGGCACGAGCTATGGCGCCCCCACCGCCGCCGAGGTGGAGATGGCGGAGCGCCTCGTGCATCTGGTCCCGAGCCTGGACATGGTCCGCCTGGTGAACTCCGGGACCGAGGCCACCATGAGCGCCCTCCGCGTGGCCCGCGGGTTCACGGGGCGGGACCGGTTCCTCAAGTTCACCGGGTGCTACCACGGCCACGCGGACCCCTTCCTGGTAGCGGCGGGCTCCGGGGTGGCCACCCTGGGGCTTCCCAACTCCCCCGGGGTTCCCGAGCCGGTGGCCCGGGACACGGTGGTCCTCCCCTTCAATGACGCCGACCAGGTCCGGGATCTCTTTCGGCGTGAGGGCGACACGATTGCCGCCATCTTCCTGGAGCCCGTCATGGGGAACGCGGGGCTGATCCTTCCCGAACCCGGCTACCTGGAGGCGCTCCGGGAGATCACCGAGGCGCACGGCACCCTCCTGGTCTTCGACGAGGTCATGACCGGCTTCCGGGTGGGACTGGGCGGGGCCCAGGAGCGCTTTGGCGTGACGCCCGACCTCACGACGCTGGGGAAGGTCATTGGCGCCGGGCTACCGGTGGGGGCTTTCGGGGGACGCCGGGAGATCATGGAGCAGGTAGCGCCGGCGGGTCCCATCTACCAGGCCGGAACCCTTTCCGGGAACCCTCTGGCCACCGCGGCTGGAAACGCCCAGCTCGCGTGGCTCGAGGCCAACGATCCCTTCCCCGCGCTGGAGACCTATGCCCGTCGCCTGGTGGACGGGCTCCTCCAGGCGCTGGGGGATGCGGGGATTCCCGCCTCGGGCGGGGTTGCGGGCTCCATGTTCGGCGTCTTCTTCCACCCGGGGCCGGTTCGGAGCTTCGAGGATGCAAAGGCCGCCGACATCGAGCGGTTCAACCGCTTCCACCGGGCCATGCTGGAACGGGGTGTGTTCCTGGCCCCATCGGCCTTCGAGGCGGGGTTCCTTTCCATCCGCCACGGGGAGGCGGAACTGGAGGCCACGCTGGCGGCGGCCCGGGCGGCGGCCGAGGAGGTGGCGGGATGAGGGCGCACGGGGAGCGAAATGGAGCGGGGGGGGGCGTGAGCCCTGCCTGGAGGATCCGGGTCCGCACCGCCCTGGGCGGGGTGCTGACCGGAGCTGCCCTGGTCCTGGCCACCGGGGCCGCCGCGACTCCGGCGGCGGGCCAGGCGGTGAGCCTCGACGAATTCGACTACGAGAACCTGGCCTTTCGGGGGGTGATGCTGGACCTGGGCTGGGTCCGCCCCGGCCGGGTCGTCCCCACCCAGTCCTTCGGGGCCCGCTTCGACCTGGGCTTTCTCGGGCCCGGAGTTCGGGTGACGGCGGGCTTCTCCCGGTGGGCCTCCACCCTTCGCCAGGCCGAAGTGGCCGTATTCGAGCGCCAGCTGGCCGACCTGGTGGAGGGGGAAACCGGGGAGCGGCCCCCGGTGAGCCTCGGGCGAATCACCTGGTCCGATGTGGCGCTGAACGCCGATGCCCACGCAGTGTGGCGAATCCCGGGAGGTGTCCTGACCTACGCCGGAGCCGGGGGCACGGCCCACGTGATGCGAGGAGGGGGCGACGCCGTTGACGGCACCTTCGTGGAGGATCTCCTGAACACCATCCGGGCCGGGATCAACATCCACGGGGGCGTGGAGCTTCCCCTGGGGGAACGGCTGCGGGTGGTGGGAGAGTCCCGCATCGAGCTGGTCCAGAGCGTGACCTACGCCCAGATCCGGGCCGGCCTCCAGTACACCTGGGGTCCGGTGGCACCGGGCGAGCGACGCTGACGTCGCCCTCCCCCATGCTGGCCCGGGTCCCCCTCCCGGTCATCGGCGCCGTCGGCGGTGTCCTGCTCGGGGTGGGGCTCCCGCCCCTGGCCTTCCCCCCGCTGGCTTTTCTCGGGGTCCTGACCTTCGCCTACGTGCTGGACCGGGCGACCGGGACGCGGGGCGCGGCGCTGGCCGGGGGCGCCTTTGCGGGTGCCGCCAGCCTAGTGGCCCTCCACTGGGTCCCGGCAGCGGCCGAACCCTGGCTGGGGCTCGGCGGCGGGCTCGCGGCCGGCCTTTCCACCTGGATGCTCCACGCCTGCGTCGGGGCCCTTGTGGTTGCGGCCTCCACCCACCTCAGGGAAACCCTCCCCCTCGCCCTCCGGGCCGGTGCGGCGTGGGGCGTGCTGGAGTGGCTTCCGGGCGCGATCCCCGTGCTCGGCCTCCCGTGGTTCGCCGTGGCCGCGAGCCTTACGGGGTGGCCCGCACTCCTCCCTGTGGTGGCCGTGGCCGGGAGCGGAGGGGTGGGGATCCTTCTCGCGGCCCTTCTCGGGGCCGGGATCCAGGCACGCCGGGCTCCCCGGGTGGCGGCGGGGGTCGTGGTGGCGACGGTGGCGGTCGGCGTCTCGACCGTTCTCCTTCCGGCCGCTCCCGGACCGACCGGAGCCGTGAACCGCATGGCTGCGCTGGAATGGGAGCGCCCCCGGGCCGAGGTGGCGGATGCGGAGCGCCTCCGGGTCCGGGTGGAGGCCATGCTTCGCATCCCCCTCCCCTCCGACGATCCCGGCCGGGGTCCGATGGCGGTGCTCTGGCCCGAAGCTCCCCTTCCGGGCGTTCCGGGCGTTCCGGGCGTTCCGGGCGT
>SKNW01000101.1 GCA_007120305.1 Gemmatimonadota bacterium | reverse complement strand
TCCCCCGGCCTTCCATCCTGGCTGGACGCGGGCAGCTTCCCGCGCTGGCGCAGAAGGTACGCCAGCGCGGCGGCCACCTCGGAGGCGCCCCAGCGCTCGACGGCCGACTCCATCAGGAGATGATACGGGTCCAGGTCGGCGCCCTCGATGACTCCGGCCAGCTCGGTCGCGAAGCGGGCCGCCGGATGCTCCCTCTCCGCCGGAACGGGGAAGGGCTGGAGCTGGTAGCCCGCCTGCCGCGTGATGCGTCGCAGGTGGGCCACTTCGCGGGACCGTGCGAGGATGACGCCGCCGATTCCACCGCCATGGCGCCGGTCCAGTTCGTCGGCGTCCGGTGGAGCATCCACCGAAACGAGGATTACGCCGGCATCCGGCGTCAGCGTGTCACCGAGGCTCCGCCGTGCCTCCATCCCGTCGGTGGCAAGCCAGACGGGGGCATCCGGATCTCCGGGCTCGCCGGCCCCGTAGCCGTGAAGGGTGAGCAGGTCACCGAGGTCGGCGGCCCGGTCCTCGCTCCGGAAGAAGAGAAGGAGATGCCGGGCCCCTTCCTCCAGGAGATCACCCACCAGATGGGGAAGCTCCAGGGCTTCCTCCCGCTCCAGGGTCCGGGTGCGGAGCGTACCCCGCTGGACCGGAGCCTCCTCGGTCCCATCGGTGCGACCGGCGTCGCTGGGCAGGAAGATGGCCCGCGAGAGCTGGGCATCCACGAACACTCGCACGGCCGGCGTCACGGGTTCGGAGACCACGACGCGCTGTACTGTCTCGGCCTCCAGCGCCTCGAGGATCCGTGCTGTTGCTTCCCGCTGGCCGGGATCCTCCAGCAGTGCCGCAGCGCCGGCGATGACCACCGCCTGAACGCCGTCGGTGGCCACGTCCGTTGAGGCCATGGCGACCGCCAGCTCGTCCGGGGTGGAGACGAGGACGTCAGCATGCCCGGGAAGGGCGTAGGGCCCCCCGAGGGCGGCGACCCGGTGATCGGTGGATGCCGCCATCCGGCTCATGGCGCGTGCGGTATCCAGGGCGATGGCGCGGGATGGCACCAGCACCAGGAGCGCCGGTCCTCCGGTGGCGGGCTCGAGGCCGTCCAGCAGGGGAGCCGCCCACGCCACGAGAACGCCGGCCCCCGGCCCCCCTCGCACCAGGGCACTGTTCCCCTTCCGAAGGGCCGGGATCGTGTCGAGCTGGAGGGCCGTGGGATGCTCGATCCCCTCGGCGGCCAGCCCTTCCACCAGCTCGGGCCGGAGCCCGAGATCTTCAAAGCTTGCCATGGATCACCACGTTCTGGGGGTCGCCCGCGCCGGGGCCGCCCACGTCATAGGGCTCATAGGGGAGGTAGTTCAGGAACTTCTGCACTTCGTAATCCATCCTGGACGTCCGAAGCCGGTCCGTCTGGGCCGTGACTTCGGTGTAGAGGGCGTGGGGATGGGCATGGAGCGTCAACGTCCCTTCCTTCCCGGTCCATGTCGCGCCGTGGGCCGAACCCTTGGAGCGCGAAAGCCCGATTCGCTCCGGGAGAATGTCGGCCGCCATGGCCAGGACCTCGGCCGGCGAGAGTGCCGTCTTGCGAACATAACCTGCCATCTTCCCATCCCCTTCGTTTGAGTTCGTCCGATCGTCGGTGTGCGTTCGGCCCGGCTACGTCGATGACCGCTCCCCGGAAGGAGCGGAGTCCCCGGAATCCGCCCCCCGGGAAGCGTTCAGGAGTCGGGCCAGGGCTTCCCTCAGGGCCGGTGCACCGTGGTAGCCCTCGATCCTCGGAGCCGCCCCGGTCGGAGCAGGCTGGAGGGTGGGAACACCCCGAACGCCACTGGCCAGGAGCTCGGCCCGTTCTTCCTCCACCGCCTCCCGGAACCGGTCCACGCCCAGGACCGTCCGGGTTTCGGAAGGTTCGAGTCCCGCTTCCCGGGCCACCTCCACCAGCACGTCCACCCGACCCAGGTCCCTTCCTTCGTGGAAGTGGGCCCGGAAGAGGGCCCGATGAACCGCCGGGAAAATCCCGTGCTCCCGGGCGTGGAAGCCCAGCTCGTGAGCCTTCCGGGTGCGGGGAGCCAGGGCGGGAATCCGGAACGGGAGCCCCAGCTCCCGGGCCTCCGCCTCGTGATCCTCCACGAGTCGACGCCATGCGGGGTCGTTCGGGTCGAGGGGCGCCTGCTCCGGTGGCCGGAATTCCAGCGGTCTCCATCGCACCCCCTCCGGCTCCACGCCGAGCCCGGGTATCCCTGCCTCCATGAGCCCCATGACGAGGTAGGAACCCGGGTCCACGTAGTCGAACACGATCTCCAGTTTCGGGGAATTCACGACCGGGAACTCCCCGGCGGCGAGCCTGGTGACTCGTGGGGCGACCGCCCCGGGTGAGCCTCCCAGGCTGAGCCTGGTTGAACCCGGGCAGGCACTCGGAATGGGCACATCCCTGAAACATGCCCTGAAGGAGGGGGTCCGATCAACTCCCCCCGGGTCCGGAGCAGGAGGGGGTGGTCCCGGCCTTGCCTTGCTGTCGGCCGTGGGGCGGCGGCATATTGACCGCCGCAAGCCCCGCCCAGCATCCAATTCGTCGTCTTCCTTCCTCGCCTCCCCCCCCTCCGGGAACGGCCATCATGAGCTTCAGCGCCAACATCTCGCAGCTTCGCCCCTCTGCCACCATCGCCGTCAGTACGCTGGCGAAGAAATTGCGAGCCGAAGGTCGGGACATCGTGGACCTGAGCGCGGGGGAGCCGGATTTCCCGACGCCGGCCTGGATTTCGGAGGCCGCCATCGATGGCATTCGAGGGGGGCACACCCGCTACACGCCGGCGCCGGGGCTTCCTGAACTGCGCCGGGCCGTAGCCCGCTGGGTCGGGGGGTCGGCGCACCCGGGATGGGCGCTCGAGGCCGAGTCGGTGGTGGTCACCGCCGGCGCGAAGCAGGCACTGTTCAACGCCTGCTTCGCTCTTTTCGGTCCGGGAGACGAGGTCCTCATCGCCGCGCCCTACTGGACCAGCTACCCCGAGATCGTGGGGCTGGCCCGGGCGACGCCCGTCTTCGTAGCCGGCGCCGAGGACCGGGACTTCCGCCTGACCGCCGAGGACCTGGAGCGGGTCCGCACCCCGCAGACCCGGGGGCTCATCCTCTGCACGCCCTCGAACCCCACCGGCGCCGTCTACTCCATCGAAGAACTGCGGGCCGTGGCCACCTGGGCGCGGGACCATGACGTGGTCCTGATCTCGGACGAGATCTACCGCAACATCTACTTTTCGGATGTGGAGGGAGCCACTGCCCCCGGACTTCTCTCGCTGGAGCCGGAGGCCGTGGGTCCCTGGGTGCTGGTGGACGGGGTATCAAAGGCATTTGCCATGACCGGGTGGCGGATCGGGTACTCGCTGACCTCTCCCGAGGTGGCGAAGAAGCTCACCGCCCTTCAGAGCCACACCACCTCGAATGCGGCCACGCCCTCCCAGCTGGCGGCCCTGGAGGCCCTCTCCCAGAGCGACCGGGCCACCGCCGAGATCCAGGCCATGGTCCGGGCGTTCCGCCGCAGGAGGGACCTGGTGAGCGGGCTCTTCCGGGAACACCTCCCCCATCTGCCTGTCGTGGAACCCCAGGGAGCATTCTACCTCTTCGTGCGGATCGACGGGGAGTTCTCCGAGGCGGTGCCCGGTTCCGAGACCTGGTGCGCCCGGGTCCTGGAGGAAACGGGGGTGGCCATGGTTCCCGGGGCCGCCTTCGGCGATGACCGCTATGCCCGCCTGAGCTACGCCACCTCCGACGATGTCCTGGAGGAGGCGGTCCGCCGCCTGGCCGCCCGCTCCAGGGAGGGGTAGGTCCCGGAGACCCTGCCGGGGTCAGCCGCCGGCCTGGTCCAGGCTCCGCGCCACCTCGTCCAGAAGCGATCGGCAGGTCCGCTCCACCATGGCATGGACGACCTCGAACCCGTCGGGCCCTCCGTAATAGGGGTCCGGCACGTCGGCCGCCCCTGTGACCTCGGGGTCGTAATCCCGGAAGAGGCGGAGGAGGCCGGCCGGGTCCTCTGCCCTCCCATCAAAGAGGTCCGTGAGGTCGGAGAGGTTGGCCCGGTCCATGGCAAGGATCAGGTCGAAGCGCGTCGCATCCCCGGACCTGACCTGTCGGGCCCGGCTCTCCAGGCGGATTCCGTGCCGCGCCGCAACTTCGGTGGAGCGTGGATCCGGAGGGTTCCCCACGTGCCAGGCCCCGGTGCCTGCCGAGTCGATGTGCAGCCGGCTCTCCAGCCCCCGCTCCCGGGCCAGGTGGCGGAACACGCCCTCCGCCAGGGGGGACCGGCAGATGTTTCCGAGGCAGACGAAGAGGATGGAGGCCATGGGCCCGGCCGTTGGCGACGGGCTTGCGAAAGACGGATCGGATGCGGGATCGGACGGCATGGGCGGAGCGGGCGAGGGGGGACGGAAAAGGGAGGAGAAACGCGGACGGTAGGCGGAACCCCTGTGGCAGGCTAATTTATATCCGACAAGACAGACGCGGGTCCCCTCGGCCGCCGGCACGAAGGAGGGTCCATGACGTTCCGCATGCGAGGAGTGAACCGGTTTGGAGGACGCACGCACATTTCGTGACCTGGGCCTTTCGGAGGCCAGGCTCGCCGCCATCGAGGGCGAGGGGTGGACCATCCCGACGCCGATCCAGTCCAGGGCCATCCCGGCGGCTCTCGAGGGGAAGGATGTGGTCGGGATCGCCCAGACCGGTACCGGGAAGACGGGCGCCTTCATGATCCCCTCCCTGGAAAAAGTGGAAGCCGGTGCGGGCCTTCAGGTTCTCGTCCTCTGCCCTACCCGGGAACTGGCGCAGCAGGTGGCGGAGGATTCGGCCAACCTCACCCGGGGAACCTCGCTCCGCACCGCCGACATCGTCGGCGGGGTGGGCTACGGGCCCCAGAACGATGCGCTGGCCCAGGGCTACGAGATCCTCGCGGCCACCCCAGGGCGCTTCAATGACCACCTGGAACGGGGCAACGTGGACCTGTCGGGGTTGAAGGTCCTGATCCTGGACGAGGCCGACCGGATGCTGGACATGGGATTCCGCCCCCAGATCGAGGACGTCCTCCGACGCTCCCCGCGGGCACGCCAGACCATGCTCTTTTCGGCCACGATGCCCAACGGAGTACACGCCCTGGCGCTTCGGATCACCAAGGAAGCCGTCTGGGTGGAGGCCACCCCCGAAGGGACCACCGCCGCCGGGATCACCGAGGCGGTCTACACGGTGAAGCCCGAGCGGAAGCCGGACCTCCTCTCGCACCTCCTGGAGGAGCCGGGGTGGGACCAGGTCCTGGTCTTCACCCGGACCAAGGCCGGGGCCGACGCCCTCAAGACTCGCCTCGAGCGCGAGGGGATCGGGGTGGACGCCATGCATTCGGATCGGCGCATGGAGCACCGCGTGCGCGCCCTGGACCGCTTCACGCGGGGAGACATCCGAATCCTCGTGGCCACCGACGTCGCCCAGCGCGGTCTTGATGTGGAGGGGATTTCCCATGTCGTGAACTACGACGTCCCCATGGATCCCGAAGACTACGTTCACCGCATCGGCCGAACGGGCCGGGCGGGCGCGCTCGGTCATGCCGTGACGTTCGTCACCTCCTCCGACCTGGGCTTCCTCAAGTCCATCGAGCTTCGCCTGGGCCGCTCGCTGGAGCGGCGTGCCAGCCTCCCCGAATTCGACTATTCCGGGAGCTCGGCCGCCGCGTCCGGGCCGCCGAAGAAGAAGCATTCCCGAACCGGCGGCGGCATGGGGAGCAAGTCGGCGTCGGAACTCACCGAGGAGGAGCTGCAGGCCCTCCTCAACCCGGGGGGCTGAGGGAACGGGCCCCGGACGCCCATTCCCCCTGCTTCGACCCATGGGATCCGACGCTCCGACTCCCGAGCTCACGCGTTCCGAGGGCACGAGGTCTCCGGAGGCACTCCTTCTTCGGAGGTTCGGGGAACGACTGCGCGGGGTCGAGCCCCGGTTCGATGCCCGGGCCCTGAACGAGATCGGTTTCCACGCCGTGGGGAGCGGAGACGAGGCGGCGGAAGACTTTGATGCCCGCATGGTCCAGGCGCGGGAGGTCTTCCTGGAGGCCGCCGCCGATGGCCCCGTTCAGTCCGAGGCCGAGGCGCTCCTCCTGGACCGCCTGCGCGCCTCCCTCGACGCCTGCCTTGCCGACCTGGCGGAGGGAGAGGTCGCCGTGGTGGAGAACCAGTCCGGCGTGGACTGGCCCAAGACCAGGGAGCGCCGGAAGGACGTCATCGTGGACGGGGAGAATCGCTTCCATTTCCACTGGAGGGTGGAGCCTCCCCTCCGGATCTCGATCTACCGCGGACGAGAGGGGTGAAGCGCTCGCCTCTCCCTCGCGTGGCACGGGCCGCGATGGGGTTCCTCCTTGCCGGGTGCATCCTGGCCGGGTGCACGCTGGAACGAAGGGCCGGCCCCGACACCTCACTCGACACGGGTGCCGAGGTGGAAGAGGACTTCGGGGTTCTGGACCCGCAGCCGGTCCCGGCTGACCCCGCCGAGTCGGTCCGGATCACGCTGGAGGTCTTCCGCGAAGCCGTTCGTGTGGGCGACATCTCCCTGGCACTCCAGCTCCTGGATGCCGAGGCGGTGCTCCTGGACGACCTGGTGCTGGACGCGGCGGATGAATCCGACCTTCCCGGTACGCGGGGAGAACTCCTCCTGGCTCTTCGGCGGCGCCATGCCGCGGGACTTGGCCTCGAGCCCCTGGACGCGGAACTCCGGTGGTCTGACAACACGGCGGTCCTGAGCACCCGCCTCCTCCTCCTGGACCGGAGCGCCGGGCTCGAGGCCGAACCCGATACCCTGGGCGTGGCCAGGGAAACGGCGGTCCTCCGCCCCAGCCCCGAAGGTTGGCGAATCCTCCACCTTCATCGCTCGATGATCCCCGGAGGCTGACGCCGCCGGACCGACGCCCTCGAACCGTGCCCCCCATGCCTACCCTCGCCGACATCCAGGCCGCCCGGGAGCGGACCCGGGGAGAGATCGTCCTCACACCCTGCACCCGGTCCCTCGTGTTCAGGGACCTTGTGGATGCGGACCTCCACTTCAAGTTCGAGAACCTGCATCGAACCGGCTCCTTCAAGGAGCGCGGGGCCCTGAACCGGCTTCTCCACCTGACGGAAGAGGAAAGGGTGACGGGGGTGATCACGGCCAGCGCGGGAAACCATGCCCAGGCCGTGGCCTTTCACGCCCTCCGGCTGGGCATCCCTGCCACCGTGGTGATGCCCGAGACCACGCCTCTGGTCAAGGTCCAGAACACCCGGCGTCACGGCGCCACCGTGATCCTCCATGGGCAGCGCTTTTCGGAGGCCATCGAGGAGTCCCGGCGACTCCAGGCCGAGCGGGGTCTGGTGATGATCCACGCCTACGACGACGACCTGGTCATTGCCGGCCAGGGCACGCTGGGTCTCGAGCTGGCGGAACAGGTGCCCGACGTGGCCGTGGTGGTCGTGCCCATCGGGGGCGGGGGCATCATTTCCGGGACGGCCCTGGCCCTCCGGTCCCTGAAGCCCGAGGTCCGCTTCGTGGGGGTGGAGGTGGAAGCGGCGCCGTCGGCCTATCTCTCGCGCCAGGCCGGCCGGATCGTGGAGGTGGAGACCTCCGAGACGCTGGCCGACGGGATTGCCGTCAAGCGCCTGGGGGACCGGACCTTTCCCATCATCGAGGAACATGTGGGCGAGATCGTGGTGGTGGGGGAGGAGGAGATCGCCCGGGCCATCCTTCTCCTCCTTGAGCGCGAAAAGACGGTGGTGGAGGGAGCAGGGGCCTCGACGCTGGCCGCGCTCCTCTCGGGGAAGGTCCGGGTCGCTCCGCACGAGAAGGTGGTGGCCGTGCTCTGCGGCGGAAACATCGACGTGAACATGGTGTCCCGGATCATCGACCGGGGGCTCGTGGACGACGGCCGCCTGGCCCGTCTCCGGGTTACCGTGCGGGACCGTCCGGGAAGCCTGGCGCGGCTCACCGCACTTGTGGCGAAGGCCGGTGCCAACGTGCTGGAGGTGGCCCACCAGCGGGAGTTTGCCGACATCTCGGTGGGGGAGGTGGAAATCGTCATGCACCTGGAGACCCGGGGGCGGGACCACGTGGAGGAGCTTCTGGTGCAGATGCGGGCCCTGGGGGTCCAGGTCGAGGAGATGGCGGTGCCGAGTCGTCGGCATCCCCGCCCCGCGAGCTGAGGAGGTCGCCGGGTCGACTCGGCGGGTCCGTCAGGACCGGGCCAGGCTGGCGGCTGCCCGGACCGCGTGGAGGTGGATGTCCACCGTGTCCGCCACGTCGTGGGCGTACCCGCCTCCCATGACCACGGCGAGGGGAATCCCCGCGGCACCGAGGGCCTCGGTCACGAGGAGATCCCGATGGGCCAGCCCCTCCCTGGAGACGCCCAGTCGGCCCAGCCGGTCGCCCTCGAAGGGGTCGGCCCCCGCAATGTAGAGAACGAGGTCCGGTTGCCCGACCTCCACCACGGCCCGCACCGCCGCATCCACGGCGGCAAGGAAGGCGCTGTCACCCGCTCCGTCGACCAGAGCCAGGTCCAGGTCTCCGGGCTCCTTGCGGAAGGGAAAGTTGCGCTCGCCGTGGACCGAGGCGGTGAACACCCGGGGGTCGTCGCGGAAGAGGGCGGCCGTCCCGTTCCCCTGGTGGACGTCCAGGTCCAGCACGGCGGCCCGATGGATCCGCCCGGTGGCCTGCATCGCCCGGATCGCAACGGCCACGTCGTTGAAAACGCAGAACCCCTCACCCCGGTCCGCGAAGGCGTGGTGCGTGCCCCCGGCCAGGTTGGCGGCGGCGCCGTCCGACAGCGCCGCGAGGGCGGCCCCGATGGTTCCCCCCACCGACCGGCGGGAGCGCTCCACGAGCCCGGGGGACCAGGGGAAGCCGATGCGCCGGACCTCTTCCCGCGTCAGGGTCCCCGCCGTGACCCGGTCCAGGTATCCGGCCTCGTGGACCCGGAGAAGGGCGGCATCGGCTGCGGCTTCGGGAACCCTCAGCGTCCCGAGCCTCTCGGCGTCCACCCGCTCCCGGAGAAGACGGTACTTCTCCATGGGAAAACGGTGCCCCGGGGGCAGGGGAAGCACGAAGGTGTCACAGTAGAAGATCTTCATTTCCCCGAAGGACCCTGTCGGCGTGGCGGGGGTTCCAGTCGCGATGCGTCTCCGAAGCCCCGACTCCGCCCCCCTGCTCCGTGCCTCCTGGCTCAGGGTCCACCTGCCGGGCTGGCTCCTGGGGTGCCTCCTGGCCGGTGTTCCGGCCAGCCTTCCGGCCGCAGTCCCTCCCGAGACTCTTTCCGTGATGGCCGGGGGGATTGAAGGGCGGGTCCGGGATGCGGAGGGCGTGCCGCTCCGGGTGGTATCGGTGGTGATCCTCTCGGCCGACGGGGAGCGGGTGCTCCGGACGGTGACCACCGATGCGACGGGATACTTCCGGGCCCAGCCGGTGGCCGCGCCGGAGGCCGTGGTCCGCTTTCTCCGAATCGGCTACGAGCCGGTGGAGGTCCGGGTCCGCATTCCCCCCGAGGGCCGTGTGCAGGTGGACGTGGTCCTCCGGGAGGTGGCCGTGGAGCTTCGCGGCGTGGAGGTGGAGGGGGATCGGAGCCGTGCCCGCAGCCGCTTCGAGGTGGAGACGGGGATCACGATCCGGGAACTCGCCGGCTCGGACATCCGGAGCCTCCCGGGCCTCGCCGAGGCGGATCCGATCCGTGCGCTGGAGGTGCTCCCCGGGGTCCTTTCGCCCACGGATTTCAGCGCCGCCTTCCACGTCCGTGGGGGCTCCTCCGACCAGAATCTCATTCTGCTGGACGGCTTCCCCATCTTCAATCCCTTCCACCTGGGCGGCATCTTCTCCGTCTTCAACGGCGACATGGTGGACAGGGTGGAGCTGGCTTCCGGCGGTTTTCCGGCGCGGTACGGAGGGCGTGTTTCGTCGGTGCTCCGGGTGGAGTCGGACCCGGGACGCGGCGAAACGGCCCTGGATGCCGGGGTCTCGCTCCTGGCCGCCCGGGCCACCCTCTCCGGGGGAATGAGGGAGGGGCTTCGCGATGGGCTGGGCCTCCAGTCCGTCCGCTGGCGCCTCTCCGCTCGCCGGTCCTACGTGGACCAGCTCCTTCGACCGGTGACGGAGATCCCCTACGCCATCACGGACCTGCAGGGGATCTTCGAGGCATGGACGCCCGGGGGCTCCCGGTGGACGATCTCGGCCTACAGCGGATCCGACGTGCTGGACCTGGGGCGACTCGATGCGGAGGACTTCCCGCTTCGCATCGACTGGCGCTGGGGGAACCGGATGGTGGGGACCCGGTGGCTGCGGGGGTTCGACGGCGGAGGCCAGCTCGAGGCCCGGGCTGGCGTCACCCGCTTCGACACCCAGCTGCGTTTTGACGATTTCGACGATTCCTTCTTCAGCAGCCGGGTGGACCAGGTGACCCTGGCGCTCGAGGGGCCGCTCCCGGTGGGCGGGGGGTGGGAAGTGGGCGCAGGGGTGGCAGCCGACCGCTACGACTGGGCCAACTTCGCCGAGACCGGGGGAACCGTGTTCGGAGATGCAGGGGCTCGTGGCTGGAATACGGCCTCCTGGCTCCAGGGGACATGGCGCAGCCCGGGGACCTGGAGCGTGGACACCGGTCTTCGGATCGAGGGGTGGGAGGGGGGCGGGGTGAGCATCCTCGAGCCGGCGCCCCGTCTCGCCGTCCGGCGCTTTCTCGCCGACGGGGACCTGGCGGTCAAGGCTTCAGCGGGGCGGTACACCCAGTTCGTGCACTCGCTCCGCGACGAGGAACTCCCCCTGGGCATCGACTTCTGGGTGACCTCGGCTACGGCGATTCCCCACGTGGTGTCGGACCAGGTCCAGGTGGGCGTGGAGATGTTCGTGGGGGACGCTTGGTTCCTCTCCGCGGATGCCTTCCTCCGGGGGTTCGAGGGCGTGCTTACCCAGAACCCGGTAAACGACCCCAACGACCCCGATGACGTCTACCTCCTGGGCCGCGGGCGGGCCGTCGGGGCCGATGCCATGCTGGAGCGCCGATCGGGCCGCATCCAGGGCTCCCTGGCCCTGTCGCTTCTGAAGGCGGACCGTACCTTTCCCGACGTCTTCTCCGGCGAGGATCCCCGGCCCGAGGTGACCTACGCGCCGCTGTTCGACCGCCGCCTGGACGCGGACCTGGTGCTCCGCTTCCCCCTGGGACGAGGCTGGGACGGAGGCCTTCGGTGGCACGTTGGGACCGGGCTCCCCTTTACCCGGCCCGTGGCCAGCTACCCCCAGTTCGGTCCGCGTCAGACCCGCGGCGGCCGCCTGCGCTGGAGCCCCGAGGACGACGCCGAGGTGGTGGAGGGGGAGGGCGAGGGACTCACCGCCATCCTGCTGGGCCCCCGCAATGGGGAGCGCTACCCGGTGTACCACCGCCTGGACCTTTCGGCCCGACGGGAGTTCCGGCCGCGCTGGGGGCGAGTCACTCCGTACCTGAACATCCTCAACGTGTACAACCAGCCCAACGTGCTCTTCTACTTCTACGACTTCAGCGAGATTCCTGCGACCCGGTCCGGCCTGACCATGTTTCCCGTCCTTCCCACGCTGGGCGTGGAGGTGGCGTTCTGATGGGGCCGTGGAGGACTTCGGGGCGCGTGGCAGCCAGGCGAGGTGGCCGCGGGGTCCTGGGCCTCGTCGCCTGGGCCTTGCTTCTGGCGGGATGCGAGGTCGCCCAGATCACCGTGGAGCAGCCCGAGGCGCGGGTCGTGGCCGAGATCTACCTTCGGGTGACGAATGACCTCCCCGAGGGGGCCGCGCTCCTCCACCAGACGCCGGGAGAGGGGCGCGTGGACCTGGAGCGGGCCCGGGTCCGGGTTACGGACAGCCAGGGTCTCACGGTGTTCTTCTCGCCGGCGCCGATCTTCGAGTGCGCCGAGGGGGCCCTTCCGCCCGAGTTCGACGCCGTGTGCCTTCTTCTGGATGCCAGGGCCGCGGAGGTGGTCCGCCCGGGAGGGCGCTACCGCGTGGAGGTGGATCTTCGGGACAACCGGATGATCCAGGGGGCGGTCACCCTCCCCGGAGACTTCCGGGTCTTGCAGCCGGTCCCGGGGGCGCCCCGCTGCCGGATCGTCCCGAACCAGCTCCTGCCCATTCGCTGGTCGGTGGCGGAGGGTGCCCGGGCCTACGTGCCCGAGGCCGAGATCTTCGGGCTAAAGTCGGCGCTGGGACCCGAAGGGATCAGCGTCCCCAGCGACCCGGTGATCCTCCTCGGGCTCTCCATCTCCGAAAGCGACACGGAGATCATCTTCCCCTCCCAGTTCGGCATCTTCAACCGCTTCTCCAACGACCGGGACGTCCTGGTCGCCCTGCAGCAGGGACTCCCGGCGCTGGGCGAAGTGGAGGGAGAGATCATCGTGAGTGCACAGGGGAGAAACTCGGTGAACTGGAACCGGGGCGGGAACTTCAATCCCTCCGGCACGATTCGCGTGCCTTCCCTCTTCGGCGATGGGACCGGGGTGGTGGGAGGCATTGTCAACCGGAGCTTCGGCTTCACCACCCGTGACGCGGCCGGCATCCCGCCCTGTCTCCCCTGAGGGCGGAGCTCGTCGGGGTGGGCGCCTGGTGCCGTGCCCAGTGCCCGGTGCCCGGTGGCCCGACCACCTCAGACGATGGAGGCCAGCTTCGCCACGACCATGTCGATGGCCACGCGGTTCTCTCCGCCCACGGGGATGATCACGTCGGCCCAGCGCTTGGAGGGCTCGACGAAGTCCATGTGCATGGGGCGGACCGACTCCAGGTACTGCTGAACCACCGACTCCAGGGAGCGCCCCCGCTCCCGGATGTCCCGGTCAAGGCGCCGGATGAAGCGCAGGTCTGCATCCGTGTCCACGAAGATGCGGATGTCCATGAGCTTCCTGAGCGACGGCTCGGCGAGCACCAGGATTCCGTCCACGATCATGACCTCGGTGGGCCGGACCGGGACGGTCTGCGCAGTCCGGGTGTGCGTGGTGAAGTCGTACACCGGCATCTGGATCGCCTCTCCCGCCAGGAGGGTGCGGAGGTGGGATTCGAGAAGCTCGGTTTCCAGCGAGTCGGGGTGGTCGAAATTGATGGTGGCCCGGACGTCCTGGGGGAGATGGGCATAGTCCCGGTAGTAGGCGTCGTGGTGGACGACGCTGACCCGGTCGGGACAGAGCCCATGGAGGATCTCGCGGACCACCGTGGTCTTTCCCGACCCGCTCCCTCCGGCCACGCCCACCACCAGTGGTCGAGGGGGAGAGGCACCGGCCTTCCTCGGGTCAGGCTTCCCTGAAGGGTCGAGATGCTCTGCCGGACCGACCCTGCCTGCCGGGTCGCCCGTGCCCGCCGGCCCGGCTCTCTTCCCGCCGGTCACTGGTCGTCCTCGCGGGCGGCGGAGATCCAGATCCGGCCAGCCAGCTGGGGGCCCACCGCCTGGGGCTCGCCTTCCGGACCGCCGAGACGCACGGTCAGGGGGCCACCCGGGGTGCTGCGCCCCTCCACCGCCAGGTGGACGCCGGGGACGAGCCCCCTGGCCTCCAGCGTCCGCAGGCGCTCCGGATCGTCGTCCCGAACCGCCCGGATG